>CAYXJG010000173.1:0-10462 GCA_964465285.1 uncultured bacterium
TGATTGCCTAATTCGCCGTTGAATGACCCTATACTTTCCTTGAGTTTGCCCTAAACAGGTTGGTGAGAAATATGGGTTAAGATCCCAAAACAGCAGATTAGGCAGAATCATTCCACCTAATCCACCCTTAGGGATCTGCGGCTAAAAAAGATACCGGAAGAAAAGAGCAGCGGGCTGCGCCCGCTGCTCTTTTCTGGGTACTTTATTTTCTTGCAAGTCCCTTAGTTTTTCGCCACCCTGATTTGTAAACTCTGAAACCTTTATGCCCACGGCCTGGCAAAGTTCTCAAATTCACAACGCAAAAATAGGAGTGCGCCCCAAACTCCTATTTTTGCGTGAAACTTGCCAAGTCGTGTATGCCATCGTTCACATTTTGACTCTTCTGAGGGAGTGGCGAATAAATCGTGACACTAACCAAAATCGCAAATCGCAAATCCAAAATTCAAAATCGACTGCCCCCATAGCTCAGCAGGGTATCAATCATCGCTAGCCGGTTTTGCCAGCTTTGAATGCGATAGCCTTGACTGTAGGACTGCAAACTCATCCAGTCTGAAAATTGCCTGATAAATGCATCAATTTCCGCCTGAGCCTGCCGAATCTGGCGAGGAGAAGGATCATCAGACACAGTGTCTAGAACAGTCTGTAAATGTTCCGATGCCGTCTTCAGTTCTTCCCGATCACTATCGCGCATCCAGATGGCATCACTATCCAGCAGCAAATCCCATTCTCGCTGCAAGGCTTGGAACCGAGTTGAGGCGGTAGTGAATGGCTCCCGGAATGGAACAGGGGCAAGGGGAACTTGTTCGGTGCCCTGGGTTTGGTTAAAGACGGTTCTGAGTTCCGCATTCAAATGCTCGGCGGCGAACAGGGCATAGCCGCCAGCGGGCATGTCTCGGATGAGCTGAATTTGGTCAAAGGCAGCCGATTCTGACAAATTTAGGAGCTGAATGCCAGGAACTACAATCGCCGAGCCCAAGTCAGCATCCATCAGCCAAGGGGCTGTGAGTTGCTGAAAGCGATTTGTGTCAAGGGCGTAGCTCATGGTGACAATCATGTCGATATCCCCTTCCTGCGCCCACACCTCCCAGTGCTGCTGAAGCTTTTGAATGCGCTCGTGCTCCGACATAGCAAACACCGCAGCAGAGAGGACGATGTCAGGACGAATGCGGCGGAGATGATCAGCGGCATCTGCCACAAAGGAGTTCACCTGCTCGGTTCGAAACTCCGTCCACTGCTGCCAGAGTTCCCGATCATTAGGGGTCAGGGTCAGGGGGTCAACCCCTGTGAGCCTCTGAAACTGTTGGCGTGCGGCTGTGCCATAGCCATAACTTCTGCCTGATGCGGCATTTTGAAACGGATACCGAATGTAGTCCAACTGCAGGCCATCCACGTCGTAGCGGGTGATGATTTCTTCATAAAGCCGCAGCAGGTATTGACGCACCTGGGGGTTTGCCGGGTCGAGAAACGGCTTATCTTGCCCGACAGGGATGGATCGGCCCTGGCGATCGGCGTTCGCCCATTGGGGATGGGCGGCCAGAATGGGGCCGGGATAGCTCCAGGGCAAATTCACGATGGCATTGTGGCGCTGGTTTCCGGCAGCAAAGACCCACACCCAGGCATGGGCTTCCATGCCCCGTTCGTGGGCTAGCTCAACTGCTGCTTGCAGTGGGTCCCAGTGGCGGGTCAGGGGATTTTGTTCTGGGGCAACGCGGCTGGGGTAGATGGGATAGCCCGCATTCACTGTTTCAACAAAAATGGTGTTGATGCCTACACTGGCAAGTCGATCGAAGATGTCGGCTAGCCTACAACGCGACCCGGCCTCTACAATCGTCCCCCGATCGAGCCAGATGGCGCGCACTTCAGGTTGAGCGATGGGGCGATCCATCGGGAAGTTTTCCCACAGCAACCGACGGGCTTCGAGCCACTGGCTGCGGGCTTCCTCATAGCGCCGTTCATCAACTAAATCGGGAAAGGCATCAAGAATCGCTTTGGCTTCAATTAGGGCAGGATGGCTCACAACCTGGGCATAGGTATTGTCCTCGGCCATTTCCGCCAGATCAATGCTACCGGGTCGATTCGAAGCACTGGCGACGAGAACACCTTCCTGTTCATAGGTCGTGCTAACTGCTTCGCCCGACTCCGTGCTGTAGAAATGGGATGCCAGCAGGGCACTCTCAAAGCGGCCAATCAAGTTCTCCAGTTCCTCTGCCATAGAGAGTTTTTCAAGAATGTGGATGGGGCGGGCTGTGGGCTGCGTGTCAATACCGGCGGGCGCAATTTGCTGGGTGGGGTCAACAAATTCGTCATCGGAAGCGGGAGCGAGGGGAAGGGAGGGGCTAGCCGCATCATTATTGGCTACTGCCTCATCCGGTTGAGGAGAAGGAGACGATTGCACTAGTGAAAATAAATCCAGAACCGGCTCTCTATCAATCTGCTCTTCTTCTCGAAGCGAGTCTTGCGCAACATCCTCACCCCCAGCACGGGGTGTCAGGGTGTCGCCTTCTGGACTGTGGCTGGCATCGTTATCCTCTAGCAAGCCAAACTCTGGTGAGAAGGCGGGCTGTGAGGGTGAAGACTCGGGCTGGAGGGGAGAGCGGTGAGCGAAGCCCTCACTGTTGTCAGGATACAAGACAGCCCGGAGCCATGCCGCATCAATATCGGCGTCGTGGTTGCCCCAGTGCCACCCCAGAAACGTTGCTGTATCCGTGATAACAATGGCCGGTGCTCCAGCCGATCCAACATTGATGCGGCGAGAGATTTGCCCATTCGGTGGCCCCTGCTGAACGGAGACTTCTGTGGAGGTCTGCCAAGTTGCGAGGATTTGATTGCCCAATCCTGTCGGAACGATGACGCCCCCTTCAATTGCTTCCGAATCTGCCATGTCGTCTGCGAGGGGATGGCGATCGCCCACCCGCAGTTGGGTCGGTTCAGGCAGAGGAAACGCCCAATATGCTCCTAGGAGCGATCGCAACTGTGCCTGGACAGTGGAGGAGGAGGATGCGCCCAGGTGTCCGCTCACAATTATTCGCCCGCCTTGGTTCACCCATGCGTCGAGTACTCGAACTTGCCGAGATGTGACTGACTCGATAGTGGACAGCAAGAGCACATCAATATGAGCCAGATCATCCACGTGATTCATTTGTGCCCAGTCAATCACCTGGAAAGACTGGTCAATGCGGGATAATCGATTTAAGATGGCAGACTCCAGGCGGTCGTTACTGGCGGCGATCGCCACTCCCAGAGTCACTGCTGAGTGGTTAGCCTGACTCAGATGGGTCGCGCTGGGCTGGCTTTGTTGGGGGGCGATCGCATCGGCCTGAGCAGATGCGGGCAGTGTTAGAGTGCCAAACAGGGCCCCTGCCAGAGTGCCGATGACGAGTCCACCAATATACCCATGGCATGCTTGCCTCTGATCAGATGGGGTATGTCGTCGTGACGCCTGAGGTGATAAAACCATCGTGAGAAACAACTCCTTCGAAATCCTGCGCGGTCAACAATCAGGGGAATCAGAACAGCACTGCCTGAGAACAGTACACACACTCTCAACCGTTTTTTAAGACCGAGAACGGTCCCTTACCCAGGTTAGGAACAGCGGTTTCCCGGCAAGAAACCACTGTTCCTAAATTGGACTCGGGTTCAATCATTTGAAGTTCAATCATTTGAAGTTCAATCATTTGAAGTTCAATCATTTGAACTAAATGTAACGGGGCGGGCGCTCCGTCTTTTTTTTTTCACAAACGCTATTCTATGATGCCCATGTTGTTGGCAAACTATCTCCCTGAGAGAATCATTGCTGCTCTCTCCATCGAACCCCTCTCCATGTCAAGGGTTCCGTTATGATGGGGTGATGCAGTATCGATGTTTACGTTATTTCAGGCTGTGACGTATAAAAATCCAGCGCCAACGGTTGACCTGATTATCGAAATGGGCGATCGCCCGTCCCGTCCCATTGTCCTCATTGAGCGCCTCAACCCTCCCTATGGATGGGCATTACCCGGAGGCTTTGTGGACTATGGTGAGTCTGTAGAACAAGCGGCACGCCGAGAAGCCCAGGAAGAAACGGGGCTAAACGTCACGTTGGTTGAACAATTTCAGGTTTACTCAGACCCATCGCGGGATGAGCGGAAGCACACAATCTCTGTGGTGTTTCTGGCCCACGCCGTTGGTAATCCCCAGGCCAACGATGATGCCAAAAATCTAGCACTGTATGAGCTGTGGCAAATCCCCGGCACACTCTGCTTCGACCACAACAAAATCTTGCAGGATTACAGGCACTACCGCCACTACGGCATCCGCCCCCGCCTTCTATGAGATGAGCAGAATTAACTGTAAAACCTACACTATCCTGCGTCCAGCTTGGGCTTCACAAGGAGCTTTAACCCCCTGTCTCAGTGCTGTTGCGGTAACACCGCATCTGCTCAAATGGCTTAATTCTTATCCCTGATCCACCTCGCCGACCCACGTTCCTAACCAATGGGCTACTTTTCGGTGACGCTTTCCTGTAATTTATGGGCAGGGTGCTCACCAACACGACTTGGCAAAGTTCTCAATTCACGACGTAAGAATAGGGATTTGGCGCGCGCTGAGCGCGCACCAAATCCCTACTCTTGCCTGAAACTTGCCAAGTCGTGCACCAATCCATTTCTCCAATCATTTTCTAATACATTTCTATGGAACGACTCTATGGAACGACGCATTATTCAGACCGACCAGGCTCCTGCCCCCGTTGGCCCATACAATCAGGCGATCGCCGCTAAGGGGCAGATGCTGTTTGTTGCAGGGCAAATTGCCCTTGACCCTCAGAGCGGAACTATCATTGGCGAGGGCGATGCCACCCAGCAAACGGAACAGGTCATGAAGAACCTGGGCGCAATCTTATCAGCAGCAGGGCTGGGCTTCGAGAGCGTTGTTAAAACTACAGTATTTCTGGCGGACATGAACGATTTTGCCGCTGTAAACACCGTCTACGCCAGATACTTTGATGAAGCAACGGCTCCCGCCCGCGCCTGCGTCCAGGCTGCCCGCCTCCCTAAAGATGTCCGCGTTGAAATTGAATGTATTGCGATGATGGCTTAGGAAAGAGAACTAAATCATTTGAACTAATTTGGGTGGGGTAGCGCGGCGCTGCTCTACTCACCAGGCAACGGCTCAAAGTTCGTCTGGCAAACTGCTAGAGCGCCATGACTTAGAATGCAATGCTTAGAGTGCGATGTTTAGATGGCTCCGGTCTGCGTTAAGTGATGATAATTTTCTTCATCTGATTAAAAGTATAGAGACAATCGTCTCAAAATCTCTGTCGGTTGCCATGGTCGTTGTCCTGGCTGCGGCAGTCATTGATTTATTCCTGTTCCTTTCGATCGAAATTGCGAATGAGCCACGGGGTCTTTTTACGCAAACCTTGTTCGAAATTTTTGGCCTCTTCCTCAATATTCTGATTGCCCTCGAGGTTCTAGAGAATATCACGGCCTATCTCAAGCGCCACGTTGTACAGGTAGAGTTGGTGATCGTCACCTCTCTGACGGCGATCGCCCGAAAAATCATCATCTTTGACTTTGAAAAGGCAGGAGGTACGGAACTGATTGGGCTGGGTGTAGCCATTTTCGGTCTTTCCATCAGCTATTGGATTATTCGTCGGCTCAACGCAAACCAGACGAATGCCAGCAGCAATTAGGCATCATGGATTGGTGAAATCCAAATAGCATTGGCGCTATTCATGCACAATGGGAGCCGATTTTAGCGGAGCGACACACGACTTGGCAAAGTTCTCAAATTCACAACACAAAGATAGGGGTTTGGCGCGCGCTGAGCGCGCGCCAAACCCCTATCTTTGTGTGAAACTTGCCAAGTCGTGTAGCCATGTTGGATGTAGACGCAGTCTCAGTCCTGTGAAAAGATAAGTAATGTAACGTTGTACGTTTCCTCTAATCTGGATTGATTAACAACACATCATGACTGAGACGTTTACGGTCGAAATTCTCCACAACGGTAATACCCACACCCTCCAGGTGCCCAATGACAAAACAATTCTGAATGCAGCCCTCGACGCTGGGATTGAGCTACCCTACTCTTGTAACGCGGGCGTATGTACGACCTGTGCTGGAAAAGTCATCAAAGGCACGGTTGATCAGAGCGATGCAGCAGGACTAGGGCCAGATGTGCGGGAGCAGGGCTATGTTCTGCTGTGCAGTGCCTACCCGGAATCTGACGTCACCGTTGAGGCAGACCAGGAAGACGTGGTGTATCAACTTCAGTTTGGGCAATTCCAGAAATAACCTGCGATGACTGCCGACTCGAATCAAGACAGTGGTTTCAGCAACCGGGACGATGCAACGTCCTCATGCGGTCTCTCTGCCTGTGTAGGGGAGATGTCAACCCAGTTTTTATCCCTATCTGTTCCGCTCCACGTGTCGCCCGTTGTTTTGAGGGAACGAGTGGAGTCTATGTTGCGATCGCACGGTGACCCTCTACGGTGGGCCATTACCTCTGTCGATACAGCACAGCAGATAGCTCAGGTTGAAGCCGTTGTGACTCAAGAGCGGGAGGTTCCGGGTCAGAAACGGCAAGAGCAGGCAGTGCAGGAGCAGGGAATATCATGAATGGGTTCACTTCGGTGTTTCCGCCTATGACCTTTCCATCTGCTATGGACTTGTATACCGTTGTCCTCATTGTGCCGACGGGGATTGGAGCTGCCATCGGTGGCTACGCAGGGGATGCGATGCCCGTAGCCCGGGCGATCGCCCAGGTTGCGGATCGACTCATTACCCATCCCAACGTAATGAACGGGGCACAGCTCTATTGGCCCCTACCGAATGGCCTGTATGTCGAGGGCTACGGACTCGACCAATTTGCCGCAGGCCACTGGGGGCTACAGCCTGTGCGCCAAAACCGAGTGGGTCTGGTGTTGGATCAGGGCATCGACTCTGACCTGCGGCTACGCCATGTACAGGCGGCAGATGCAGCCCGCGCCACTCTTGGCCTACAGCTCACGGATTTCGTGGTAACTGACCAACCCCTTGGGGTAGAACTGCGAACGGCTGCATCAGGGGCCACCTGGGGCACCATCCAGCATCCAGGAAGTTTGCTACGGGCGGTTGACCGATTGATCGCCGATGCTCAAGCAGAGGCGATCGCCGTTGTTGCCAGGTTTCCTGATGATGAAGGGAGTGCTGCCCTGCAAGAGTACCGCCACGGACAGGGCGTGGATCCGCTAGCGGGGGCAGAGGCTGTGATCAGCCATCTCGTCGTCCGAACCTTTCAAATTCCCTGTGCCCATGCACCTGCCCTGTCCCCCCTACCACCAGATCCGGAGGTCTCTCCCCGGTCTGCAGCAGAAGAATTGGGATATACGTTTTTGCCCTGTGTGCTAGTGGGCCTGAGTCGTGCTCCACAATTTGTAACATCCCAAAACAGGTCCCCCGAGGGGCGATCGCCCGCTTCTGTGATTTGGGCTAATCAGGTTAATGCCGTGGTAATTCCTGAAACCGCGTGCGGTGGAAGCGCCATTTTAAGCTTCAGCCAATCCCAAGCTGAAGTTATTGCCGTGGGAGATAACACAACCACCATGAAAGCAAGCCCTGGTCAGCTAATGATCCCGGTTCAAAGGGTACAATCATATACAGAAGCACTTGGCGTTCTGGTCAGCCACAAAGCAGGCATTGATCGAGCAGCGCTGGAGCCTCGGCTATTTGCCTTAAAGCCGCTCGCTGAAACCTATCCGAAAATCCCGTGAGGAGTTTGGGGGCAAACGACTCTGAGGAGCTTCCGGATAGGCATAAAGACCTTGCACGCTGCATTCATGCATGCTTTTCAAGTATTCAGTGGCTACACCTATTCATCTCGTCCTCTTTTGCCTGTGTCTGACTGACCGTTGTGTCTAAGGACCGAGAATTAAATAACGTGAACCAAATTTTTATTAGGGCGGCGCAGCATCGCCGCGCCGCCCTAATAAAAAGGGATTTTATTTAATCTTCGTTCCTAACCGATGCGCGACTGATCATTTAGGCATCTCGAAGATGCTCAGTATCTAGCTAGGACTTGCCCAATCGCAAGAAACATCTCCCGTGACAGACTTTCAACGTCCCGATGCGAATTTTGAACCCCTCTCCCGGTTACAAATTTTAGCAGCGATGATTATGACTGCGGTCGTTTTAGCGGCGATCGCCCGCCTTTGGATCGCTCTTTCTCCCGGTGTTTTGTTTCCCCTCAACCCCAGTATCCTCACCCTCATCAGCGGAGTTGGCTTAGGACTTGGCATTACAGCCCTAAGCGGGCTGGTCTATCAGATATGGCCTGTTTATCGAAAGAGTGCTGATGAATACCTGAACCTAGTCCTCAAGCCTCTCGTCTGGCCTGATTTAGTGTGGCTAGGACTATTACCCGGTTTGAGCGAAGAACTATTATTTCGTGGAGTTGTGCTACCTGCCATTGGCATAGGCGCTGGTGGTATTGTGATCTCTAGCATCTGCTTTGGAGTGCTGCACTACAGTGGCTCTAAAAACTGGCCGTATATTGTTTGGGCTACAGTGATCGGCATGGTATTGGGGACAGCAGCGGTGATGACCGGAAGCCTCCTCGTTCCGGTTTCCGCCCATATCACCACCAATTTTGTGTCTAGTTGCCTTTGGAAACTCCGCCGATAGCCAGCCCTCAGGCCGCCCTCAAAAGCCGTCTCCATACGGTTGAAGACGTCGGATAAAGCGCTCACGCTCTTGAAATATTGCGTCAGATCTAATCACGGCTTGGCAAAGTTTGCCAAGTCACGTCTAATCATGAATTGGGTCACGACTTGGCAAAGCTCTTAAATTCACCACGAAAAGATAGGAGTTTGGGGCGCGCTAAGCGCGCCCCAAACTCCTATCTTTGTGTGAAACTTGCCAAGTCGTGAATTGGGTCACGACTTGGCAAAGCTCTCAAATTCACCATGAAAAAATAAGGGTTTGCGGCGCGTGAAACGCGCCGCAAACCCTTATTTTTTCCTGAAACTTGCCAAGTCGTGTTGGGTGTTATTTATTGTCTAATTCTTAAGCCTAGCGGGGATCAGCAAAAGTCCCTTTACACTGACGGATGAATGACAGCGTAGGCTCCCAGTGTGCTGTCTATCTATGGGCATTCCCGTGATGAAGGTGATGAAGTAGCCTGACACATTAAAAACTAGATGTAAAACCCTGCGCCGCCCGCTGTGCAGGCGGCGCAGGGTTTTACAGGTTTTGTAATTAATCGTGCTCACCTACTTACGCCATAGCCACAACCAGGATGCCCTCGTCAACCTTGAGCTGTAAAGGAGATGAATATGGCTGTTCTAAAGGTCGGTATTAATGGATTTGGACGGATTGGCCGTTTGGTTTTTCGAGCGGGTATCGATAATCCCAATATCGAATTTGTAGGTATTAATGACTTGGTGCCTGCCAAAAACCTTGCCTATCTGCTGAAATACGACTCAACCCACGGAAAGTTCAAGGGAACAGTTAAAGCTACAGACGATGGAATTGAGGTTAATGGCAAGCTCATTCCCTGCTTTTCAATGCGAAATCCGGCTGAGCTCCCCTGGGGTAGCCAGAGTGCTGACTATGTTATTGAGTCCACTGGACTTTTCACAACGTTTGATGGTGCATCAAACCATATTGAGGCTGGAGCCAAGCGCGTTGTCATTTCGGCCCCTACCAAAGACCCTGACAAAGTCAAAACCCTGCTTGTAGGTGTAAACCACGATAGTTTTGATCCCGCCACAGATACGGTCGTGTCGAATGCAAGCTGCACGACTAACTGTTTAGCCCCCGTTGCGAAGGTTATTAACGATAACTTTGGCCTTGCAGAGGGGTTGATGACAACCGTCCATGCGACCACGGCAACCCAACCCACCGTAGATGGTCCCAGTAAAAAAGATCTGCGGGCAGGCAGAGGGGCAGGCCAAAATGTGATTCCTGCATCTACAGGAGCGGCAAAGGCAGTGACGTTAGTTCTGCCAGAGCTCAAAGGCAAGCTCACAGGGATGGCGTTCCGGGTGCCAACCCCTAATGTCTCGGTAGTTGACCTGACCTTCAAAACCGATAAAGCAACTAGCTATGAAGACATCTGTGCGGCGATGAAGGATGCGGCTGCAGGGTCATTACTGGGTGTTTTGGGGTATACCGATGACTCAGTGGTGTCTTCTGATTTCAACGGCGACCCCCATTCCAGCATTTTTGATGCTGGGGCAGGCATTGAGCTGAACTCTAATTTCTTTAAGGTGGTGTCCTGGTACGACAACGAGTGGGGCTACTCCAATCGCGTTATCGACCTCATGCTATCGATGGCTAAAAAGGACGGCATCATTTCGTAAATGGCTCTCGTGCTCTGTCGCCTCTCACTCTGAGGATTGGCAGAGCATCAGGATAGATTCCTACACGACTTGGCAAAGTATTGCCATGCACGACGTGGCAAAGTTCTCAAATTCACAATGCAAGAATAAGGGTTTGGGGCGCGC
>CAYXJG010000174.1:0-10392 GCA_964465285.1 uncultured bacterium
GCGCGCCAAACCCCTATCTTTGTGTTGTGAATTTGAGAACTTTGCCAAGTCGTGATCCAAAATCCAAAATCCAAAATCCAAAATTGCCCCATGGTTTCTGAGCCGATTTGCTAGACCATTCACGACCTCACCCCCGATGCCGCTTCACATACTTCATCACCATCGGCTGTAGGGTAAACATCATCTCATCTCCCACCTTTATCTTATCCAAAAGCGATCGCCGCCCCAGAGATTCCAGTACCTTCAGTAAATCTGACAAAGCGATATCTGCCTGGATGCCCTGCCGTAGCTGAGGTAAGGAAACAGGTTCTCCACGGGTAGCTAGCCAAGCCATCACTTCTTGTTCCAAAGAGGACAATCGACTAAAGTGCTGGGTTAAAAGATAAGTAAAGTCTCCTAAGAACAGGGTGCTCTGGCTCAAAAATTCAGACACGCTTCCGGCGAAAAGTTCCTGAATAGTAGTGGCGATGATTTTGAGGGCAAGGGGATTGCCCCGATAGCAAATCACCAGTTCATCCCATAGCTCTGGATTCAACAGTCCCTTTTCCTTGAATAGAGCATGGGCATCATTCCCCAGTCCTTTCACTGTGAGCGATCGCACGGGTCGCACCTGCCCTTCCAAGAGCGCCAAATCCCGAGGCTTTTCCCATCCAGTGAGGATAAGACAGCTTTGATGGGGTGTTTCGGCTACTCGCTGGAACAGGTCGCCATATCCTTCATAGCCAGGTTCATATTGACCTGCCAGTTCCCCGCTTTGGAGCACCATTTGCACGTCCTCCAGCACAATCAGGCACCGATGCTGGACAAGATGCTGAATAAGCTGTTCGAGGGATGGGCCACTCTCCGGTATAGGTCCATCAGGAGACAGCACCGATAGCAGGTCTGTCACCAGTTGCCCGACAGCGATGCCAGGACGGAGCGATCGCCACACCACCCTCTCAAAGGTTTCTGCAACCTGAGTCGTGAACTGCGCTGCCAGTGTCGTTTTGCCAATGCCGCCCATGCCAAGCAGGGCAATTAATCGACATTGATCGTCAATGGCCCAGGTTCGTAGAGTGGCCAACTCAACCTGCCGTCCATAGAATACTGGAATGTCAGGGACGCTGAAGAGCTTAGAGGGACAAGATGGGGAGGGGATGGGTGAGAGTTCCTGGGTTGGAAGCTGAGGGGGAGAGTGTTCAAGAGGGTGTTGGGCTTCCAGAGCGTAGCTTGTATCACCCTCTTCGACATTCAACAACCGATACCCTGCTTTTTCTAGCAACTGCGGCACTCGGCTCCAGTCTTTCACCCGAACGGTTTCGCTTTGCCGCTGAATCAGCAGTTCCTCAATGTAGCGATATAGTCCCTTAGATAAATAATTGCGAACGGTATCACCTGCAACATGGAGCCGCTCCGCAATTTCATTGGGGCTGCAATAGCAAAGCAATCCCCGTAAATATTGCTTTTCAACCCGCGTTAGCCCTTTACCCTTTGCCTCTGCCAAATCAAGATAAAGCTGTTCAACATTCCAATTCTGGAACGCATCAGCAAACGCATCATCAGGTGTCTTTGGGCTATTAGGCATGCGAAATTCTGGCGTTAGGGATTCGCTACGAGTTTACCAACACCTGCCTTGCAAAATCATTACCCGTGGGGCCAACGCACAAAACTTAATTCCCCCGGCAAACTACGAGTTGGCGTCGTACTGAACACGGTAGATTCGCTGATTCATTTCTTCTGTAAAAAGAAGGCTCCCATCGGGTAAAACCAGCAGCCCCACAGGCCGCCCCCATGTGGTCGGCACAGACGGATCGATGAGAAAGCCTGTGACGAAGTCTTCGTAATAGCCAACGGGACGGCCTGACTCGTTAAAGGGAACGAAGACGAGTTTGTATCCCGTGCCTTGACTCCGGTTCCATGACCCCCGAAAGGCGATGAATGCACCATTGTGATAGCGGTCTGGGAACGTCCCCTGGTCATAAAACTGGAGGCCCAGGGCAGCCGAGTGAGACTGAAAAAGCACATCTGGGGTTTTCGTTTGGCTAGCCCGGTCAGGGTTAACGCTGCGATCGCCCTCCGTTTGCCTGGGGTCGAGGATGTCAGGGGAGAGATAGGTATACGGCCATCCGTAAAATTCTCCCTGCTGAATGCGCGTGAGGTAGTCGGGCACGAGGTCGTCGCCTAAGCCATCCCGCTCATTGACGGTCGTGTAGAGTTCCTGGGTCTGAGGATGAAAATCTAAGCCCACGGGATTTCTCAGCCCAGAGGCAACGGTACGCTGGCCGGTGCCGTCCAGGGTCATGGTTTGTACAGATGCACGGGGAAGCGGCTCCTGACTCACATTTGAGCGAGAGCCAATGGATACATAAAGGGATTGGCCATCGGGGCTAGGAATCACATTGCGCGTCCAGTGTTGGTTGTAGCCGCCTCCCGGCAAGTCTGCGATTGGAGTGCCCTGGCCGCTTAGCTGCTGCTGCCCAGGGGCAAAAGGAAACCTCAGGACTGCATTCGTATTTCCCAGGAAAAACGAGTCTCCTGCAAATGCCATGCCAAAGGGGATATCGAGACCGTTGCTGGCGTCCGCAAAGGTGGAATAGTCATCAGCAACGCCATCATCGTTGGTATCGCGCAGTAGGCGAATGCGATTTTGTCGAGTTTCCGTGACCAGCACATCACCGTCGGGAGTCAGCGCTAACCATCGAGGCCGATCCAGTCCATCAGCAAACACATTAACCCTAAAGCCTTCCGGGACGTTCAGCACGGGATTATCAGGCACAGGCACGACATTCGGAGACTGAGAAACGCTGCGGCTCGCAAAAGGTGCAGGCAAATCCTCAAGGGTGATGCGCATGGGTTGGGGATTCAGCGGCTGCGTGGCGATGAGGCTAGAGGCTGGCGGTAGTTCTGATACTGTGCCGCCCTGACCGTTGAACCCCCCGGACGAATCAGGTGTTTCGGGTTCAGGATTTTCCGCATCCACAGCATTCGCAGACGATGATGATGCTGAACTAGCATCGGTGGGGGTAGAGTCAGGCGCTGATGGAGTGCAGGCGGCGATCGCCAATCCTGTAACCAAGACTATCCAGAAGCTTTTCACAGGTCTCTCCATCATCATTATCAATAGAACATTCACGCCACTACAGCCTACGCCACTAGCATTTGCAAGGTAGGCAATACAGCAGCCCCGCGCCTGGCTAGGGAGGAGAATAAGTAAGTGGTCACAATTAAATATAAAACCCATAGACCCTGCGCTACCCGCTGCGCGGTCAGCGCAGGATTTTGAAATTGGTTTTTAATTTTGCCGACACCACTTGGCAAGTTTCACGAAAGAATAGGGGTTTGGGGCGCGCTGAGCGCGCCCCAAACCCCTATTCTTTCCTTGTGAATTTGAGAACTTTGCCAAGTCGTGTTGCCGAGGTACTTAGTAGTCTGCTTCCAATAATTGTGGAACAGGACAGCACTGCTGCGCTGTCCTGCAATTCGTAGAATTTACTTTAAGTTTGGGCTTTGAGTAAGTGCATCCTATGATGCTGCAACCAGTGGCTTTGACGCTTGGGTTTCCGTGGTAGCCTCAGCAGGAGCCATCGTAGGTTCATGGCTCTTAGGATGATAGTCTTTGACCATAGAGGGCATGTCGCCTTGGCGCTCTATTAGCCCTCGAACCATTGCCAGCAGAGCATTGGTCTTGCGCTCTCGCCACTCATCCGCCAGCCTCAGCGCATCCAAATAGGAGTAGCGACGCACCATTGCTTCAAACAGATAAGACGCATGGCCTTCTTCGTCTGCCGCAATGCTCAGAATTGCTTTTTTCAGGCTGACGCTATGGGCTTCATCCTCAGGGAGGGCATGGGCCATGCGGACGAAGTCCTTGCTGGCGTCATGCTCCAGAATATAGGTGCTGCCAAAGAAGAGGGGCCATGCAATCACCTCAGCCTTCAGGTCGTCTTGGGTGTACCCCTCAAAGTAAGCAGAGAGGAACGGACTTTGCTGGCGTCCTGCTTTCTTCTGCTGGTCGCTTCGCTGCTGGAGTTCCTCGCGGCTCATCACCTGTTTGTTCAGGTTACGGAGGCCGCTGGCAAAGATTTGCCCATGCCGCCGCTCATCGTTGGCATGGCGCTGAAGCCGCTCCGCCAGCCAATCATCGCCTTCGGATGCGGCTCGCTGGCTGAGCGTTTCTAACAGGGGAACCGAATTGGATTCTGCCAATTGTAAACCCGCCAGTATGTTGGGGCGGGTGTTGATATCGCGGAGGTTGCGGGCAGAAATGTAAGCCGTTGCACCGGAACCGGCGATCGCCAGGATATGCTTAATAAAGTTCATAGACAGGTGTGACTTAGGAGAAACGAGACAAACAACGAGATACACCTGTTATGCTAATACCAAATTTTAATCCTGGCTGAAATATGGGTTGCACTTTGGGACTTTATTTGTCAAAGCGACATATTTCAGAACGGCGACTTTCGGAACGACCCTGGTAATTTGCCAGGCGAACGTTGCCCATGTGCTAAACCGGGTGTGCCCATGTGCTAAACGGGTGTGGCACGCATCGCACGCCATACCCATTCGGCAAAATCTATGGGGTCAACTCTTAGCCTAAACTCCAATCACGGGGTTTTTGACGTTACTGGTTGAGAACAGCAGGCCAGTTGCTGTCTGCCTTCGCAATGTTGCCTTCAATGTCCTGCGCCCAGCGACGCTGAACTCCCCGGTCGTAGTTGAGATAGAGATTGCCATCGACAATGCGCCATGCTTCAGGGTCAACGGAAGCTGTGTAGCCCTGGCTCACGGCCCAAGCGCAGAATCCGCCGTACTGGGGGGCATACTGCTCAGGATTGCTCGCAAACAAGTCCCGGTGCTCTGCACTGGCAAACCGCCAGGTTGCCCCATTCCACTCATGCTCAAACTCTGCGCTACCGATGACCGCTTCTCCCTGGGTGAAATACGCAACGGGATCAGCGCCACGGATGGCGATTTCTTCCTCTGCAAAATAGCTCACCAAGACAGCCTCACCGTCAGAAGCATTGGCACCCGCACAGGGGTCAGCACCCGCACAGGGGTCAGCACCCGCACAGGGGTCGGCACCCGCACAGGGGTCGGCACCCGCACAGGGGTCGGCACCCGCACAGGGGTCAGCAACATCAGACTTAGTGTCACTGCTAGGTGTCGTGGGCGAATTAGGAGTAGAGCAGGCAGCAATGCCAAACATCAGGGTTGAGGCGATCGCCAAACTTGCTAAATACTGAGCTTTCATGGGCGGGCATCTCCGAAATATGAGTGAGTCAAATCAATGGCTGTTCACATTAAATAAGCTCTGTCTGAGAGAATGATGAGAACAACCTAGCATAGGCATTAATTCTGGGTTGCCCCTGGGATTTTAATTCTCTGTATTGCACTGTAAAGTCCTAGTACTGCACCGTAAAGTCCTGGCATTCATCCAGCTCTCATTCAACGGGGCGATCGCCCCTCTATGATGAGGCGATAGAGATGAGGCGATAGATTCGAATAGAGCTGGACACGGAATACTTGACGATGGGTGAGACTTTGAACACATCATCATTTTCCAAGACATTTGCAGAACATAGATGCCTGATTGTCTTCACCCGATATCCCGAAGCGGGTAAGACAAAGACTCGGCTGATCCCTGCGTTGGGGGCTGAGGGGGCAGCAGCCTTGCAAATGCAGATGACAGAGCATACCCTTGCAACCATTCACCAGCTTAAGCGGCGGGGCATGCCCCTTGCGGTGGACGTACGGTTTGCGGGAGGCGATCCCTCACAAATGCAGGCATGGCTGGGATTGCAGTGGGACTATACGCCCCAGGGAGAGGGGACTTTGGGCGATCGCCTCTGCCGCGCGTTCCAGGAGGCATTTAGCCGAGGGGCAACTGCTGTTCTGGCGATCGGCATCGATTGTCCCGACATCACGACCGAAATTTTGACTGAAGCATTCAGTCACCTCGAAGCTAGCGACGTTGTGATCGGCCCCGCCAAGGATGGAGGATACTACCTGATTGGCCTTTCCCGGTTTATCCCCGACGTATTCCGAGACATCAATTGGGGCACCGAAACCGTCCTTCAGCAAACGCTGAATTGGGTAAAGCAATTGAGTTTGAATGCAGCTCAGTTGGAGGTACTTGCGGATATTGATCGCCCAGAAGACCTGGAGATTTGGAACCACGCCTTCTCTACATCCCCCCTGCGATCCACCCCTACGTTTTCCATTATCATCCCTGCTTTGAACGAAGCGCCACAAATCGGCAGGCAGATGAAACACCTGATGGCGGCCACCGGGCCTAATCAGGATGTCGAAATCATTGTGGCTGATGGAGGGAGCCAGGATGAGACCGTGGCGATCGCCTGTTCCTTGGGGGCCTCCATCATTGCTTCTCCGCCAGGGCGCGCTGCCCAAATGAATGCCGCTGCCCGTGCTGCCCAGGGTGACGTGCTGCTCTTCCTCCATGCCGACACTGCGCTCCCGGATCATTTTCTGGCGCTCATATCAGATACCCTCGCCCAGCCTCAGGTGGTGGCTGGAGCCTTTGACCTTGCCATTCGGGGAACCCGTTTTGCGCTGAGACTGGTGGAATGGGGCGTCTATGTGCGATCGCACTTGTTTCAGATGCCCTATGGCGACCAGGCATTGTTCTTGAAGCGCGCTACCTTTGAGGTGATAGGCGGATTTGCGGACCTGCCGATTATGGAAGACTTTGAGCTAGTGCAGCGCCTAAAGCGCCACGGACGGGTGGCGATCGCCCCGGCCACTGTCACAACCTCAGGGCGTCGATGGGAAAAACTGGGCGTCCTCAAAACGACGCTCCTCAATCAAGCCGTGATTTTAGGGTATCGTGCTGGCATATCACCCACTCGCCTAGTCCAGTGGTATCGGGGCGATCGCCTGTAACCTGATAGAGACTGACATTTGAGAAGGTACAGCGATGCCGCGCCGCCCCAGCAGAACTGGGGCCTCTGTCATCCTCAATGCTCAGCCCCATTGTCTGACACGACTTGGCAACGTTCTCAAATTCACAAGGCAAAAATAGGGATTTGGGGCGCTCAGAGCGCGCCCCAAATCCCTATTTTTGCGCGAAACTTGCCAAGCTGTGTGTCTGAAGGTTTACATACCAATTATCCACTCTGACACAGAGTTGGGTAGCATCTAGAAATAAGAAAAGTCAGGTCAGACAACGATGCACATTCGAACATGGGCGATCGCCATTGGAGCTAGTTTCTGTTTATCGACTTCCTTCATCTCACCCCATAGGGCAAGAGCGACATGCCCCTCTCCTGTGCTTGGGCAGACTGCAACAACCTCTGAAGCGGACCTCGCCATTGAAAATATTCTCGAATTTCGCACCCAATGGCCGTTGATTTTGGGATATGGCCTGGGGGTTGGGGCGATCGCCGTCGTCCTGCTCCAGTATCGTGCCCGCTGCCGATGGCGGCGGGTAGACTCTGCCCGCCGAGCATTCATGGCGTTTCGAGAAAAGCCAGGGGTGAAAAACGTGATGAGCATCCTTGACTTCGAAGAGTACCGCACCCAATATTTCACTGACCCCCTGACCGGAGAAATCAAGAGCTTTCAAGCCACTGATGCCCGACTCCGGCGATCGCTCCGCGAACATGATGCAATGGTCAAGATCAAGGCAGCTTTGCAGACCCTTGAAAAGACCCACGGACTTTACTACAACACACCCGATGGCAACCAGGAATTCATCGACCTGGAAACCTGCCGACACTACAGGGACAACGAGTTTCCCATCGAAGTCACTCTCCGGGACTGGTTTGATGCATTTCTCATGGGACTGGAAGACATCGAAGCCATGATCCAGGGAGGCTTATTCACCGCCAGAGACATCAAGCCCTTCATCTGCTACTGGATTCAAGTCATGGCCGATCGCACAGTGCGACGCAAAGGCGGCGCGAGCTTCTACGATCCTCTCTTCTATTACATCCACCATTCGGGCTACTCCGGAGTCGAGTCCCTGTTTGAGCGATACAGCTACAAAGTTCTGCCGCCTCCCTATGCCTATCACGACTTTGGCAAAGATGATGAAGTAGAGGGCCTATCCTTTGCGAACAATACCTTCTACCGAGCGCTGTGCTGTGCCAAGGCATCAATGCTGGTGTACGAAGATGAAGACTACATGGCTGATATTGCAACGCTCTGGCTCAAGAACAAGCTCCTAGACGCCTATCGACAGCAGCCTGACGAGCAGTTTTTAGCCGGAGTGATTCATGCCTGGCAAGCCGAGCGATCGCCTGTTTCCATCGATATCTTGGCCTACTTTAAGGCATTTGAAATTAAAGAGACAGATACCCAGGCATTTATTTTTCAGAAGGGGGCCAATATTATCCTTGTGTTTCGAGGCACTGAAAAATTTGAAGACTGGAAGACTAATCTCAGCCTCACGCTCCAGCGCTTTCGGACAGAAGCCCCGCAAAAATCTGTTCCTGCATCATCTCCGACCCCCATTGGAAAAGTCCACCAAGGATTTTTTAATGCGTTCAAGAGCATCGAAGGTGACATCATGGACACCCTTAAGGACTGGGAATGCCGCGATCAGCCCAGTCCATTCGGCTCACCCGATACCCCATCAAACTCACCGACTCCACGCCCCGACCGTCCAAATATCTGGGTCACCGGCCACAGCCTGGGGGGTGCCCTTGCCGCTCTAGCAGCCGTATCGCTGAAGTGTCAGGGCTTCAACGTAGCTGGCCTCTATACCTTTGGGCAGCCTCGGGTGGGGGACTGGTCATTTGGTAGTGCGGCCATGAACACCCTAACGCATCCCCACTCCATTCCTGTAGAGCGCTACGCCAACAATAACGATATCGTGCCGCTGATTCCACCTGGTTTTGTTCCCTGGCAGCCCACTCGCATCTACGGCCACTTCGGTCACTTTCGCTATTTTGATTCCAGCGGAACACTACAGCGACATAGCTTTTTAGGGCAGCGTCTGGCTGATCGAGCATGGGGATTTTTGTCTGCCCTCGTAAGAACGGGGCCAGATGCTGTTTCTGATCACTTTATGGAGTTTTACATTGCTAACCTGCAAAATGCGATCGCCCTGGAACGAGAACGCTTGAAAATGAAGCAGTCTGAGTAGTGCATCCAACAGTGCTGAGGGCGTCACGCTCATTGCTCACGCTCATTGCTCACGCTCGCTGCTCAGCAATTCTCATTTTAGAAAACTTCGCGCCCTATAGGCGCTCACTTGTATCGGTTTAGGGGGCAAAAAGGTCGCCTCAGGCGACCTTTTTGCCCCCTAAATTTCCATAATGAGAATTGCTGCTCGTTGCTCACGCTCGTTGACAAATGGGAAATTTAATTCCGTCAGCACACGACTTGAAACAATTGCTTGGGAACGGGTTTTGCCTTCTTCCATTACTGATGACACCAAGAGTTCTAGAACTTCTTAGGCATTCTGAAATGCCTCTTCGTGAGATTCCCCGTGGGTCACAGGCTGCATCACATCTTCAAACTCAGGCAAAAACACCACGAAGCAGTCATCGTCCTCTGACCACTGCATCACAATCGTATATTTCATTCGTCCGAATCCTCCAATTTTCTTGCCGCAATCAGCTTACTGATACACATCGCGCCGATGGCTGACCCGTATTATTTGACACGACTTAGCAAAGTTCTCAAATTCACAACGCAAAACCCTGTTTCTTCGTGAAACTTGCCAAGTCGTGACCAATAACACCGCAGAGAGGGCTTTGCGCTCAGCGGTAATCTGGCGGCGCACCACCCAAGGGTCTCAATCGAGAGAGGGCAGCGAGTTTGTGGGCCGGATTTTGACGGTGACCACATCCCTTAAGGCTCAGGAGCGCAATGCGTGGGACTTCCTGAGTGAGACGCTCCGATCCCAGCGATTAGGCTTACCTGCTCCATCACTGTTATCCCTTCCCGAGCCCCAAGACTTATAGCGCTGTGCAAGCGCATTAAGTACAGTATGTTGAGTGGCGGCGCAGAACGCCGCCACTCAATAAATTTGGATGTGCTGAACCAATTGCACACCGCTATATCTATGCCGTTAGCGTTGCCCAAATCTAAACTCCTATAATTATGTGAGACGCTGAAACAGTTACCTCTACTGAGGAAGCTTAGTTCTGGTTAAGGTTTGTCTCAAAAGTTTTTAAGAAAACGAAGGTATTCAGCCTTTAGAATAAATCTTTGTTCAAATGTGTGCTGTCAAAAATATTTTTCTAAACCAAAGCGTGTATCTGAGCTTGGCTGGGATCATTCTGTTGGCAGGATGTGCCAATGACCCAGCGCACTCCCAAAAAATCACCAAGGAGCGCTGTGAAGTGCAGTCGGGCTTTGTCTTTGTTGCTGCTGGTCCCTTCCAAGCGGGGAGTGACCCAGAGCAGCGGGACTACGGATACCAGATTTCAGCTGAAGCCCTGGGCA
>CAYXJG010000175.1:0-10310 GCA_964465285.1 uncultured bacterium
GTCTGACATTATCGTGCTTAGCTCTGCAATGAAAGACCGTGTAGTTGCCAAATGTCCGGCTGTGGAAGGCAAAATTCACGTCATTCATAACTGGGCAAATCCGTATTGGATCGTGCCCATCGAGAAACAGCAGAATTGGTTTGCCTGGAAGCATCGGTTGGTCAATCGATTTACTGTGCTCTATTCCGGAAATCTAGGGCGGTGTCATGACGCCGAGACGATTCTTGCCTGTGCTGAACTACTGCAGGATGAGGCCGTTAAGTTCATCATTGTGGGGAGTGGTGCAAAGCATCGGCAACTGGTGGAGCGGGTACGAGAGCTTGGCCTTGAAAACGTTCAGTTTTTGCCCTATCAGGACAAGGAGGATTTGCCCTATTCCCTGACGGCCTGTGATCTATCGCTGGTGAGTGTCGAGATGGGCATGGAGGGGTTGGTTGCACCCAGCAAACTCTATCCAGCCCTGGCGGCAGGACGACCCATTGCGGTGATTTGCGAGCCTCACTCCTATCTGAGAAATCTGATCCGTGATGCCCAATGTGGGGGCTTTTTTCAAAACGGGGATGCTCGCAATCTTGCCGGATTTATTCAACAGCTCAAGGGCGATCGCCCCTTGGCTGAACGGATGGGTGAAGCAGGACGGGCATACCTCCAAGCCCATTTCACCCCTGAGCATATCGCCGCCCAATATACCCAGGTTCTCAGCCATGCTGTCGGGAATTCTGCTGACTCTCATCAGCGGCTACAGCCTGCTGGGCGATCGCAAGCAAACGTCTTAAAATCACCCAAGGTATGACGTTTGAGTGTGCATGTTTAATTCTCACTCTGTATGGTCATGCCTTTAAGAGATGGGATGTAAGATGTAGCGGTTAGTGAAGCGATAAGCTGTTGTCTATAGCAATACGCACTTAGGTTAGGACATTGGAGGAGAGTGTATCCCCCGCTGCGCGGGGGATACACTCTTGAAGCTAAGCCCGTAGGGCCATATCTGACAGATCAGGATCAAGAATTGAACAAAATCCGAATTTAGCAGGCTGGGACAGCATCGCCATGCCACTCTGCTACAGTAGGGCTCAAGTGGTTTCATTCTCGTTCCTAACCCACTGACCTCCACTACTGGGCACTTTGCATAGGCCAAGTTCATGAAACCGTCATCTCTCATTACTCATGTCATCTTCGACCTGGATGGGCTGCTCTTAGACACAGAGCCGCTAATTTTCCAGGTGGCAGAGGCGATCGCCGCTCAGTATGGCAAATCCCTCGACCCGTCTATTCGGTTAAAAACTGCTGGACTTAATGGTCACGACTCTGCACGAGTCATCATTGAGCACCTTGGCCTGCCCATTGATGTCAGCACCTATCTTGCACATAAATCTGTGCTCATTGAAACCTTCTATCCCCAGGCAGAACCGATGGCCGGGGCGTTGGCGTTGACGCAGTATTTTCAGCGACAGGGAATTGCTCAGGCCGTTGCGACCAGTTCCTCCCAGGGGCCTTTCCGGCTCAAAACGGATCGCCATGGGGATTGGTTTCGCCAATTTTCCTGCGTTGTCACTGGCGATGACTCTGACATACAAAGGGGGAAGCCTGCCCCCGATATTTTTCTCATTGCGGCTCGGCGCATGGGCGCAACACCTGACCATTGTCTGGTATTTGAAGACTCCCTTGCAGGGGTCGCCGCCGGGAAGGCAGCGGGCATGGCGGTGGTGGCCGTTCCTGACCCTATTTTCGATCCGGTGCTGTATCATGAAGCCGACCAAATTCTGGCATCCCTCACGGATTTTGTGCCATCGGCCTGGGGGCTACCAGATTTTTTGTCGTGATGCACGCGAGGCATTCCTATGACCGTTTGGCAAGTTGATGTATATCGCCGCCCCCTGCGAGATGAGTCGGGCAATCCCCTCTGGGAGTTAGTGGTGTGCAACTCCGACAAAACCTTTGCTGCCTACGCCTTTTGTCCCCAGGCAGACGTGAATGCGCCGTGGATTGCCCAGCAGCTCAGCGATTTAGCCGAACAAGCTGACAAACCGAAGGAACTCCAGGTATTTCGGCCCCAGGCTTTCTCCCTAATAGAATCTGCGGGGGCTATGCTCTCCATTCCTGTGCGCTCGACCCGCCGGACGGCTGCCCTGAAAGACTACTTGCGCGATCGCCTCGACGTTTATAAAACCCTGCCCAACTATACGGGGGATGACTACGACCCGACTGCCATCGACCAGCCGCCGCCCTTGCCCATTGATGAGGCTCTGTGGGGCGATCGCTGGCGGTTTGGTTCCCTCCCTGCTGGAGATATTGATCTGTTTTTGACCGACAAGCCCATCCCTATCCGAGACGTGCCCGATGCGCTCCGCCCTGTGAATCTGGGCCTTGCGTCCGATGTCCCGGTTCCGGGAGTCGTTATTGATGGGGGCCGGGTGTCGATGCGCCTTACTCGCTGGCTCCAGTCGGCTCAGCCTGTGGCCATCAACTATGTCCCCGGTGCCCCCGATGGCCTGATTCTCGATGCGGGATTGGGCGATCGCTGGATTCTCGCTACATTTGACGATTCCACCATGCAGCAGTCTGCCCGCACCTATCAGCGGCGGTTTCAAGCTACCAGGGGGCTGCATTTTCTGCTTGTTCAACCCGATGATTCTGGCATCACCTACACCGGATTCTGGCTCCTCCGCCCGGAATAACCAGCCAAAACTTGAAAGGATTCAGACACCTACGTTTGCCGGGTTTCCCAAAGCCATTCGTCTTTCTCATCTTCTCGGAGCGTCACCGGAGTGGCGATCAGGTTTTCATGACGTTCCAGGCGGTTTCGCAGTTGATTAGACGGCAGGTAAAGATACACCGAGTCAAACCCGTCGGGTACGTTTACTAATCGGGCTTTGTCTGCCAGTTGCAGATGCACATCACGGTTGAGGGCATGGCTGAGGGAGAGCAATTGTCCCGCTGGTTTGTTGTCACTGATGAGTAGGGGATTATCACTCGCATTGATGACTTCGGCAACGTCTAGAATGCGGCGGCTCTTGGCATAGCTTTTGTGCCACCACACGGGTATCTGGGAACTCACGGCACAGGAGATGATGCCTCCTGCTGCCAGGGCGATCGCCACAGCCCTCCAACGACGGCGCGATCGCATCCGTGCCCGCACCGCGAAGGGACGAGACGCGAGTTGCCGGGTCAGGAAATAGGCGATCGTAATTTCCAGCCCCAGGTAGCAGGGGATGGCATAGCGAGTAATGCTCGATCGCCGCCCTCCCAGTACGACATCTGGCCCCAGAAGCGCAAGCCCTGTGACCCCGACCAGCGTTGTCAGAAATAAGGCCGAGGACAGCGGAGCCTTTCGCCATACAAACACCATAGACACCACGGCCAGGATTGCGAGCAGGTAATGAGCTGGATTGATTGCGCTTGGCCCCTGGTTGAGGTCAAAGAATACGCGACTGAGGTTTAGCAGCCAAAATAGGGGCATCGAGCCAGAACGATCTGCGTTGACGGATTCTGTATTGCCGACAAACAGGTCAAAGTGGGAAATCACCGCTGTCATCCAGGGGGCAAAGAGCAGCATACTCAGGGCAGACGCGGCCAAGTAGTTCAGAACGCGGCGACTCAGAGATATCCGCTCAGTAATCAGCACATATAAGCCATGACTAATGGACACAAATCCTGAAAACGGATGCACATACAGCCCTAACGCTGCCGTTATGCCATAGATAACCCACGTCCAGGCTTTATTCTCGCGCATCGCCCACAGGCAGCAAGTGCTCGACAGCAGGATGGTCAACGTCCATAGGCTGTATTCTCGCGCCTCCTGAGCATACAGGACGTGAAAAGGCGACACGGCAAATAGAGCGGTGGAGACCCAGGCAATCAAAGGTGCTGAAAACAGTTCCATGCAGAACCACAGCATACAGGGCAGTGCCAGCAGCCCAAAAATGACAGAGAGGTATCGAATAGCTGTGATTGAGTGGGGCATGACTAGCATCCACGCCCGCGCCAGCAGGTAGTACAGCGGCGAATGTTCCGGGTGCTGCTTGAGGGCACTGAGAGAGTCCTGCCAGCCATAGACCGCATTGGGATACTGGTAGGTGTCAAGTAAATCCCCGACAGTGGTTAATTCTCCGGTGTAAGCCAAGCCCATCATCTCCGCCTGGGTGTGCCCCGAGATGCGCAGGGACGTCATCGTTTCATCGTACCAGTACACTTTGGTATCAATGTTGTAGAGTCGGAAAACCACACCCAATACCAGCAGAATCACAACAAAGTTGCGAATCCACATTGAACTACTTAAGGCATCTATTCGCTGCGGCGGAGGCGGCATAATCAATCAACACAGTCGTATCACAGAAGTAACCCTACCACCCCCCCCGGCGGCTTCACAACAACAATTCTCGTTGTGGAAATTTAGGAGGCAAAAAGTTAGCCTCAGGCGATAGGGCGCGAAGTTTCCCAAAATGAGAGTTGCTGGTGTGCAAGTCGCTCCGCCAAACTATAGCAACCAAAGGGTTGGTTTTGGCTTCACGAACTCTTTCGTTGCTATATAAGATGTGGTCACAATTAAATATAAAACCCATAAACCATGTACTGCTCACTGCGCAGGTAGTGCATGGTTTTATAGTTAGGGATCTGCGGCTAAAAAAAATACCGGAAGAAAAGAGCAGCGGGCGCAGTCCGCTGCTCTTTTCCGGGTACTTTATTTTCTTGCAAGTCCCTTAGTTTTTAATTCTGCCGACACGACTTAGCAAAGTTCTCAAATTCACAACGCAAAAATAGAGGATTGGGGCGCTGTCGAACTGACGTAAGATTAGGTTTCTATTTCATCCTCGATTCTGGGTTGTTGGGTCGGTCTGATGCATGGGGTACTCTACGACAAAAATTTTTCTCACTATCCTTCCTACCCAACATCCTTCCTACCCAACATCCTTCCTACCCAACATCCTTCCTACCCAACATCCTTCCTGTAGGCTCCTTCCTGGGGCGCGTCCCATTTTTGTTGGGTGGGCGGTCTGCGCCCGCCCACCCAACAAAACAAAATTAGTTAATTTGCAAAAGTGGGACGCTCCCACTTCCTGTAGGATTGATGAGGTTCATCATTATATACTTTCACAGGCTACACCTTTAATTTTTGAATTGGGGAAATCCTGCGCACAGCGCAGGATTTCCCCAATTCAAAGACTAAGTTTATGACCTGGCAAGGTATGGGGGACGGGTGCAGCGCTCCCCGTCCAAAAATCGGCTCTTTTTCGGAACATGACTGACCCTATGATGATGTCTGGTGTGCATGGATACTAAGGTAAACGACCGACCAATGCTGATTGATAAGCCGTTGAAAGGACTGACGCGCCTTTTGGGAACGCAGGTCATTCTATTTGCGATCGCCGCTTTCCTCTTTGGTATTGCTTACACCCAAGACCCTATCTACTATTCCCCAGAAAATCAGAACACCAAGTATCTCCAGGGGCTAGCAAGGGCAGGCTATGGCTTTTTGAACAACGATTGGACAGCGAACACCATCGACCCACTTCCCGTGTTTACCGCTTTGGTGCAGTTCACCTATCAGTTTTTCCATCCAGAGTATGGCTTTTACCTGTGGTATTTTCTGGTTTTTGGAGCCTATGCGTACAGCCTCATAGGAATTGCTTCAGAGGTCTTTCCTCTCTATCACAACCGGACTCAGCTATTGCTTCTGTTTGCACTTCTAGTTGTCTTTCATACGCTGGATGTGGAAATTTTTGGCTTCAACATAGGCAAACATCTGCACTATGGAGTGGCAGAGCAGTATATTCTCGGCCCGGTGTTTCAGCCCTGCAATTTTGGAGTGTTTCTACTAATTTCCATCTATGCTTTTTTAAGAGACTGCCCTTACTGGGCGGTGGCATGTTTGGCGATCGCCGGAAGCGTTCATCCAGCCTACTTTCCGAGCGTTGCGGCGCTCACGGTGTCGTACATGGGCCTTCTCGCATGGCAAGAGCGGCACTGGCAAAAGCCTCTGCTTGTGGGCATTGTTTCTGGGATGCTGATTTTCCCCGTGTTCGCTTATATGACTTTCACCTTTCAGGACACCACCCCCGAACTCACACGACAGGCCACCAACATCATCGTAAACCAGCGCATTCCCCACCACTCTATTCCCGCTGAGTGGCTTGACGGTGAAGCCTACATCCAAACGGTAATAGTGGCGATCGCCCTCTACTTTGTCCGCCAAACCCGGCTGTTTTACATCCTCCTTCCGCCCTACTTGATTGCGGTGCTGCTCACCATCGTGCAGATGGTTGTGAGCAACGATTTCCTCGCGTTTATTGCCCCCTGGCGTATTTCGGCGTTTCTGGTACCCGTCGCAACCGCTATCATTCTGGGGCAGGTGGTTGCCACTCTGTTCAATCGGTTTCCCCACTGGACACGGCGGCGCTCCATCCTGATCACACGCATTAGCCTGGGTTTGATAGTGACAATGGTCATCATGGGTGGCATTATCCAGGTCAGTCAATTTCAAAAGGCCGACGGGACCTTCGCCATGATGAACTACATTAAGGCAACGAAGCAGCCAGGGGAAACCTACTTGGTGCAGCCGGATGCAAAAGAACTCCGTAAGTTTCGGCTATACACGGGAGCACCCATTTTCATTAACCGTAAAACCCATCCCTACAAGGATGTAGAAGTGATTGAGTGGAACCGCCGACTGGAACTGGGAGATGAGTTCTATCGCAAGCGGGGCCGGGGGAGTTGCGAGATGCTGCGCAATGAACTCCAGGACTATGCTATTACCCATGTGGTGCTTCCTGCTGAGCGCATTCCCAAACGCTGTAAGCGTCTCACAGAGCAATATCGCGACGAGCACTACGGTGTGTATTCAACTGAAAAGCTTTGAAACAAGCTGAGGGCCGTGCTTTCTGAGGATGAAGGCGCTGGAGCGGCGGCGGCGCGGCTCCCGGCGAGCCATGTGTCCAGGCCATGTTTGGGGAGTGATGCGTTGAAGGGGTGGAGGCCGAAATCACGGGCGATCGCCTCACACACTTGAATCCCCCGGGCACTATTTCCCTGAGCGTCCAGCGGGGGTAAAAACACGCCGATGCCTAACTTTTTGGGAGCCGCAGCGGTAATGCCTCCTCCAGCGCCGCTTTTGGCGGGGATACCCACTCGGTAGGTCCACTCGCCAAGTCGCGTTCAATAGAGCGTGTGTTCATCAGTTGCTCGTCGCTCAGAGCAGCTTCTTGCCAAGCCCCTCTCCATGGCCAATTCGGCGTATTCCTCAAGGCGGGAAGTTTTCCCAAGGATAGAATTCAGGAGACAGGAGCCAGAAGCCAGCTCCCTCCTGAATTCTGACTCCTAGATTCTGGCTCCTTGCCCATCCAGGATTTCCCGGCTTAAATTACAAGCCGCCAATTCCGCCTCATGCTCTGGTGTAATGGCGGCGAATTGTGTACAAACATAAAGGGAACAGTGACATTTGCTTACACACGCGCAGCACGAGAAAACTAATGGAATGGAATTTCCTGTCGATTTTTGAGCCCTGGACGGTTGATATCTGGCCGTTTGATCTTTGGATAGGGGGCATTGGGGTGCAGAGCATCCTTCAGATCAGCATTGCCCTCGGTTCGGTTGTTTTGGCGGAAATTATCCGCGACATCTACCATGTTGCAGGGCACGTCTATCCGCCCCTACAGCGGCTCCATTTTTTGCATCACAAGGCATATCGACGAGATTTCACTGTTACGACGAAGGAGGCGTACTGCAAGGCACAGCTTTACAACGACGTTCCCGAATCCCTGGTGATGATTGGGGGATTGCTAATCGTGATGATAGGAACCCACGCTTACGGTATTTGGCTCGGCGTCCTCTATTCTGTGCTGTTTCTGGTGTCTGCCCTGGCGCGATCGCAAGGACTGCTGCTGCAAACCGACCTCACCCACGAAGCCGGAGCGCTGACAGAGATTCCGGGCAACTGGCGTATTAATCGCACCTATCACTGGCGGCATCACTTTGATGAAACGAACGCCTATTTCGCGGGACATTTCGCCATCATTGATAAACTCATGGGAACCAGCCTTTCGCTCAAGGGAAAAACCATTGCCATTACCGGGGCATCGGGTTCAATGGGGCAGGCGCTGATTAACGCACTGGCTGCCCAGGGAGCCAAACCCATCGCCCTGACGACTTCCGATGGATTCTCACACCCAAAGACTGTTGAGGTGATGCAGTGGCAGGTTGGCCAGGAAGAGGCATTACGCGATCGCCTCCAAACGGTCGATATCCTCATTCTCAACCACGGTATTAATGTGTATGGCGATCGCACCCCCCAAGGCATCCACACTTCGCTAGAAGTTAACGCCCTTTCCACCTGGCGGTTGGCGGAGGTGTTTATAGAGACTGTTACGGGGCCAACGGATCGGGCAACAAAGGAACTGTGGGTGAATACCTCCGAAGCTGAAGTGAGTCCTGCTCTCAGTCCCCTCTATGAAGTCTCGAAGCGGCTCATTGGCGATTTGCTGACCCTACGGCGACTCGATGCCCCCTGCGTCATCCGAAAAATTATCCTGGGGCCGTTCAAAAGCCGGCTGAATCCCTACGGGGTCATGGCACCGGGCTGGGTAGCTCGTATGGTCGTTGCCCTGGCAAGACGCGATGTGCGCAACATCATCGTCACTGTCAATCCCATTACCTACATTGCATTTCCAATTAAAGAGCTCTTTAAGTCTCTCTATTTCCGCATCTTTTCTGGATTACGGACGTAATGAAACGTATGAAGTTGAGGGGATTTCTTGTGAGGGAGAGGGGATTTATCCGCAGATGACGCAGATGATGCAGATGATGTAGATGACTAACACGACCTGGCAAAGTTCTCAAATTCACAACGCAAAAATAGGGATTTGGCGCGCGCTGAGCGCGCGCCAAATCCCTATTTTTGCGTGAAACTTGCCAAGTCGTGTGGGTTAGCAAATTTACGTGGTCAACTATTTTTCATTATGGAAATGTTCAAGTTCCTTTTTCCATTGGGAGTTGCGCTGTCGATTGTCGGCTCCGTCATCGGTACTGCTGCATTGTTGTCCAGGGTGCGCGCTGATGAGGTGTCGGGTGATGCTGTTGCCTCAATGTCACAGCCGCAAAGCAAATCACTGGTGCTGGCTCAAGCACCGATCGATCCGCAAACGGCAGAGGGGCAAATTCAAATCGGCCTCGAACATATCCAGCAAGGACAAGTTGAGTTAGCGATCGCCGCCTTTGAGCGGGCAACCCAGCTCGACCCCAATGAAGCGGCTGGTCACTATAATCTAGGGCTGGCCTTGCGTCAGCAAGGGCAACTGCAACCTGCTGCGAACTCTTTCTACCGTGCAATTCAAGCTGACCCACAATTTGCTGTCGCCTATGCGAATCTAGGGGCGGCATTGCTGGAAGGCAACAACTTCCAGCGGGCAGGGGAATACCTCGAACGAGCGATCGCCCTCGATCCTGACTTGGGTCTTGCCCATTACAACTTGGGGTTGGTGCAGCAATACAACGGACAGGTAGAGGCGGCGATCGCCTCCTTTGAGCAAGCTATTGATCTCAGCCCTGATGCCCCGGAACCCTTCTATCACCTAGGACAACTTCATCTGGGGCAAAATCGGTTAAATGCGGCAGAAGAAAATTTTGAGCAGGCGATCGCCCTCCGTCCCACCTATTCCGAGGCTCTTTACAGCCTGGGGACGATTCTCTACCAACGAGACGAACTAGACGATGCCCTGGATGCCTTCCGCCGCTCGGCTGAATCAAACGTCAACTATCCCAATGCCTACTACGGTGCAGGACTGGTGTTTCTCCGCCAAGAAAAATTTACCGATGCTCAACAGGTGTTGACCTACGCCCGCGACTTATTTAGCGCCCAGGGCAGTGAGGCATGGGCAACCCGCTCAGAGGAACTCCGCCAGCAAGCCGCTCAACAGCTCTAACCCTGGTACATCCTAAAGACGACTTGGCAAGTTTCAGGCAAGAATAAGGGTTTGGGGCGCACGGAGCGCGCCCCAAACCCTTATTCTTGCGTTGTGAATTTGAGAACTTTGCCAAGTCGTGTCCTAAAGGTGTCACAGGATAATGCTGATTCTTAGCCAGATGCGATAGACTTTTCTCAAGCTAATCGTTGCTGATGATTGCGTATTCCTCAAGGCGGGAAGTTTTCCCAAGGATAAAATCCAGGAGACAGGAGCCAGCTCCTTCCTGAATTCTGACTCCTAGATTCTGGCTCCTTGCCCATCCAGGATTTCCCGGCTTAAATTACAAGCCCTGATGATTGCTTCAATACACTGCAAAGCAATACACTGCAAAGCAATACACTGCAAAATAGTTCTGGG
>CAYXJG010000176.1:0-10304 GCA_964465285.1 uncultured bacterium
GCCCGCTGCTCTTTTCTGGGTACTTTATTTTCTTGCAAGTCCCTTAGAATAGGGAAAAGAATTCTGTACCCCTAGGAGCCTGGCATTGCCATGCCCCGACATAAAATTTCTAGCCCTGATTGATCTAAATGGAGGAGTTCCACCCGTGGAGTCTCGATACAACGCCGCTGAGATTGAGGAAAAATGGCAGCAAGCCTGGGAAAAGCAGGGGCTGAACCAAGCGTCTGATGATCCCACCAAGCCCAAATTCTATGCCCTGTCTATGTTTCCCTATCCCTCCGGCAACCTGCACATGGGCCACGTCCGGAACTACAGCATCACGGACGTAATCGCCCGCATCAAGCGCATGCAGGGCTATCGGGTGCTGCATCCGATGGGATGGGATGCCTTTGGACTTCCAGCAGAGAACGCCGCCATCGACCGAGGCATTCACCCAGCCACATGGACCTATCAGAACATTACCCAGATGACCGCCCAGTTGAAGCAGTTGGGGCTGTCCTATGACTGGGAGCGGGAAGTTGCCACCTGTTCCCCAGACTATTACCGGTGGACCCAGTGGATTTTCCTGGAGTTTTTCAAAGCAGGATTGGCCTATCAGAAAGAAGCGGCTGTGAACTGGGACCCCATCGACCAGACCGTGTTGGCGAATGAGCAGGTGGACAGTGAAGGGCGATCGTGGCGATCGGGGGCGATGGTAGAGAAAAAGCTCTTGCGCCAGTGGTTTTTGAAAATCACCGACTATGCCGAGCAGTTGCTCACCGACCTGGATACCCTGGATGGTTGGCCTGAGCGAGTGAAGACCATGCAGGAAAACTGGATTGGCAAATCCACTGGGGCACGGGTCGAGTTTAAGACGAAACAGGAGGATGAGATCCCCATCTTCACTACCCGTCCCGATACCCTGTGGGGAGCTACGTTCATGGTGCTGTCCCCAGAGCATCCCCTCGTTGAAAAAGTCACCACGCCTGAGCAGCAGAAGGCAGTGACTACCTATCAAGCAGACGCCGCTGCCAAGAGTGAAACAGAGCGTACCGCTGACGATCGCACCAAAACTGGGGTATTCACCGGGGGCTATGCCATCAATCCTGTGAATGACCAGGAGATTCCCATCTGGATTGCCGACTACGTGCTGATGGACTATGGAACGGGAGCGATCATGGCGGTTCCTGCCCATGACGCTCGCGACTTTGAGTTTGCCACCCAGTTTGGCCTCGATATCGTGCAGGTGGTTTTCTCTCCTGACGCTGAGGCAGATGCCGCAGAACCTCTGACCGAAGCCTATGTGGACAATGCCACAGGCGTGCTCCACTACTCTGGGATACTGGATGGCTTGACGGTGTCCGATGCCAAAGCAAAGGTAATTGAGTATCTGGAAGAAAAGGGGATTGGAACGGCTCAGGTCACCTATCGCCTGCGGGACTGGCTAATCTCACGCCAACGCTATTGGGGCGTACCGATCCCTGTGATTCACTGCCCCTCCTGCGGCACGGTTCCTGTCCCCGATGACCAGCTTCCAGTAGTGCTACCCGAAGATGTGGAGCTATCGGGCCGAGGGGCGTCTCCCCTATCGACATTAGAAAGCTGGACGAACGTGCCCTGCCCCTCCTGCGGCGAGCCTGCCAAGCGGGAAACAGACACGATGGATACATTTATCGACTCCTCCTGGTACTATCTGCGCTATTGCGATGCAAAGAACGAGGGGCAGGTCTTTGATCCCCAGAAGGCAAATGACTGGATGCCAGTTGATCAGTATGTAGGCGGCATCGAGCACGCTATCTTGCACCTGCTCTATTCCCGGTTTTTTACCAAGTTTTTGCGCGATCGCCACCTCCTCGCTTGCGATGAACCCTTCACTCGCTTGCTCACCCAGGGCATGGTGCAGGGCATCACCTACAAAAATCCGAAAACGGGTAAATATATCCCACCTTCAGACATTGCTGATCCCAGTCATCCCGCTGATCCCCAGACAGGAGATACTCTGGAAGTCTTTTACGAGAAGATGTCGAAGTCGAAGTACAACGGCATTGATCCCACAGAGGTGTTGAGTAAATACGGGGCAGACACTGCCCGCATGTTTATCCTTTTCAAAGCTCCGCCAGAGAAGGATCTGGAGTGGGATGATGCAGATGTGGAAGGCCAGTTCCGATTCTTGAACCGGGTGTGGCGGCTGGTTGCGGATTTTGCTGGACACGGTGGAACTCTCGAAGTCGTGCCTAAGCTAAAAACGGATGGACTAGAGAGAACGGAGAAAGATTTGCGGCGTGCCGTTCATACAGCAATCAAGGAAGTTGCGGAGGACGTGGAAGGCGACTATCAGTTCAACACTGCCGTATCGGAGTTGATGAAGCTGAGCAACGCCCTCAACGATGCCGACTGTGTTGAATCTCCTGTCTACGCCGAAGGCATCCAAACCCTACTGACGTTGTTGGCTCCCTTCGCTCCCCACATTACTGAGGAGCTCTGGCACCAGTTGGGCGGTACCGAGTCCATCCACCTACAACCCTGGCCACAGGTTGATCCCGATGCTCTGGTGGTAGACGAAATTCCTCTGGTCATCCAAATCATGGGTAAAACCCGAGGCACTATCCAGGTTCCCGCTAAGGTTGACAAAGCCCAGTTGGAAGCCTTTGCCCGCGAGTCTGACATTGCCAAACGCTATATCGAAGGCAAAACCGTCAAGAAGGTCATTGTGGTTCCCGGCAAATTGGTGAACTTTGTCGTTGGCTGACAGAGTACCGATGGAGGCTCTGCTTCCGGCATCCAAGAGGCAGAGACTCCCTTCTAGTATTGGAAGGTAGAAGTCAATAAGGATAAAGGCAGAATGGGGATTCTTTATGTGCCAGGAGTTTTGCCTATCAAACACGACTTGGCAAGTTTCACGCAAAAATAGGGGGGCTATTTACGCTGTCGAGTACTAGTTTCTTAGACAGAGCCTGGGAAACAGAAAAAACCGTTTGGACGCTAAGCATGTAGGGGGCGATCGCCCTCTGTCAAATCTGTATTGTAGATATTGCGGTTTGCAACTGCGTTAAGCACAAAAACAGTCGTGTGGGGCGCGCTGTGCCCCCCACAACTGTACTTAACCCACGCGCATAGCGCTTGAAATTTTTGGAACGGAAATTCTGCTTTTTCAGCCGATAGTACAATACTGTCCTGATTTGATGCACCTAGCGTGCCCGTGAGCACCCGTGCCATGTTTGCGATCAGTTTTTTCGCGGATCTATGGAAAACCTAAACGATTCCAAAGAAATTGAAATCACACTTTAGAATTGAAAATATAGAAAAGTAGTGTGATACTCTCGCCATATTCCGCGTTGACCGAACATAGGGAAAAACCGAACTTGAATACGCTCAACGATTGGTCCCTTAAGCGTCTCTATTGTGGAGAACTTGGAATTCTGTGGAGAACTTGGAATTCACGCTTTTTAGACCGCTTCTCGAACAGATATTGAGAAAGAATATAGCAATCCTATTTGATTTCTAGAGGTGGGGGCGAGAGAGGTGAGGGCGGGTGCAGCCCGCCCCCACCTCTAGAAATATTTTTCAGGAATCAAATAGGATTTCTACAATACCTTCTAGTACAAATAGTACAAAACCTTATAAGACTCTTTTTTGATTGGCTGCATTATGGCATTGAGCAAAAAATATACCGACTCTTTTTCAATAACAACGCCCCTTTATTACGTCAATGATGTACCCCACATGGGGAGTGCATATACGACGATCGCCGCTGATGTCATTGTGCGATTTTATCGCCTCCAGGGAATTCCCGTGCTTTCCATTACGGGGACCGACGAACACGGGCAAAAAATTCAGCGCACGGCGGAGAAGTTGGGGCGATCGCCCCAAGAGCATTGTGACCTGATTGTGCAGAGCTTCGAGTCACTCTGGGATAAGCTCAACATCTGCTACGACCGCTTCAGCCGCACTACGGCCACTCGCCATGAGGCGATCGTCAAAGAGTTCTTTCAGCGGGTATGGGACAATGGCGATATTTATCTAGGCCAGCAGCAGGGCTACTACTGCGTTTCCTGTGAGGAATTCAAAGAAAAGCGTGACTTGCTGGAGAACAACCACTGCCCTCTGCATCCAAATCTGGAAGCTGAATGGCGGGATGAACAAAACTACTTTTTTCGACTCTCTAAGTACCAGCCCAAGCTCGAAGAACTCTACGCCAAGAAGCCTGAATTTATCCAGCCTGATATTCGCCGTAACGAAGTCATGAGCTTTGTTGAGCGGGGCCTTCAGGATTTTTCTATTTCCCGAGTCAATATGGACTGGGGCTTCCCCGTTCCTGCTGACCCCTCCCATACTCTGTATGTTTGGTTTGACGCCCTGCTGGGGTATGTCACAGCACTACTTGATCCCGACGACGAACCAACCTTGGAGAATGCTCTCAAGCGCTGGTGGCCGATCAAAACCCATCTGATCGGTAAAGACATTCTGCGGTTCCACGCAGTGTATTGGCCTGCTATGCTGATGTCGGCGGGATTACCCTTACCCGACCGAGTGTTTGGACATGGTTTTTTGACCAAAGACGGTCAGAAAATGGGCAAAAGTCTCGGCAATGTTCTCGACCCCGTAGCGTTGACCGATCAGTATGGGTCAGATGCCGTGCGCTACTACTTCATCAAAGAAATCGAGTTTGGCCGAGATGGTGACTTTAGCGAACCCCGTTTTGTTAATATTCTCAATGCAGAATTGGCAAACGATTTGGGAAACCTGCTCAACCGAAACCTGAAGATGGTCTATAAATATTGCGATGGAGTAGTCCCTGATATTGAAGTCGGCAGTATTTCGTCTGATAATGTGCTGAAGTCTAAGGGAGTAAGACTTGGGCAAACTGTTGTGGATGCCTTTGAAAGGCTGGCATTTAGCGAAGGGTGCAATGCAATTCTGTCTTTGGTGAGGGCTAGCAATAAGTTTATTGACGACCAGGCCCCTTGGTCACGGTATAAGAAAGGCGAAATCGCTCAGGTGCATGAGATCCTGTACGCTGTGTTAGAAACTGTTCGTCTTGCGGCATACTTACTTTCGCCAATCATTCCAAACCTGAGCAATGCCGTCTATGAACAGTTGGGCTATGACATTGACTTTAGTCAGCTAGCGACGGCCCAAAGTCTGGATTTTGAGGTTCATAGCTCTTGGGGCGTATTGCCTACCGGACAGAAATTAGGAGACCCCAAACCCATTTTCCAAAAATTGGAGATATCGGCTTAGAGATGTCATGTTAGCTTTAGTTTTCGTCATCTCTAACTATCCATCTATTTTCTGTATTTACCTTAGCGGCGTGCATTAATGCCATTGCCTTGTTGCAATGGGGTGTGCTCTTAAAGATAGGCTTTTTGAGATATTCACCTGCATGTAACAATGCCTCACATCGCTTTCAATGCCGTGAAAGAGTCAATTGCTTCACCTGAGAACTGTATTCTTTCATTCAAAACTTTTTAATAACCATAACAAGGAAACCCATGATGATTAGCGATGATTTTGAAACGAGTACTCTATTTACACCCGAACAGGTCTTAGAAAATCGGGGACGAGTTGCTATTTTTATTGACGGCTCAAACCTGTTTTATGCAGCATTACAGTTGGGTATTGAGATTGACTACACAAAACTGTTGTGTCGCTTAACAAGTGGGTCACGGTTGCTGCGCTCTTTTTTCTATACTGGTGTTGATCGTACAAATGAAAAGCAGCAGGGGTTTTTACTATGGATGCGGCGGAATGGGTATCGTGTTATCTCTAAAGACTTGGTTCAGTTGCCTGATGGCTCAAAAAAAGCCAACCTGGATGTTGAAATTGCTGTCGATATGATGGCGCTGATTGGTTCCTATGATACGGCTGTCCTAGTTAGTGGCGATGGTGATTTGGCCTACGCGGTTGATGCTGTGAGCTATCGGGGGGTGCGGGTTGAGGTCGTTAGTCTCCGCTCAATGACTAGCGATAGTTTGATTAACGTTGCCGATCGCTACATTGACTTGGATGGCATTAAGGAAGATATCCAGAAGAACCTCCGCCACCAGAGTTATACTTATCGTCCGCTCACGGGACTGGGCATTGTGGATGGAGCAGAGCTAGAATCATAAGTCAGAAAAAAGGAGTGGGTGATAGGAGGCGATCGCCCTATGTTCCCGCTTGCCTGCTAAGGAACGAATTTGAACCAACTTTTTCTATGAAATTTTTGAAATGGCCTCGTTTATTTTTGTCAATAATGCTTTTATTGGCTCCCCTGGCGATCGCCACCACAAGCTGCGATCGCCCGGATCAGGTTCAAAGCGAGGATACTGAAGACGTTGATGAACCCGACCGAGATCTCGCGTTTAACAACATCACCCTTGAGCAATCAGATGAAGAGGGCGCTTTAATCTGGCGAATGGTTGCCAATCAAGCCATCTACAGCCAGGATCGGCAAACCGCTAAGATTGATAATCCTTCGGGTGAGTTTTTCCAAAATGACAAACCGACCCTCCAGGTTGAAGCGGAGGAAGGCGAGGTTCGCAATGATGGGGAAAAGATTTTCCTGATAGGCAACGTCGTTGCTACAGACGTTGAGTCAGGGGCTGTGGTTCGTGGTGATGAGTTGGAATGGAACACAGGAGAGAATGTCGTTATTGTTCGAAACAATGTCGTTGGCATCCATCCTGAATTTACCATTGCCGCCAATCAAGCACGGGCGTATATTGACGAGCAGCGGATAGAGGTTCAAGGGAATGTCGCCGCCCTCTCCGATGATGAGGATTTGCAACTGAATGGCAATGAACTGGTATGGTTACTGGATGAAGAACTGCTGACAAGCGATCGTCCCATTGAACTGACCCAGTTTGATGGAGATGAGGTGACGGGCCGAGCAAAGGGCGATCGCGCTGAGTTTAGTTTAGATACAGAAGTTATACGGTTAGAAGATAACGCCCTTATTGTTTTGCAAGACCCCGCCATCCGGGTGACTGGCGATGCTCTTCAGTGGAACTTAATGGAGAATACTGTTCTTGCAAGTGAACCCCTCCGAGTTGTTCATCGTGAGGAAAAGACAACGCTGACTGCCAACCGGGGCGAAGGCAATCTAGATACCCAAATCTTCGACTTCATCGGGGATGTGGTCGTCACAGCTCAGCGCAATCAGGCACGGCTGACATCCAATGAACTGACGTGGCATATTCCTACTCAGGAAATCGAGGCCGAAGGGGATGTGGTCTATCGACAGAATGATCCAGTGTTTAACCTGCGTGGTCCCCGTGCTGAAGGCAAACTTGAAAATGAAACTATTGTCGTCAGCGGCGGGCGGGTTGTTACCGAGTTTGTTCCCGAAACATCCAATTAGAGATTTGCAGTAAGCAATGATCCCTTTTTATTTAACAGTTTATTAGGTGCATGCCCGTATAGGATCTCTACGTAGACACGGAGAGATGGGTGGTTAAAAAGTTACCCCTAGAAAGAGAGGGGCAGACTTAGCCTGTGTCCTCTTTTTTTTGGAACGTTACACGACTTGGCAAAGTTCTCAAATTCACAACGCAAAAATAGGGGTTTGGGGCGCGCTGAGAGTGCCCCAAACCCCTATTTTTGCGTGAAACTTGCCAAGTCGTGTGAGGGGCGGCGCTGAGCGCCGCCCCTCACACGTGCTTAATCAACTTGCACACTGCTATAAATTGATGCCTGTAGCGGTGAGACACTTTTTAACATAGAGTATTGAAATAATAAACCCACTGATTAGCTCATCACGCAGCAGCGCACACCCGAATACCCCTGGTCAAGAATAATACTCAGCGTTGACTTTTATTTTTTCCATATGGAGGCTAAAACTGGTCGATGAGTCTGCGTAGGCCATCAAAGCAGTGCTGCCTCGGTGGTGTGGGGCGCGTCGCGCCCCACACCACCGAGGAGGTTAGGGCAGCGTTACCATTAAACATTGGGAAAAATCTCTCCGTGATTTGCCTTAACGTGATTTGCCTTAATAAAATGCTCTATTCAACCTCGTTCCTGGCTATCCATTAAAACTAAGTGGCTTGGCACAATTAAAAACTAGATGTAAAATCCTGTGCCGCCTGCGCCGCGGGCAGCGCAGGGGTCTACGGGTTTTATAATTAATCGTGCTCACCTGCTTAACTGATGAACTCATGATTGAGGCTTGATCGATGAACTGGAGCATGACAACGACTCAGCCGACCCTAATCGCTTACTCTTCTCAAACTGACGCATACCTTCGGCATGAAATGAGTGATGAAACGTACTTAAACCACCCGACATTTGGCCTGCTGTATCGTATTTGTCATGTTGAAGATGCCCGAGACTTGTTTGCCACCCTCTACGCGCAGCGGTTATTTTTTATTGTGAAATCAACCAATTCTGGATTCCAATTTGAACCCATTGGCCGTTCAGATGCCCGAATGGTCGTTGAGGGACGACTGAGGCACTTGCGTCGGAGTGGTAATCAAAAAGAGCTATTGCAGCTACAGGTGATTCATAAACGAACATTTCAATGACAGAGTTTCAGAGCTTATCCATCGGTGAGCGATGTCACGCTATTCGACAGCACGTTCCTGAGGCTGTCAGAATTGTTGCTGTGACGAAGACATTTCCATCGAGTGTCATGCGAGAAGCTTATGCGGCGGGCATTCGTAATTTTGGGGAGAGCCGTGTACAAGAAGCGATCGCCAAACAGTCTGAATTAGCTGATTTAGATGATGTCCAATGGCATCTAATTGGCCATTTGCAGCGGAATAAAGTACGGAAAGCCATTCAGCACTTCGACTGGATTCACTCCGTAGACAGTCTGCGGCTAGCTAATGCTCTAGATACCGCTGCTCAGGAGATAGGGCGATCGCCCCAGGTTTGTCTGCAAGTGAAAATGCGCCCCGATCCCGATAAGTTTGGCTGGGATCCCGAGGATCTATGGCTAGATCTTGAGGCTCTGGAATCTTGCCATCATCTCTCCATTGTCGGGTTGATGGCAATTCCTCCTATGGGCCTAACGACCCAAGAAACCTGCGACTATTTTCACGATGTCCGAGCACTAGCAGAACGCATTAGGAACCTCTCCCTCTGCCATGTCCAAATGAAAGAACTGTCGATAGGAATGTCAGCGGACTATGCGATCGCCATTCAAGCGGGGGCGACCATTATCCGCCCAGGGCGCATTTTGTTTGGTGAACGAGCAGAAGGAGACAGCGTGCCCTGAAGTCCTGGTTTTTGCACAACTCGCGCAAAGTCTGAAAAACAAAGAAGGCGTCAGGCAAAGCCCGCCGCCTTCTTTATTTATGGGGTGCGCTGGGTGGATACGCTTGTAGCTGCGCCAGGAGGCTCGCTCATAGTGAATGCGCTAGCTGTCTGACCTGGCGGTTGCCTGTGATATGAATCTATTCCAAGGATTATCCAGCAGGGCGCAATTCGTTCAGGGGATAGGCGCGATCGCACCCTTCTAGAAACCCCCATTTAAACCCAGGGCGATCGAGCCGTCCAATTGTCCCGTCGGGAGCAATCACTAAATCACCCCATCTCAATCCGTGAGGATTCATTTCCTCTCGGGTCTTGCCGTCGTATAGTCCCCAGTAGTCCACCATTGCCCTTGTCCTTTCGAGATATCCTGATTATTCGTGAAACCAAGCACGCTTCCCTGTCTGTTATTGATCCATCCTTGTCCGTATTCGCGCTTCACCAAAACTACGCAACTACTGGCGAGCCTCAAAAGCAATATTGGTGAATATACAGACGCGACCTAATCATTGATCGCCAGAAACGAAGTCCTGGATAGGATTTTTGGCAACTCCGCCAAACCGTTACGGACTGTCAGATTTGACGCAGCAACGGTCGAATCATGACTTGGCAAGTTTCACGAAAAAGTAGGGGTTTGGGACGCGCGGAGCTCGTCCCAAACCCCTACTTTTTCATTGTGAATTTGAGAACTTTGCCAGGTCGTGTCGAATCTTATGTCAGCGTGATTCAAATACTACAGCTTTTTAGAAATATCGTGATCCAGATCACAGCAATTTGAAATAATTTTTATCAAGGGTGCAGAGATTGTATTTTTTCTAGAAAGAAGATGTACAGCAGCCTACATCTCGTCTATAGCGATTCGAGCTGAGTTCAACGATAAGAGCAGACTGCCCAAGCTCACCTTGGCGATCAATGTCAGGAATCAATGTCAGGAATCAATGTCAGGAGTCAAATCGGATACTTATCTTTGATTTGGGCTTACGCATTTCTATCAGTGGTGGCGCGGTGCAGCGTCGCCACCCCTCTCTTCCAGTATTTTTATTTATAGCAACCAAAGGGTTGGTTAGGACAAAACCATTTTAGGGAACCCGCGC
>CAYXJG010000177.1:0-5908 GCA_964465285.1 uncultured bacterium
GCGCGCCCCAAACCCCTATTTTGCGTGAAACTTGCCAAGTCGTGTTAAGCTCACCCAAACGTGTTGAGTAGCGGCGCTCTGCGCCGCTACTCAACACACTGTACTTAATGCGCTTGCATAGCGCTACATTCTTGTTGAAGCAGCGTGGCATTGCTGCACTGCCCCAACAAGAATAGATTTTATTTAATCTTCATTTCTTAGCTGGACATCTCAGCCATTTCGATAACTTGTTCGTCCCAATCCTTAACCAGGAAGAGGAGGGGCTTTTCACTGCGGATTTTATGCTTGACGCGGCGGGTTTGAACGCGCATCAAAATTTGCTCAAGACAATCCCGGTCAAAGCATACGTGGCGCTGGCGTTTTTTTTGGCCCAGGCTCGCTCCAGAGATGATGTGGAGTTGCGTATTTTTCTTGATCTGGTACCAGAGTCCGTCTTGAACTCCGCCGTAGGCTTGGGTTGCCGAGCCAACCATGCCGGGAGAGGTGTAAAGCGGGTCGAGGGAGGCAGTCCCCAGAGATTGCTCGTAATTGTAGTAGTAGTGCAGGGGCACATCGGCTTCGGGCAAATCCAGCATCCCTTCATAGAAACGGCGGGCAACTTCAAGGTCAGAAACCATCACTGTATAAACCTTGGGGGCACTGGTTAAAAATATCCACATGGCTCCTGCGTAGGCAACAAGCAGCATCACCATAACGCCCTGGGTTGAAAGCAGCCCATCAATAGGAAGCGCGAGGAAATAAAGGTTTAAGCCGGAAATTCCTAAAGCCATAGTCGAAGATCAGGTAACTTTGACACAAAAGACGCGATCGCCAATGAACGCAATAACTGAATACGTGGCTAAACATACAAAACATTGTAACCCCGTTAATTTACTGAAGCCATTGTTTCAGCAGCGCACTAATCGCTCTATCATCTATCCAGTGTATCAATGCTTTTTGATGTTTATCACGACGGGCACCAATTTCTATGACTGACCTCTCTTCGTCTACTGCTGCTCACCAGATTTCCCTACCCAATAGTCAGGGGTTGACGTTACCCCCGATGGGATGCGGCACCTGGGCGTGGGGAAACAGGCTGCTGTGGGGCTATGATACTGGCATGGACAAGGAACTGCAGAAGGTTTTTGATTTCTGCGTGAGCAAAGGCATACCGCTGTTTGATACGGGAGACTCCTATGGCACGGGGCGCTTGAATGGACAGAGCGAAAAGCTGTTGGGCAGATTTTCTAGCGCCTATGCTGGCGAGAACGCTAAACAGATTTGTATTGCGACAAAGTTGGCAGCCTATCCCTGGCGGTTGTCCCGGCAATCCATGGTCTCTGCGTGTCGTGCCTCTGCCCAGCGGCTGGGGCGTCCTGTTGATCTGGCACAGTTGCACTGGTCAACGGCAAACTACTTCCCCGCTCAAGAATGGGTGCTCTTTGATGGACTGATGGATGTATACGAACGAGGTGAGATTCGCGGCATCGGTCTATCAAATTTTGGCCCGAAACGTCTTAGAAAAGTCCATCGATACTTTGTAGACCGGGGAATGGCGATCGCCACCCTACAAGTGCAATACTCCCTGCTATCCACGTATCCCATAACGCAGCTTGGGGTCAAAGAGGTGTGCGATGAATTGGGCATTCAGCTGATTGCCTACAGCCCCCTCGCCCTCGGGCTACTGACGGGCAAGTATTCTGAGCAGGGCCCGTTTCCCAAAGGGCTACGGGGCTTTTTATTCAAGCGGTTGCTGCCAGGAATCCGCCCGGTGCTGGACTGTTTAGGGGCGATCGCCGCCGAACGCCATAAAACCCTTGCCCAGGTCGCCTTAAACTGGTGTATCTGCAAAGAAACTATTCCGATTCCAGGGGCAAAAACAATCCAGCAAGCCGAGCAAAACGTGGGGGCGCTAGGCTGGTCTCTCAGCGATGGCGAGGTGGCAGAGCTTGATAGTGCAGCACAGCGCACTGACAAAAAAATGGTTCAAAACATCTTCCAAACTGGCTGATACCCAATTTCCATCTTAGCCTGCACGCCTAGACCCATTGACAGGCAACGGGGAGATGCCCACGAACATCATTCAGTAGCTCAGCCTGATGGATCGCAGCGAATTTCAAGCAGAAACCCATCAGGGTCATAAAAGTAAACTCCCCGTCCGGTGGGTCGGCTGACTGGGCCGTGGTCGATGGGAACATCGGCTTGTTTCAAGACATCCACAGCCGCATCAAATGCGCTGGGTGCAATGTCGAACGCAAGGTGTCCTGCCCGCGTAAATTCCTTCGTCGGATCTACGGCGGGTGGGTCTAGATCTGGCTTCCAAAACAGGTCGAGAATTGTACCGTCTGGCAATTTAAAGTTCGCAATCTTCCCCTGTTCAACCATAGCTTTCAGCGTATCGGGTACCTCTTCCCCTCTCAGTTCATAGAGACCCAGAATCGAGCCGTAAAAGTGACGCGATACGTCTAAGTCTTTGACATGCAACGCAATGTGATGCACGCTACGCAGCTCGCCTGGCGGCAGCCAAGTCTGATAACGATGGGAAGCGCTGCCCAAAGAAGATGAAACAGGCACTGGGGAAGACGATGGGTCAGCCATCCATGCCTCCTTAATGAATAAACTAAGCCTCGTTGGTAAGCATTGAGTTTACGAAACTTTTGGGGTTTCCAGGTCTTCGTCCTCGCTGTCCTGATCCGATGCAACGGCAGGTAGCTCGAGGCAGTAGCCTGCGCCGTACACTGTCTTGATGTACTGAGGATGGCGGGGATCAGGTTCTAGCTTGGTTCGCAGATGGCGAACGTGAACACGGATTGTTTCAATATCGTCATCTGGGTCGTATCCCCAAACCTCTCGCAAAATGTCTCCTGGGGAAACGGTTTGCCCATGCCGCTGGAGGAGGCAGTGAATTAACTCAAACTCTAGGTGGGTCAGCTTCACGGTTTTGTCAAACCAAATCGCTTCTAGCCGCTCAGGAATTAGGGTCAATGGTCCGTAGTTCAAAATCTCGGAGCTTTTTGCTGCCTGAGGAATTCGGTCAGTGCGGCGCAGCAAGGCTCTGACCCGCGCCAACATCTCTTCTACTTCGAAGGGTTTTGTCAGGTAGTCATCAGCGCCAGCGTTAAACCCGTCAACTTTGTCCTGGGTCTGTCCAAGGGCTGTCAGCATTAAAACTGGAATATCTGCTGTCCGGCTATCGCGTCGCAGCCGCTGACATACCGTAAAGCCATCTACCCGTGGCAGCATCAGGTCAAGCATAATTAAGTCGGGTACAAGCTGAAGGGCGAGAGCCTGACCCTTGATGCCGTCAGCAGCCTGGCTCACATCATAACCAGCCATCCCTAAATTGACTGCAACCAGCTCAGATATGGAGGGATCATCATCAATAATCAGTATCCGGGGCATTACTAAAGCGGTTTAACGACCAAAAAGTTTGTATTGAAAAGTGGCAGAAAAAAAGTACTGACAGAGAAGTATAGTTTTACAACGAACACTTTACAAATTATAAGCAATTAACTCAACTTCTCTATGCCTTTCTCAGTATCTCTTCACGGAGGTTAAAAAAAGTCCATTATCCGAGCCGTGCAACTCTCTCTATGCAATAAAATGCAATGTTTCTCAATCATATTAAGTATCGCTAGAATCGCCTCAGATGCAATGATTGTATAGATAGATTACAAATTATTGCGTTCTATGCTGATTCAAGGAACGGTTCTGGCTACATGGCGATATCTCCTCTGTTGATGCTGATTAGAACTACCAGAAGCAGACACCCTAGAAATGTAAGGCTCAGCAGCAATACGGCAAAAAGCTCACCACCGGAAAGGGGGCGATCGCTCGGGTCGAGATAAGCCGAACGAGAAGTAGAATGGCGCATGGGATCACGGAAGCTGGGAGGCTTCGAGGAGGGCTGCATCACCGAGAAACGTGAGTAGCCATTCGTCATATCATAGGTGAAGCGCTGTTGGGGATTGCTCAAAGTAGCATAAGCATGATTAAGCTGCTGAAATTTCTCTTTGGCGATCGCCTGGGGCAGTTCTGTGGTGTCAGGATGATATTGTTTGCTGAGAACCCGATAGGCACGGCGGATTTCCATAGGGGATGCCCAAGGCGATACCCCCAGTAGAGTATAGAAATTCGGCGTTTGTTCTAACAACCGTTTCCCCTTTCCCTCAATAGGACTGACACACTTTGGTGGAGGACAGGTGCAGCGACCCGCCACCCGTCATCAAAATGCACTAAACATGCAGAACTTGTGTAAGACCTGCTCAAATCATCAAGAGATACCATCATTTTCAAAATGGCATGGCGGTGCCTGTCGCTCTCGTCAAAGCTAGCTCTCGTTTTTTAATTCTGGTTCCTTAACAATTTAGATCAAGAATGGGGAGGGGTGGGAACAGCTCTTATGATGGGATCGATTAAGCAGGCTCAAGGGTAGCATCGTCTCTCAGTAGCCGCACCTGCGCCAGAGTAAAGATTGTAGGGATTGTTCGGGAATAGTTAGTGGCGATCGCCCGCCATCCGAGATCTGCAAAGAACCACATCCACAGCGCTGGACCAACCACTGCCAGGATACTCCGGGTAGCTCCATAACGAGCGGCGCTCAGGGCCATGCCACGCTGAGCCATGCGGGCCGTAACGGTGCCGTTAATGTGGGCGGCGATCGCCGTTCCCCCTCTAGCTAGGGCCTGTTTTGCTGCATGATAGGTAGCCGCGTGGAGGGCAAACTGACGGGCGATAGTCTGTAAGAGCCAGGGGCGAAGCACAGAACTTACCATGATGGCACCTCCTCCCTTGAGCATGAGCCGGACAGGATCTCTCTGGATGGGGTCGGGAACTGTATGGACGGGAACAAATCGCTGCAAGGATTGCTGCACATTTTTCGTCATCACAACTTGCTGATGGGCAGGCAGTCTGTCCCAGAGCCGTTCAAGCACGTAGAGGAATACCTCGGCTTCCAGGTCGATAGTACTCATTGATTCGGTGTAGGGAAGACGAAGATACCGACATACTTGAAGCAGTGCAGAGCGATAGCTGACAAGATGCGTTTCTTGCCGCAGCACCGTCAACCCATCCGCTGCCAAAAACCGAAACCGTTGCTCTACAGCGTCAAGCCATTGGTGTCGCGTCTGGCTTTGAATATCCAGGGGGTTTAGTCCTCTGGCATGGTCAATGGGATTCAATCCAGGCCGAAATAGAACTTCTGTCAGAGTGACGAGTTCATCTTGGGTTGCCAGTTCTAAGCCAGTTCTAAGCTCATCCATAGACATTGTGCGTGTTTTTAGAAATTGTGCATGTTTTTAGGGACGGTCAGCAGTCAATACTCAGTCAGTGGACTAGCACAATTAAAAACCAGGTATAAAATCTTGCTGCGCTGACGACGCAGGGTTTTATGAGTTTTATAATCAGTTGTGTTCACCTACTGAATGAGTAGAAGGACCCAAGATCAAGGATTCAAGACGCCCCAACGATGAGAGTGCCGCGATGCCACTCCGCAACGACTGGCAACGACTGGCACCAACTCGATGAGAGGGAGCGCTGATAAATCCAGATAAAGCTGGGAACTGGAGTTTTCCCTAGGGAAAACTCCAGTTCCCAACTTGGGTGAGGCATTACTCTTTATATTTCATATTAATTGCATGGGACTTACAAACGTGCATAAGTCCTCTTGCAGATTCTTTATGCCCCCCGCTACATTGACTCTACATTTGGACTTGCACAAATCCTCTATACTTCAGCACCCGCTGTAAATTCGCCAGAGTTTTGGAATCAAACACGACTTGGCAGATTTTTGCGATGGAGGCGCTGTGCCCGCTACTGCCCACAACAATCCGCCCACAGCAAACTGTCCACAACAATCCGCCCACAACAAACTGTCCACAACAAACTGTCCACAACAAACTGTCCACAACAAACTGTCCACAACAAACTG
>CAYXJG010000177.1:6008-10281 GCA_964465285.1 uncultured bacterium
TCCACAACAAACCATCTCAAACAAGCCATCAAAACAATATGTGTTCAGCATGGTGCATGAGTATAGCAAGGGGGTAGGGTATGCACAGCCTACCGATAAAAGAGCTGCGGCTAGGAAAGATGCCGGAGGAGATGGGCGGCGGGCGCAGCCCATCTCCTGGTACTTTATTTTCTTGCAAGTCCCTAAGCAAGAGTTCTAATGATGCAATCTTGCCCTGAGTCGGGAGTATAGGAAAAATGGTGGACATTGTTGTAATCGGTGCAGGCATCGCGGGGTTATCCTGTGCGTCATCCCTGCAAACCTGGGGATATTCGGTAGTCGTCATCGAAAAGTCTAGAGGTTTGGGGGGACGAGTTGCGACTCGGCGCGTTGATGACACCCAGTTCGACTATGGAGCCCGATATGTCAGCGCAACAGGCAACTACACCCGTGCATTGCTCAACGAGATTCACCGAGAAGCCACAGGTCACGACATCCTGGATGGCAGGAGCACGGCTGATGAGTGTGGCAAGCTGTCTCCCCTTCAGCCGTGGCCGCTGCACGCATTCATCGCTGATGAGGATGGAGGCTACCGAGACCAGCCGTCTACCCAGGGGTGGGTGCCCCAAAAAGGTATGACGGCGATCGCCAAATATCTCGCCAGAAACCTGGATGTTATCCGACAGCAGCGCGTTCAGCGATTGCAGCCCGGATCTCCCACAGGCTGGAATATCTACGTGGAGGGCAATCTTGATCTCTTCATCACTGCCCCGGTTGTCGTCATTGCTATTCCTGCTCCCCAGGCTGTGCCTCTGCTGCGGCCCCTTCAATCTGAGGGATTATCGTCAGACTTTCTCAACGCAATTCAATCGGTGCAGTTTGATCCCTGCATTACGGTCACCGCAGGCTATGCTGGACACCCGATGCACAGCCATCCCATACTGGGCGATGACTGGGACGCTGTGAGGTTTCCTGTGGGGCAGGATATTGACTGGATTGGCGTGAATCGTCGAAAATGCCCCTCTCCCTCAGTTCCTCCGAAACCATTGCCTGATAGTGAGCATTGGAACCAAAGCAGACAGAACAACCCAATGATTCTAGTAGCTCAAAGTAGTGCTGCGTTTGCCCGCCAGTATATTGATGAATCTGATCGTCAGGGCGTGGGCGATCGCCTCCTTGATGCCCTCATTCATCAGTTTCAGTGGCCCCTCGCAAAGCCTCAGTGGACACACGTTCACTATTGGCGCTACGGATTCTGCACCGCACCGTTAGCACATCCCTACATTCTGACTGAATCACCTCACCTCCTTGGATGTGCAGGAGACTGGTGTGGGGGTGGACAGATTGAAGCAGCCCTGGCATCGGGCGATCGCCTAGCCAATGCCCTGAACCGTTTGCTTCAAGGGACGGTTAAGGCGTGGAAGAATCATTCGGGTTAAGCACTCTTTTCCTTTTGGGCTTTGTAAATTTCCTTAAACATAGCCTGCTGTTTCTTATGGTTCACGATGGGAGTTGGATAGCCATAGCGATCGCACTCCTCTTTCGGGATCTTCCCCGTCACCAGCATCTCCGTATCTAGACTGCGAATTTCGGGGAGCCACTCGCGGATGTAGTCTGCGTCGGGGTCGTACTTTTGCGTCTGACTGACGGGATTAAAGATTCGCAGGGGTTTAGGGTCCATGCCGCTTGATGCGCTCCACTGCCAGCCCCCATTGTTCGCAGAGAGATCCCCGTCGAAGAGTTTCTGCATGAAATACTTTTCGCCCCAGCGCCAGTCAATGATCAGGTCTTTGGTTAGAAAACTTGCCACGATCATGCGACAACGGTTGTGCATCCAGCCCACCTCATTCAACTGGCGCATGGCTGCATCAACAATGGGGTAGCCGGTCTGCCCCTGACACCAGGCATTAAACAGTTTCTCATCATTATCCCAGGGAAAATCTCGAAAGGGATCGCGATATGGCCCCCCAGCGAGTTCTGGGTAGAAGTACATGGCGTGTTGATAAAACTCTCGCCATGCCAGCTCTTGGTGCCAGGTCTGAATATTGCGACGGGTTTCGTCGCTGCGGCTGCGGCTCAGAGCTGCGGCTGCCATTTGCCAGACAGTGCGGATGCCAAGGGTGCCAAACTTGAGGGCCGCACTCAGATAAGAGGTACCGGGAACGGCAGGGAAATTACGCTGGTCGTCATATTCGGCAATAGCGCGATCGCCCTCGCAAAATACCTCTAGCCGCTTGTAGGCAGCAGCTTCTCCGGGGGCGAGCAGCAGTGGATTTTCCCAGATGAAACCCAACTCCTTCGCAGACGGCAGCGGTACTGCCCCTGCCCCTTTCGCGGCAGCCGTTTCATCAGGGGTCAATCCTGTGGCATCCTGCAGCGGTGCCACGGGCTCATCTTTCTTTTGGCTGTTCCAGTTTCTCCAAAAGGGCGTATAGACCGAATAGGGGTCTCCCGAATTTGTGCGGATGTCTCCGGGGGCATGCAAAAGCTGATCCCACTGAGTATGGCTTTCAATGCCAAACTGCTTCAGCGCATCTTGAACAGTATGGTCTCGCTTTTGGGCATAGGGTTCCACATCCCAGTTCCAAAAAACGGCGATCGCCCCCAATGCCTTAGCCAGCGACGAAATCGCCTGCTCGGGTTTGCCCTTCACAATGAGCAGGGTACTTCCTGCCTGAGCATAACGCTCCTGCAGCTCTTGGAGGCTCCCGATCATATACGAAACCCGTGCAGGAGCCACATCGTCAGCGTCCAAAATAGCAGGGTCTAGGCAGAATACGCCAACCACTTTCGAGCTCTGCTGCCGGGCGGCGGCGAGACCAACATTGTCCGAAATCCGCAAATCGCGGCGGTGCCAAAACAAAATCAAATCTGTCATCGAGAAATCCTATGGAATGTCGAGAGCCAGGAACGGGCGTGCCAACACAAGACTGGCGATGGATTTGGCATCCACGGGTTCACCGTCTAGTATCGCCTGCTCTAACTCCTTTAGCGTCATGTGAACGACTTCAATGTCTTCGTCGTCATCCTGGGCAGGGGGCGTTTCCAGTCTTTCTAGCCTTTCGGCGAGAAAGGCATAGATGATTTCATCAGAATAGCCAGGTGCTAAGAAAAATTGCCCTAGCTTTCGCCATTGGTGCGCCCGATAGCCTGTTTCCTCCTCAATTTCGCGCTGAATGGTGACGGCAGGATCCTCATGGACTTCCACGGTTCCTGCGGGAAACTCTAGCAGACGTCCCTCGGCGGCAAACCGATATTGACGCACGAGCACCAGCTTGCCGTCGGGAGTGACGGGAACCGCCAAAGCACCCCCAGGATGGCGCACGCATTCCCAATCGCCTTCAGCCCCGTTAGGCAGACGAAGGTGATTCACTTCATAGCTGAACTTACGGCCCTGGTAGAACAACTTCTTTCCAAGAATAGCTGGGGGTTCGGGTTGCATCGGCATAAAAAATGATGATGACGAGGTAGAGGGTAGAGGTACGTTAGGAAATCCTTACCCTAGAGTACCGGGTCAGAGCCACTTGGACAGACATTGGCGTGTGCAACCTCAAAAACACCTGAACAGTCAACAGTTTCAGCCAGTTGGGCGATCGCCCGGTTCGTGACTGGATGAATCCAGTGGGAAGCAATGTCGCAGAGCGGAACCAGGACAAACGCCCGCTCTGCCATACGGGGGTGGGGAAGGATAAGGCCGGGTTCAGCTAAAACCGCATCATCAAACAGCAGCAGGTCAAGGTCTAGCGTGCGTGGCCCCCACCGCTCTCGTCGCTCCCGCCCAAAGGCTGCCTCAATGTCCAGCAACCTACGGAGCAGAGACCGGGGAGATAGAGCTGTGGTCAATATGGCGCAAGCATTTAAATAATCTGGTTGAGGTGGCCCCACCGCAGCAGTCTTGTAATAGCGAGAGATGCCGTTTACGTGAACGCCAGGACTGGCCTGAAGCATTCTCAGGGCACCATCCAGAGTCGATTGCGAATTTCCCAGATTACTGCCGAGGGCGATCGCCGCCCGATGGCCTGCTGCATAAGGATTCGTCAAAAAAAAAGAGGCAGAATACACGATAGTTAAAACAGAGCAATTCAAACAGGGTATTAAAAGGGCGTCGCACGAATACGCCGCCCTCTTCAGATTAGGTCATGAACCGATCTAAAAATTCCAGCAGAGCTTTGAATACCCTAGTTTAAGAGCGTGTTTGAAAAGTATTTGATAACACGCTGGAACAATACTGATCCCCCTTAAATCCCCCTTGAAAAGGGGGACTTTGATCGTGATTCCCCCCTTGAAAAGGGGG
>CAYXJG010000178.1:0-10248 GCA_964465285.1 uncultured bacterium
TATAGCGGTGTGCAAATTGGTTAAGCACACCCAAATGTGTTGAGTGGCGGCGCAGTGCGCCGCCACTCAACACACTGTACTCAGCACACTGTACTCAACACACTGTACTTAATGCGCTTGCATAGCGCTATAAAATGCGAAGCGTCCTCAATCTCGCCCATTTTATAGCGTCCGTTGATATACTGCGATCGCCCTTTTTTGCTCTCATTACTCTATGGTCAGCGCTCGTAGCTTGATTCATCCCTGTCTTTCAGTCCTTGCTCTCCTGGGACTGGGAGGCGTGCCTGCCACTCTGTTTTCCCGTCCGGCGATCGCCGCTGACTGGATCTACACCCAAATCGGGGTTCTGGAGGTGTCGGTGCCGGTGGACGACCTAGCACAGTTTGCCCTAGACGGTACCGTAAGCCCCTCGCTGGAGGTGATTTTCGCTGAGTTTGATGAACAGCAGGTGGCGATGCTGCAACGTATTCTGGCACAGCAGGTTGACGTTGAGCAGCCTCGGGAACTGGTACAGTTTATCTATTCGCCGATGGTCGAAGCGCTGCTGGAGCGATTGGGGCGCGCCTTCTACACGGCAGAAGGACGCAACGGCAAAGCGGCCATTCGCAATGCTATGATTTTGGCCGCGTCAGATGAGGAAGGCTTCTCGCTGATTAATATTCTGCGAAAGTTTCCTGGGGATGTGGTGTATGTGGACTTTCCAACACTGGTTCAGTTCACCACAGAACTGATGATGCAGGTAGACTATCGCCATGCGGTGATTGGGGCGATCGCCCAGGCAGCCACCCGCGAGGCCAGCCATGATCCTGACCCTTTCGTTAGCGATGTCGATGATGAGGACACCCCCCAACCAGACTGGCGAGAGCCAGGCAAGTATACCGTGGAGCAAGATACCGTCATCGTCCCAGTACGGGCGGTACGATCCACCGACATCGGCTTTGTCAGCGCCTACGACTTTGCAGTCGATCTCTACTGGCCTATGGAACGAGATACCCCAGCCCCCGTCCTCCTGATGACCCACGGCTTTGGGGCAACCCGCGCCAACTATGCCTATCTAGCGGAACACTGGGCATCCCACGGATTTGCGGTAGCCGCGCCAGAACACGTAGGCAGCAATTTAACCTACCGCCAAGTGTTTCTAGACGGGGAACTCAACGACATCCTCACTCCGATGGAATATCTCAGCCGTGCCCTCGACCTCACCTACACCCTGGACTACCTAGAAGATCTGGAAGCGCAGGATGAAATCTGGGCTACACGGCTCAACCTGGAGCAGGTGGGCGTGTTTGGCAATTCCCTTGGCGGTACGACGGCATTGGCAGTGGCAGGAGCCTTCATTGACGAAGACTGGCTTCTGGCAGAATGCACTGACGACAACGCAACCCTCAACCTGGCCTATGTGTTGCAGTGCCCTGCGAAGCATTTGCCCCCGGTGGATTATGACCTCACTGACCCACGCATCCAAGCAGTCATTGCGGCCTATCCTATGACTCATTTCCTCTATGGCCCTGACGGAATGGGCAACATTGGAGTGCCAACCTTAATCTACAGCGGCAGCAATGACATCATCGCCCCCGCTATCCCAGAGCAAATCCACCCCTTCGTCTGGCTGAACAATGCGGCGAGTCATCCCGATGCCTATCTGGCTCTGGTGCAGGGCGGCACCCACTTCACTACTAGCGACGACGCCTACATTGAGGGATTTCCCCAATTCCTCCGCCCTCCCAGCACAGCCATCGGGCGAGACTATTTAAATGCCCTCAGCATTGCATTTTTTAAACGCTATCTGGAAACCGATGCCGACACCGCACCGTCACTGTCCCTAGACTATGCCCAAACGCTGAGTCAAGAGGCCATGCCCCTCTACCTGATTCAATCCCTTACAGCAGATGATTTGGAAACTGCCTACGGAGGAACACCGCCGGAACCTGTGATTCCATCTCCGACAGCGCTCTCCCCGCTGCCTCCGTTCACCTCTGCCCTGGATGAAATCAGGGAGACAGGCACTCTACGGGTGGGAATTCGTGCCGATGCGGCTCCCTTTGGCTTCTTAGATGGAGAGGGAACATGGACGGGCTACTGCTTTGAGTTAGTGGAGGAACTGGGCCAGACACTGGAGCGATCGCTCCAACTTGACACTAATCTGGATATTGTCCGCCTTCCGTCTAATCTGGAGAATCGATTTGCTCTGGTACAAAACGGCACTGTACATCTAGAGTGTGGCCCCAACACCATTCGCCGGGATGTGAACGGAGTCCTGTTTTCCTCCCCCTTCTTCTACACTGGAACCCAACTGCTTGCCCGGCGTACCGATGCCGTTATCGCTGATCCATCTCGCACCCTTGCGGGACGATCTATCGGCCTCCTGCCCAACACCACCAACGCCGCATTTATCGAAGAAACCTATCCCTTTGCCGACCCCGTGTACTTTGAGGGCATCACCGGACGAACCGATGCGATCGCCGCCCTTTCTGCCGGAGACATTGATGCTTTTGCCAGTGATGGTGCGCTCCTCCTGGGAGAACTCCTGCGCCTCAACGCAAATCCAGAGGACTACGCCCTTCTTCCCGGCACTCCCCTCACCTGTGATGGCTATGGCATGATCCTGCCGGGGGGCGATCGCCTCTGGCAAAACACCGTCAGCACTTTCCTTCGCAGTGACACAAGTCGAGACGTCCAAGCCGTCTGGTTTAGCGATATCCTTCCTGAGGCTCTTGCTTCCCTTGAATATTGCCTCAGTACGGCAGATCCGTGAGGGAAGATAAGAGGTAGACCTGCCAGGATAAGCGGATGACGGATGAGGACTAAACGCAGAAGGCGAAAGGTAGACGGATGAGTAGTATTGACTGGGCTATTGTTGGAATATATGCCTTGCTTATTGTGGGTATTGGGATTCAGGCCAGCCGCAGACAAACCAACACTGATGAGTATTTTCGGGGAGAGAGGCATCTGCCGTGGTGGGCGCTGGGGTTGTCCATCATTGCAACCTCCTTCTCTGCTGCCTCCCTCCTGGGTGGGCCAGGGGAAGGCTATAGCCACGGGTTTCTGTACCTCCAGCTTCAACTGGGTGATTTCGTGGGCTATGGCCTGGTGATGTTGCTATTTCTGCCCTTTTTTGTCCGGCTGAACCTGACCACCGCCTACGAGTACCTGGAAAAGCGGTTTGACGCCAAGACGCGATCGCTCGGTTCTCTCTGCTTCTTACTCTTTGTGATTGCCCGATTGGGGGGGCTTCTCTACGCAGCATCCCTGGTTGTCGCAACGGTCACGGATCTTCCCCTGTATGGCTCCATCTTACTTGTCGGCATCCTATCGGTGGTGTATACGGCAACTGGGGGAATGACCGCCGTCGTATGGACGGACGTGCTGCAGTTTGCCATGATTTTTGTTGGACTGGCGGCAGGTGTTGGGGCGGCAGTCTCCGGGGTTCCTGGTGGCTTTAGCGATCTCTGGCAAGCGGCAGCGGCGGGCGGCAAACTCACTTGGGTCAATCTCTCCTGGGAGCCGGATTCAATTCGCTCCTTACCGACTGCCCTGGTCGCTTACGGCATCTTAGCCTTTGCAGTAGCAGGTACCAATCAGCAGTCGGTACAGCGTTATGTGTCCTGTGCAGATGTCCCGTCTGCCCGAAAAGCGATTGTTCTGGGCTGGTTTTCTGGCGCTGTGGGAGTCGCTGCCACGTTACTATTAGGCGTACTTCTGTTCGGATTTTATACCGTCAATGCGGCGTTGCCTGACGATGTGCAGCCTGATGGCGTCTTATCATATTTCATTGTGAATCAGGTTCCTGTGGGGGCATCAGGGTTCTTAGTGGCAGCAATCTTTGCCGCAGCGATGTCCTCCATTGACTCGGCTCTGCATTCTCTCGCAACCTGCATGACTGTAGATTTCTACCAGCGATATGTCAGGCCGCAGTCCAGCGAGATTCAATCCCTCAAGGTAGCGCAATGGCTAATTGTGATCTGGGGTATCCTGGGCATTCTTTCGGCATTTTATGTGGCATCCACCGGAGAATCGTTGCTGCCTTTTTTAATTAAATACACCACGATGTTTTTAGGCCCGGTGCTAGGAATTTTCCTGATGGGCGTTTTGTTTCCCCGGGTAAATGCCACGGGTGCCTTTTATGGAACCATTGCGGCGACGGCCCTGTTGGCTCTTGGCTCCGGGTTTAACTGGTTGAGCTTTCCCGGCATCTGGCAGTCTGCGATTACGGCTCCGGTGGCGGTGGTGTTGGGGCTATTGATTTCTCAACTGGGGGCAACACCGCCCTCCCGCTCTGTTGAAGGGTTAACCATTTGGAATCGGGAATGGCACAGGGGCGATCGCCCTCCTGCTTAATCAAATCTGAGTTCGGGTTAAGCAGTTTTGAGCTTATTCCGAATTGACGTGATGTACACGACTTGGCAAAGTTCTCAAATTCACAACACAAAGATAGAGGTTTGGCGCGCGGAGCGCGCGCCAAACCTCTATCTCTACGTGAAACCTGCCAAGTCGTGCGATGTACCCAAAGAAAACAGCCCTGTGGGCTTCAACGATGACCCACAGGACTACGGCAGGGAGTATGGCAGAGAGTATCGTGTACTACGCCATACTCGATTTCCGGTGCTGAACGGCTGTGATGCCATTGGGTTCAAGGACATCACCGTGATTTACCGTTGCATAGACTAACCAGCGATCGCCGCATTTGGTTACTGTGCTCATGGTGCATTCCAGATATGCCAGAGCCTCATCCAGCACCAAGCAGCCATTGGTCGCAGAGTGAGTTGAAAGGCGACGAAACACATCCGCATGATCATCGGATTGGATGCTCCCTGTCGCAAAGTGACGGCGTAGATTGCGCCCTTCCTTAAGAATGTTGAGCACGAAAGCGTCACCGGGCTGGGGAGCACGAGTGGGATGGGTGTAGTCCGTGTAGGCATCAGGGGCGATCGCCAACATGATTCCCGGCGGGTTAAAGCTAGCCTGAGACACCGCAGAGGTTAAAATGCCCCGGTGTAAGGTTCTGGATTCTGAACCATGCTGAATATCGTGGCAGGTGGTCATCACGCAGAGGGAGCCGATGATCCGACCGATAGCCTGATCCGTCCGGTTCGTCTGGGTTTCAGTCACCCCCTGCTGAGTCATGCGCTCTTTCTGCCGCCGCCGTAGTCCCTGGGCAAAGGTTGCCGCTGCATCCCGGCAGACTTGCAACGTATCTTCTGTGGGGCTAAACCGCACTCGAATTGGGTCAAATCCCATGCGGTAGTTGGCATTGCGCAGCCGTTCCTCGATCAAGCCGATGGCTTCTCCACTCCAACCATAGGAGCCGAAGACCCCCGCTAGCTTCGTCTTCGCTGCCGTTGAGACGATGATGCCCAGGGCCGTTTGGATTTGAGTTGGTGCATGGCCTCCTAAGGTAGGCGACCCAATGATGAATCCATTACAGGACTCGATCGCCTGGGTAATCTCCTCCGTACTGGCCTGTTCGCAGTTAATAGAGTCCACAGCGATGCCCGCCTGCACCAAGCCCTGGGCGATCGCCCCCGCAACCAGGGCGGTATTGCCATAGGCCGACGCATAGAGCACCGCCACCCGAAAACTCTGGCTTGCCTGTTCCTGGCACCATTGGCGATAGTCATAGCGGAAACGGCTCAGGCTGTACTTGACCAACGGGCCGTGACCAGGAGCAATGCACGCCGCCTGAACGGTATCCAGCTTACCCAATGCAGCGCCAACCTGGCGCACCTGGGGAGCATGAAGACAGTCGAAATAATAGCGGCGATCGCCATCCAGTTCCTTCCACCGTTCATCGGTAATCGCATCGCCACAGACGTGAATCCCATAAAACTTATCTGAAAAGAGAACCCGCGTCTGTTGGTCATAGGTACACTGGCCATCTGGCCAGCGGGGAGTCTTGACCGAGATAAACTGAAGGACATGCCCCTGACCCAGATCAAGGTAATCGCCATCCCGCACCACATAGATGCGCTGCTCCCAATAGTACTCCCACTCTGGAAAGGCGGCTCGAAGGGCGTTGGCAGCAGGTTTCGAGCACACAATTCGCACCTGGGGAGCGACATCAACGAGTGCCTTAAGCGTTGCCATGCGATTGGGATTGACATGGTTCAGAACGATGTCATTCAGTTGCCCCAAGGGAATCTGCTGACAAAGCTCCTGCAAGTAAATTTCGGTGAACGATTCGCCTGGCGGGTCGATTAACGCAGTTCGATCGGCTTGAATCAGATAAGAATTTGCGGTGGTGCCTTTTTGTCGCGCATATTCCACCTCAAACTTCAGCCGATCCCAAGTGCGCGATCGCAACACCCGCGTTTGGTCTGCCACTTCCGCCACTTGAACATCGCGGGAAGGCTGTGCGGTCTGTGTCATCGTCAGTGCTGCGGTTAGCTCAGTCATTGATGAACCTCAGTGGAATTAGTAATGGTTGCCTACTTTACGGTGATGGACAGCGGTTAATCCATCTGCTTTTGCAACGCGCCCTGTGTGAACGGTGCTGTAGATAATCCAGTGGTCGCCACTCTCAATCCGATGGGTAACATCGCACTCCAGATAGGCGAGGGCGTCGGCAAGGATGGGGCTACCCTGCTTTGAGGGATAAGTCTTTACCCCAGCAAAGCGATCGGCTCCAGGGGCAAATCGAGTTAGGAAATGCTTGATAAGTTCCTGGGTATTCCCTTCCTCCAGAACATTCAGGACAAAGCGATCGCCCACCTGCAGCAGAGACTCCACGGCCCGATCCCGAGCAACGGCAATGGCGACCCCCGGTGGTTCTGTACTGGCCTGCATCACCCAGGATGCCAGCATTGCACTGGACACATCTCCCTTGCGGGCAGTGATGATATATAAACCGCCACTCAGACGTCCCAGTGCTCGCTCCAGGCTACTGTCCAGGGACTTGATCTGGCGAATTGTGCGATCGCGGGTCAGCCACTGTCCCAAATCTACGCCAGCCTCTTCACAGATATGCAGGAGAGATGGCGTTGGCTCCGCCTTGACCAAAATGGGCGGGAAAGCTTCGGTCAATGCCAAATCCTGAAACTGCGTGCGGAGGGGATAAATGGGTTCGTCTTCGCCCCCCCCGGTTTCAAACAGTCCGATGGCTTGCTTCTGGTGCGCCGATGCCAAAATGGTGCTGAGAGCCGCGTGAACTCCAGCGTCTTGCTGCCTATGGGGCGGCATTCCAATAACCATGCCAGCGGCGGCAGTCGCCAGTTCCCGGACTTCGTGGGGATCGGTGCTGGACAGGTCGATCAGCTCTAGCTCAACCCCGGTCTTGGTGATCCCTCGGGCGATCGCCCCTACTAACTCGTCGCTATGGCCATAACCAGCCTTGTAAAATAGCACCACTAGGTTCTCTGTTTTTGCCTGGGCTTCGCTCCATTGCCGATAGCGATCCATCCAGTCATGAACGTGATGCTGCAATAAGGGGCCATGGCCCGTTGCCACCTGCTGAACTGACAGCTTGCTAATGCGCTTGAGCGCCATGAGCACTGAGCGGGCGTTCGGCCCCATGAGGCAATCATAGTAATACTTAAAATCGACCTCCAGTAGATCAGGAAACTCATCATACAGGTGCTCATCGCAGTAGTGCATCCCGAAGGCATCACAGGTGTAGAGAACCTGAGTGGCATGGTCGTAGGTAAAGATGGTGTCAGGCCAGTGCAAGTTTGGAGCCGAAACAAACTCAAGAACGTGCCCGTTGCCCAAATCCAACGTCTCTCCATTTTTGACGACATGAGACTGAAAAGGCTGATGCACCATGTTTTCAAGGAACTGGATAGCCACTTTTGCCCCGACAATGGTGATCTGGGGGGCGATCGCCAGCACGTCGGCAACCAGGCCACTGTGGTCTGGTTCTGTGTGGCTGATGACCAGGTAATTGAGCTGAGCCGGATCCACTAACTGTGTCAACAGTTCCGAATACTGGTCGCGGAATTTGGCATGGGAAGTATCGACTAGCGCCGTCTGCTCCCCCTGAATCAGAAAAGAATTATATGTCGTACCATTTTGTAGCTCGAACTCAATGTCGAAGCGATCGCGATCCCAGTCCAGGCATCGAATTGCAGTGGTATCCTTACAGATCTGATGGGACTGGAGGGTTAACCGATTCGCGTTTGCATCTGTCTTCAGGCTATCCGTTAGCAAAACCATAACAGTCTCCGGTGAATCGTTTGAGAATCTTAATTGAGCATGGACAAACTAGCATCAAGACTTAAATAATCATCGAGCTTTCCGGCTAGGCATCGTACAAGCGACACTCCATTGCGTCGGGATGCAGCTCACAATATTGCTCGAAGCTAGACTGAGGACGATGGGTCTGATGGGCAGCACGGGCAGACAGCAGTTCATCGAACTGTTCCCAGGCAACGGCAGCTTCGGAAGACGTTTCACCGCAGGCCAGAGCAACCAAACGGGCATATTTGCGAGAGCGGTAAATCGCATCGTCTAGGGACATCTCCGAAAAATCAGATAGACGCCCTGTGAATAAAGCAGCCGTCCCAGGAGTGGGTTCTGCTTTTGCAAAAGCAGTATCAGGAGTGTCTTGCTTAGATCCGGTAGGAGCTGTTAAGGCTTGAACCATGATGACCTCCAATGATGACCTCCAATGTTGTTCACAATAACGCCGTTTACAATGATGCCGTTTACAGTGATGCCGTTTACAATGATGCCGTTTACAACGCCATAGACTTAAGTCAATGAAAAATTCAAAAATCCATCTTTTTCCTCTATGCCTTTGTGCGTCCACTCTAGCCATAAACTAACTAGATATCAATAATCTGAAAATATAAGTTGTTTTTATAAACGATAGGCTGCACTTAACAGTCTCTCTGTCAATAAAATGTAGAAACTTGCAGTAATTCTCATCACGACTTGGCAAGTTTCACGCAAAAATAGGGGTTTGGCGCGCTCTGCGCGCGCCCCAAACCCCTATTTTTGCGTTGTGAATTTGAGACCTTTGCCAAGTCGTGTCTCATCATAGAAATTTAGGGGCAAAAAGGTCACCTCAGGCAACCTTTTTGCCCCCTTAATACCAAATTCTCACCTGTAATACCCCCGGAGCCAAAACCGAACCAAAGCGGTGAGATATCAGAGCGGATTGGAAGAAGTCAGCTCACTTATGGGCAAATCGCTGATGGCTTTTGCCCTGCTCAGCACCCCATCATGCAGGTTGGCAATGCAGTCCGCAAATCCCAAAACGCGGGGATCATGGGTCGCGATTAAAACTGTGCAGCCATGGTCGTTAGCAAGACGCCGCATGGATTCAACAACGATGTGTCCATTTTGTGAGTCCAAAGAAGCGGTAGGTTCGTCTGCGATAAGGATGGGGGGGTTGCCTGCCAGGGAACGCGCTACAGCCACTCGCTGCTGCTGGCCTCCAGATAGTTCTCGCGGTAGATGCTGGGCGCGATCGCCCAGCCCCACCTCTTCCAACAATGCCATAGCCTGATGTCGTGCCTCTCGTCCTCGAATTCCTTTCATCACCAGGGCGGCTTCTACGTTTTCCAAGGCCGTTAACGATCGCAGTAGGTTACTTTCCTGAAAGATGACGCCGATGTTGTGGAGTCGAAAGTGATCTACCGCCTGCCGATCCATGTGGGCAAGGGTATGTCCCAGGAGGTGAACGCGCCCGGCTGTCGGTGTTAAGACACCTGCCAAAATCAGCAGTAGGGTCGTCTTGCCTGCGCCCGATGGCCCCACAATCATCTGCACGGCTCCTTGACGCACGCGTAGATTCACACCTTTTAGTGCATGGAAGGCTTGCCCCCCGGTGGAGTACACCATATCGATGCTCTGGGCGGCGATCGCCAGTTCTGGATTAACCGCAGACAGACCGGGTGGTGGTGAAGCAGCATCACCAGACCATCGATGGCTCAGATGAGAAAAAAACTGACGCATATCATTCAGCCTGTCAATGTAGGAACCAACACGACTTGGCAAGGTTCACGCAAAAATCGCGGTTTGGGCAGATTCTGAGGATCATATAAAACCAATCTAGATGGAGCAGCGCAGCGATACTGCGCTGCTCTATCCCAATCAGGTTGAAATAATTGAACCCTCGTTTTTCAAGTATGTATCTATAGCAGTGTGCAAATTGGTTAAGCACACCCAAATTTATTCAGTGGCGGCGCTCTGCGCCGCCATTCAACATACTGTACTTAATGAGCCTGCACAGCGCTATAAGTAGATGGTCACAATAAGTATAAAACCCATAAACCTTGCGCTGCCCGCTGCGCGGGCAGCGCAAGGTTT
>CAYXJG010000179.1:0-10239 GCA_964465285.1 uncultured bacterium
TGAAACTTGCCAAATTGTGTATTTAGCCGCAGATCCCTAAGACCCTGCGCTGCCCGCGCAGCAATCGGCGTAGGGTTTAGAGGATCTCTCTAAAACCCTTCTCCTCGCCAAGGAATCATTGGATCTTCAGCAATACGCCGGGATAATTCAACTGCCCCCTGTTGGTTGAGGTGGCTTGGGTCAGAAAAATACTGATAGTAGGCTGGGCTGCTGGTGTCGCTCTCGGTGAGCCACAGCTCACTCATGTCCCGAAAAATGAACTGATTGTGGGTGAGGTCGAGACTGAGCAGGTGTTGCCGAAATTCTTGCTCATGCTCTAGCCGGTAGGGGTCGAGATATTCTTCAGTCAACGGCAAGTTGATAAAAACGATGGGAACATCATGGGTATCGCCGAGCTGCAAAAGAGTTTGCAATGCCTTGGCTTGTTGGCCTGCGAGCTGAAAGTTAGCGTAGTCCTGGTCGTAGTTGCCGGGAACCCGCGCATAGGTTTCGTAATAGGTCACAGGATCAAATCGGGCTTCTAGTGGCAAAAAGCCGTCAATGCCAATCTGCCCAGGGACCCGTGCCAGGGCATTTGCATTCTCAAAACTCATGTCCTCAGGTGAGGTTGAGCGAGGGTCTGGGGCATCGGAATATGTAGCCGTTCTTGGTGTTCCAAGCATGAAGTCCCCCTCGGACAAATCGCCCGTTAGTCCATCCTGGATCACAGATTTAATGGCATCTCGGTTTGAGTGGGCTGCGGAGACTGTGGCAAGGCGATCGCTCAGCCAGTCGTCCAGGTCTGCATAGCTTCGGGTCAGTGATTGGCTAAAGGTTTGCACCCAGCTCCTATCTGATGGCGTTGTCTCAGGGGTAGCCTGGGACTCTTCACCATGCACTGATGGAACGCCCAGATCCCCCTGCGAGAGCAGTTTGTATCCCTCAGAGGTAGCAATGCCCTGGTAGGTGCGGTCTTCCCGTCCCCCATTAAAGGCACGGGCACCGTCTGCCCAGAGGATGAGCTTGGGTAGTTGTGCTGGGTCGAGGATACGGTGAACCACCAGTTCCACCACCTGCGCCGTTGCGCCGTTGATGCCAAAGTTAAAAACATCAGCATTGTCATAGCCTAAATCTATTAGCGCGTCTTCCAATACTACGGGATCAATGCCTCGCAGAGCACGGGAACTACCGATAACAAGGACATCAGGCGAGCCAAACTCAGCAACATGCTGGTAGTACATCGCCAGTTTTAGATCGAGATGGTTGCTGTTAAAGGTTGGATAGGGAGACTGGCTCAATAGTTCCGTTTGCATTGCAGACAGGGTATCAGACGCCGATCCTGGTGCAACGCTGATTAGCGATGAGCCAGCAGCGTCTATATCAGGATTCGTTAGTTCTGACACGACGGAAACGCTGCCATCTAGTGGTGCGGGGGCGTTTGGGGCAGGGGCGGTTTGGTTCACGTCGCGATCGGCTCCATTCCCAGGGGAATCCGCCATTGTCAGAGTGTCGGGGGAAGTCTCCGACGGGATAACCTGAGATGGGGAGAGAGCCTGTTGCTCAGCCTCCATGCGCTGAGATGCGTTATATCCCATTGCGCCCAGCAGCCAATCTACCTGCAAGACAGATAGAAGCCCCACGGCTGCCCACACGGCTGCCGTCTTGAGCCCGTGCTTTTGAATGGTGCTGGGAATCGCCAGGGTGAGCGAATCAGGAGTCAGGGCGACGAGTTGCGTTTTAAGGAGCGATCGCCGCACCTGGTGAGCTAGCTGATGGCGAAACCGTGCCCACCGAGCCAACAGTTCTTCTGAGGTGAGGTCTTCCCGAAGAGGAGATTCATCTGCTGGCGCGCTAATCAGGTCTTTCACATAGGCATCAGAGACCGAATCGGGACTGGGAATAGGAATGAATTGAGGCGGGGCAGCAAAATCTTCACTCCGGCTCCAGAGGGGCGCGCGCACGCCCGATCGTCGCCCGTATAGGCGCACGCTCCCCATGTTGGGATGATGAATGTCCCATAGAAATCGAATGACTTGAGGCGCAACGTCGCTTTCAGACGGACAGACGATGGCGCTGCACATCACGTGGAGTCGGGCGTCCTTTTTCAGCAGTTGTACCCGAATGCCGCCCGTTTCCAGTTGAGTGTTCAAGTCAGGGTTCAGCAGGCGGCTCAGGAGATAGGCGATCGCCTCTAGGTTTCCCTGACGCGCCAGTGTCAGAGGCGTGTCTCCCCGGTCAGGATGGTGGCTTGCTGCGAGGATGCGGTGTTCTGCCCACCCCGGAGCGTCCTGGTTGTCTGGGTACCCACGGAGCATCACCGATTGGATGCCCTGGGGGGATAGAGAATCAAGCAACCCTTGTACGCAATCGGCTGTTTCCTGCGGGGGAGCTTCTGTTGCGGGTGGACAGGCTAGATCCAGATGCAGGGCCGTGTCTTCGATCGAGGCATTGAGAACCTGGGCATGGGCTGGCTCCAATGCTCGATTCACCAAATGATGAATAGCTTCTACATCGCCCCACCGTGCCCATTCTTCCAGGAGGGCATTAGGTGAGGTCAGATCAATACGCAGTGACCATTCTGGCTTCTCTTCACCCTGCACTTTTACAGACAGGATCGCATCTTTGAAGCCCGTCAGATTGAGCGATCGCAACTGGCGAGCAATGGGTTCTGCAATCAGCGAGGGTGAAGGGCTGTATGCGGCTTTGCAAAACACCAGCATCCGGTGGATGTGGCTGTCTCGCACCGCAGGAAAGCTGATTGCTTCTGAAGTGGCGCGTGTCGGTTGAGAGGGCTGGGTTCGGTCTTTGATGCGCACAGCAACCGAGACGCCCAAGGGGTTGAGCGTTTCGCTGAGGTGGCGGGCAATGGACGTAGCAGCGTCAGTGGGTCGGGGAGTCGGGGAGGACGCCGATGGGGGGGGTGATGATGAGGTAGGGGCAACAGGGCGGACAGTGAAGTGATGAAGATAATGGCCGATCTGGTCAAGATTGATGCGAAATGTCCAGTCAGGCTTTTTTTGGTGGGGCGATCGCCCGTATAACCAGACTTGATAGATGGCTGCGGGCGGGTCAGAGGGGTTGGGGGAGGACGCGACAGAGAGAGAGAGGTCGAGGGCGTTAATGTCCGTGGTATTGAGCTTTTGCACCACATGGTAGGCAATCGACTGCTGGTCGGGAACGGGATCGCCCTCATAGAGGAGGTTTAGGATGTTGCCCCGCAAACAACACCGCAAGTGTGTTTCGGGATAGCTCAAGTTGTCATGCAACCAAGCATCCAGGTAACTTCGTTGAGGTGAAGAAGAGGAATTAGCAGGCAGATAGGGCATTGATCTCATCAACCGTAAATGTGGTTTGTCAGCGCTGCACCCACGTTGACGTATGTTGACATGGGATGGCGTTTGATGATCCCTGCGATCGCCTATATTATCCAGCCTTTTTGCAAATCAACAACTTTTCAAGCCGTCTGGGGGCCAACCAGCGACAGATAGGGTTGAGATGACAAGTACTGATGGGCAACCCGTTGAACTTCATCAGCCGTGAGCGTGGCGATCGCCTCCTGAAAGGTTTGGTCAAAATCAATGCCCAGGCCCAGCACCTCATACCAGCCATACAGTTGTGCCATCTGCGCGTTCGTCTGTTTGCCCAGGGCGTATTGCCCTAGGAGCTTGTTCTTCGCAATTTGCAGCTCGTCATCGGTGAGAGGCTGGGTGCAGACGCGATCGAGTTCTGCCCGTAAGCCCTCAATAGCTGTAGGAACGTTTACCGGAGCCGTGCCCATATAGACGACAAAGTGGGACCAGTCTACCCGCGTGGGATAGATGGCAGACACATCATAGGCTAACCCCCGTTTTTCGCGCAGTTCTACAAACAGACGGCTTGACAGACCATTCCCCAAGTGGGTGCTGAGGAGCTTCAGCGCCATGTAGTCAGGGTCATGAACCGATGCAGCAGGAAAGCCAAGCATAACGACAGACTGCATGGTGGCTTGCTCCGTCACGCGGGTTTGGGGGTTAGACTCAAATGCCAGCATCGGCTCCCGACCTGGGCGATCGCCCGTCCTGTTCTCAGGCATCCAGTTCTCAGGCATCCAGGCTCCGAGAGCCTGGGCAACCTGGTTGGTGGCCTGTTGGGGATCAATGCGTCCGGCCAAACTCACCACCATATTTTCAGGCCGGAAGGCATGACGATAGTAGTCAAGCAAATCATCCCGCGTCATGGGAGCCACCGTTTCCTCTGTCCCCAAGCCAGAGGTCGCGTAGGCATGGGAGGGGTATAAGGCTTCACGCAACTGCTGGTAGGCGACGGTGAAAGGCTGTTCTTGCATCGAGCGAATGCCTTGCAGAGTCAAGCGGCGCTCCAGGTCAACCTCGTGGTCAGGAAAGCTGGGCGATCGCACAATATCTGATGCCAGGTTGAGCACCCGTGGAAAATCGGCAGCAACGGTCTTTGACCCCACTAGGCAATAATCAGCAGTCGCATCGGTGCCCAGGCTTGCGCCGATAGATTCGACCTTTTCTGCAATGTCCTGGGAGGATAGCTGCTCTGTTCCCTTGGTCAGCACTGCCGCCATCAGGTGGGAAACACCAGTTTTATCAGGATGCTCCAAGCGGCTTCCACCGTCAAACAGCATCCGGCAAGCCACAATATCGGCAATAGGATTCTCCATTGCCACGATAGTTAATCCATTCTCTAAAACCGTTCGATGGATATTCCGGGGTGGCGTTGGGCGCGTTGCTTGGGGAGATACCGACATAATAGCTGTTCAATTGTCCTGTGATGAATGTGAATGAATGAGTAGGTGAGCACAGTGAACCATAAAACCCATAAGACCCTGCGCCGCTCTCTGCGCGGGAAGCGCAGGGTCTTATGTTCGTTTTTTAATTGTGCCAGGGTACATAGGTCTAAATCTAAGTCAACTCTCGTTCTAATCGTGCCACTGCTAGGGCTGGAACCCAACAGGCTTTATGTTTCCTTCAAGCCTTCACTCTTTATGACCCTTCCTTCTTTTGATTCCATACGCGCTCGATTTCAAACTCGTTCAGTCCCTCACTGTTGACGCCATCCTTGACGCTCCAGCTTAACCCAGGGGCTTGAGAATCGTAGCAGCATAGCGATGGGGGGACAAATGCTGCCGCATGATGGACTGAACATCCTCAGCGGTTAGGGACTGAATATGGGCAGGATAGGCCGTAGACACATCTGCACTGGCAATGGTGCTGTAGTACCCGTAGAGGCCCGCCAACTGGTTAGCCGTTTCCGTCGAGAAGGCATAGTCGTTGCACAGCAAGCATTTATAGCGGTTCAGTTCTGCTTCCCCTAGGGGAGACTCTGCCAGCTCCGAGAAGCGATCGCCAATGATCGCCTCTACAGCATCCAGGTTCCGCGCATCAAGCCACACACTAACGGTAAAAAGGCTGGAGTCTCGCTGGAGGGAAAAATCACTGCCGATGGCATGAACCAACTGGCGTTCTTCCCGCAGTTCCCGTACAAGCCGCGCCGATCGCCCTCCGGCTAGGGCCGCCGATAGGAGATCCAGGCCATAAGCTGTGCGTAGTTGCTCTACCCCCGGCCCCGGCCATGCCATCAGCAGCCGCGCCTGCTCAATTCGGCTTAGCCCTAGCTCCTGGCGTCGAATACGATTGAGGGGCAATGCGGGGACACAAGGGGGAGAGGGGGACTTCACTCGGGGCGCAAACCCCTGAAATGCCTCCCGAACAAGCGCCAGAGTAGAATCCAGATCCACGTCGCCAATGACCACAACGGTCATATTTTCAGGCTGATAGTGCATCCGGTGAAACTGCCGCATCTCGTCGGGCGATCGCCCCATCAGCGTGTCTTCTGTTCCTAAAACCGATCGGCCATAGGGATGGGCACGGTATAGACTTTCCATCAGAGCTTGAAACCCCACCCAGTCAGGATCATCTTGGGACTGGTACAGTTCCTCAAGAACCACCTGGCGTTCACACAAAAACTCATCGTCGGGGATCGCCGCCTGGAGCAGCAGTTCCGCTAGACCCATCATGCCATCGCGCAGATAGGGCGACGCCACATTGATGAAGAAGTGAGCATAGTCGTGGCTCGTGGCTGCATTGGCAACACCACCGCAGGTTTCAATCACATGGTCGAAATAGCCAGGGGGAATGCGGTTCGTTCCCTTGAAAATCATGTGCTCTAAAAAGTGTGCCATGCCCGACCAGGCATCTGGCTCAGCGATCGCCCCCGCCTTCACCCACACATCGACCGTCACAACGGGGGAGGTCGGCATCTGCTGGTGAATGACGGTCAACCCATCATCAAAGGTATGCTGGTTGGCAGAAAAGGGTTCAGCGGTTAGCAGCGTTCAACACCTCGTAGAAAATGAAAAGTCTTCGTCTATACCGCTACAGGCCATACTCTTTACGTTCGAGTGAGAAAACGCTGCACGCCGCACAGGGTTTCCTTCTTCAAAGTCTGAGTCCATGACCTGACAAGGCATCGCTTCGTCGCAAAGCAAATGCAGCGTGATGTTTCAATCGTGAAACCATTTCAGTCTTGAAACCACATAAATTGTAATCCTCAACACACCATAATCCAATCAGATTATGTAGCAGGTAGCAACAAATTTTCCTTTAGAACTCGCGCCGATCCTTCACGACTTGGCAAGTTTCACGCAAGAATAAGGGTTTGGGGCGCGCTCAGCGCGCCCCAAACCCTTATTCTTGCGTTGTGAATTTGAGAACTCTGCCAAGTCGTATTTGATAGGCAGAACTCTTGGCACATAAAGAATCCCCATTCTGCCTTTATCCTTCTGACTTTTGTCTTCCGATACTAGCCTGTGGCAGTGTAGCTCAGGGTGCCTTTCTAAGAGGTTTCCGCTAAGCGATGGTTCCGGTCACGGGGGAGCTGGCGCTTGCAGACTGCTTGATGGGGATGCGCCCGGAGAGAAATGCCAGTCGCCCTGCTTCTGTTGCAAGCCCCATTGCCCGTCCCATGCGCTCGGGATCAGATGCCTGGGCGATCGCCGTGTTGATAAGCAGTGCCGAAGCCCCCATTTCCATTGCCTGGGCGGCTTCGCTGGGCGCACCGATGCCCGCATCTACAACAACGGGCACTTTTGCATTCTCGATGATGATTTGGATATTTGCCGCATTCCGAATCCCCTGACCTGAGCCAATGGGTGATCCCAAGGGCATGACGGTGGCGCAGCCAACTTCCTCCAGCCGCTTTGCCAGGAGGGGATCGGCATTAATGTAGGGCAAAACAGTAAACCCTTCTTTTACCAACTGCTGAGCAGCGTTCAGGGTGCCAATGGGATCAGGCAGCAGGTAGGTGGCATCGGGAATAACCTCCAGCTTCACAAAATTATTGTCGTCCTGGCCTAGCAGCTTCGCCATCTCTCGCCCTAGCCGCGCCACACGAACAGCGTCCTCTGCTGTCTTGCATCCGGCTGTGTTGGGCAGCATCCACAACTTTTTCCAGTCCAGGGCTTCCGCTAATCCTTCATGCCCTGGTGCCTGAGTCTGCACCCGGCGCACGGCAACCGTGACAATCTCGCACCCGCTCGCGGCGATCGCCCGGTGCATCTGATCGAAGGTGCGGTATTTCCCAGTACCCGTCATCAGACGAGACCGGAAGATCCGTCCGGCAATGGTAAGCGGCGCATCAGTAGGGAAGGAACTGGCCGCCGTATCAGGGGACGATGGGGTGTCGGGTTGTGGCGTAGATGTATCGAGGGTGTGCATAGGAGGTGATGCAAGAGCAACGGAAGATGGTGAGTGAGGAGTAGGTGGATTAGCCTGGGGAGGTGGAGAGGAGAACGAATCATGAGAAGCTGCATCCTCAGCACTCCTGGCAGAGGATAGAACCGGGGAGGCGCCATTGGAAAAGCGTCGCCAGTTGAAAGCAGCTAGCATCTCGCTAGACGCTCGGTTCCACACCCAGTCTGCCACGAGCAGTGCTGTAGCGGGAGCCAGCAAAATGCCGTTACGATGGTGCCCCGTTGCCAGGGCTAGATTATCACAGTGGCTTGGTCCCAAAATGGGCGCTTCGTCGGGGGTGGTGGGACGGAAGCCCCACCAGGTTTCCGCGATGGGATAGTCTTTTAGTGCAGGATAGAGCCGAATTGCAGCACTCAGGAGGCGGTGCAGTCCTGTTGGGGTGTTGTGGGGCGTGAAGCCGACGGACTCAACGGTCGCCCCGATGATGATGCGTCCATCGTGTCTGGGCACAATGTAGCTCTCCTGGCCAAACAGCACCCGCTTCAATGAACTGGTCTGAGCATCCCGCCCGGTTGGAGGAACCGTCACAGACATCATCTGCCCTTTGACAGGCTTCAGGGGCAGTGGGAGCAGGTCAGACGACCAGGCTCCCGCTGCCAGCACATAGTGTTCGGCGTGAAACACCCCTGCTGATGTCCACACTCCAGTGACTCGTCCGTGGCTCTGGTGAATGGCCTCAACCGATACTCCATCCTGGAGGAGGATGTCCGAACGTTCAGCTGCTGTCCACAGTGCGTCGAAGAGCTTGCGGTTGTCCACCTGGCCATCTTCGGGATGCCACCATCCCCCCACGACATCCGCCCCAAGTCCTGGCTGCACTTGATGAATGGTAGACGAGTCAAGCCATTCCCCCAGAGGTGCCGTGGGCGATCGCCCACGTCTTGTCTCGGAATAACGGGTTTCTAAGTCGTGACGGTCATAAACGGGGGCGAGGATTCCCGATGGCCAATACCCGGTTTTCATGGTGCTTAGCGCTTCAATGCGCTGCACCCACTCAGGGTAAAGTGCAAGGCTTTTGCGCCCCAGGTGAAGCAATGCTCCGGGGGGCAGGTGTTCTGCATGGGGCGCCAGCATTCCCGCTGCGGCACGGGTAGCAGCACTGGGGCGGTGGCGGGTCAGCACGGTCACCCTTGCCCCCCGCAGGCGAAGTTCAAGGGCGATCGCCAATCCTATAATGCCGCCGCCGATGATGAGAATATCAGAAGAAGTGCGTATATCTGAGTAGGTCATAGAGAAAATGAAGCCATGGCATCCTTACCACCATGCTGGAATAGGATCGCGCGTTCCTGTGTCGGACGGAGTTTCAGATGCAGTCTCAGCATTTCCGGCGTCAGTGCCTTGATTCTCAGAGGGAGTATTAGTGACATTTGCCTGAGCCGTAGCTCTGGTGTCTAAGTAATTTCCAACGGATCGTGAGAAATCTTGGAACTGCCTCTCTGCGACCAGGGATTCAGTGTCTCCATTTCGCCCAAATCCCAGGAAGGCAAGGGACGCAGATGATTCTCCGGAAACATAAGTGACAACAAATGCCGCCAACAAGCCCAACACTGCAAAACTAATCAGGCTTTGAATGCCTCGGCGAAGAGAACCGAGAATAATCGCCACCAGTAACGCAACGATTGCGACAGTAATAACAAGATCCACGACATGCCTCGAATTTTGCGTAATAGATGCTGCGCTGTGGGCTAGATGAGCAGGGCTTACCTGCCTACTGAGCTCGTAAGTTCTACCTCTAAAATACAGTCTCTAAAATACAGTCTCTAAAATACAGTAGATGCATTCACGAAAATCTGCTACTGGTCAGGTGTCCAGACGGACTCGGTGCCCTGCCCCCAAAACCCATCAAACTTTGTGACGGCGACATCCCCCCGCACCTCTGTCTGACAAGACAATCGGAGATCGCGGTCGGGAGAATGGGGCGGAAGCGATCGCCGCGTGCGATCGCGCCAGTTGGGTTCTGAAATGTCTCCCTCGACCTTCACGGTGCAGGTGCCGCAGGTGCCAATCCCCCGGCAATTTATAACCTTCGCGTTGCCGTTATAAACATCAACACCGTTGTCTAGCAGCACCCGACGCAAGTTGCTGCCAATGTCGCACTCGATTGTTTTCCCCTGAGCTTTAAGTGTTGGCATTGCTGACCTCCCAAAAACCACCACTAAAAAAACAAATAGATCTAAGAACCAAGGATTAAATAAAATCTAACGGTATTGGGGAGGTGCGGCGCGGCATCGCCACCCCAACAAAATTTAAAATTATGCTCAAGTTATTTAATTCTCATCCCTAGCTTCTTCTATGGTAAGGGATCTGCGGTTAAATCAAAGGTGCTAAAGGAGAAGGGCGACGGACTGCGCCCGCTGCCCCTTTCCTGGTACTTTATGTTCTTGCAAGTCCCTAAAACCTCAGAAGGGCGTATTCCTCAAGGCGGAAAGTTTTTCCAAGGATAGAATTCAGGAGACAGGAGCCAGAAGCCAGCTCCCTCCTAAATTCTGACTCCTAAATTCTG
>CAYXJG010000180.1:0-10189 GCA_964465285.1 uncultured bacterium
TTTAACAACTGGAAGAAGGATTACCTGCCAGGGATGAGCTGGAGCAAGAATGCAGAGTGCGCGGGTATGGTCAGATTCACCTTCCCATGATCTATAGGAGGATGGGCGACGATCGCGTCGTGGTTTGATTCACTAAATTCCCAAAGGGTCGCCTCGGTAACTGAGGTTGTGAGCGGGTGAATTGATGATGCATCAAGGGTAGTTTGAAACGGCGTCTGATGGTCATTGACCATCAGGATGTCAGTGTGTCCCAGCTCATTTTGGGTGGCGATCGCCATCACATCTCTCCCATTTTCTACACCATTGAATTTACTGGATAACACATCTCTGCCTCCCTGGAGGGCGCGAATGCCCATACGAAAGGCATAGTAACTGAGGCGGCGATCGCCCTCGGCGTTGATCAATCCCTTAAATTCCTCTGCTTGTCCCCAGTCATACAGAGAGAACAGGTGGCTTCCGTCCACATGGGTCTCGCCCGGTTGAGCCATGCGGATCATATTTTTAATCAGGTTCAGGGAGAAATTTAAATCATCATATCCGTCGGTGTAGGTTCCCCATTCACCGACCCAGAGGGGTGATTGGGCGTGAATAGTGCCGAGCATCCAGTCGCGCACCTGACGCACGTAGTTTGAAATATTCCAATCGTAGGTGTGGATGTTGACCTGATTAAAGTCAGCAGGAATCATCGCCAGGGTCTCTCCGGGCCAGGAGCTGCCCCCTGTGGTTTTTGGAGCGTGGATATGGGGGGTGCGGTCGGGTAAGTAGGTGGTATAAACATGGGCGATCGCATCTGAGGCCACCCGCACTAGTTCAAAATAATCGTCCTGGGTGCCGCCCCATCCCTGCTGCCGGTTGTCCGGTTCGTTATGGATTTCGAAGTCATCCACTTGATAATCATTCCGCACGTTCAGCCAGTAAACCGTGGCAAACACATGCTCCCACCATTCGTTCCAGTCTGCTTCAGTGCGGGGTGGGTTTAGTTGCAGTGCCCAACTGGGGCTCCACCTCGGATCGCTGTTGCGAATGGTCACCACTGGACGAATCTGTTCTTGCCTCAGGGTTTCAAAGATGGTTTGGGCACTGCCCTGCCAGAGGTCGGGTGGGCTGCCTGAAAAGGCATAGTCGGAACCCATTTTGGGCGTGGTCATGCGGGTATCCCACTGTTCCCACGGAACCAAGTTGGGATTGGCTTTGAGTTGGGCGATCGCCGGAAATCCATACAATCCATCATCATCTTCAGGCTCCCAGCGAGACATGCCCCCGTAAATGCGGTAAGTGTTGATGCCTAAGTCAGCCATGTCGGCGGAATCAAATCGGACATTGCCCTCACAGGCTCCGATATAGCGGGTACTGGTGCCGAGGGACTGGTTGTCAATTTTAAGGGTTACGGCGCTATCGCTGGGGGGGGCGGTTGCGAATCCTCCTGCCCCGATGCCCAAGACCAGGCATAGTCCCACTATTGCAGTCAGAACAATACGCCATCTCCGCTGTATTAACCGTTGAAAGATTGAGTAGAGGATATTCCACATAGCATTGAGCACTCCTAGCTGGGAACCCGCGATAGTAATTCCCACTTCATGGGAGGATGTATCATACCCTTTGACGAGATATCTGAATGTACGGTTAGGGGATAGACATGCCAATGGTAGTCGTAGGCGTAGGCCCAGTCGTGCTGATACAGGCCGACATCAACAAAATATTGCCCACTGCATAAGTCGAGACGATCCAGGACAAGCCTCAGGGTTCCAGATTCTTGGAGTAGAGCACAGGGAAGTCCCATCTCTGTCATATTCACATCTAAACAAGTGGTGCCATCCTCCTGAGTTAGCTTGACGCCGATGATGACTCCTTGAGCTAGTTGGTGGGTTTGATAGTCAATGTCTATCCAGAGCCTATCCCCGGTCTGTATGGTTGATCCAGGTAGAAGGCGGACATCGGTAATTTCGGCTTCGAGGGAACCAAAGCGATTTTCATTGACCCGCAGTTCAACCCCTGACGAGGTTAGGCTCGGAGGACGCGAAGGAGTTTTCTGGTAGGTTTGCGATCGCATCTCCATCGTGTACTGGCCTGCGACAACGGTGGGTTCTCCGTAGGCTGCTACAGTTCCCTGTTTTAGCCACAGGGCGCGATCGCACAGCCACTCCACCTGACGCACATCATGGGACACGAAGACAATGGCGCAACCCTGAGCTTTCATCTCTTTAATTCGGTTGAGGCATTTGGACTGAAAGGATAAGTCTCCAACCGATAGAAATTCATCGACCAGTAGAATATCGGGATCGGTATGCACGGCGATGGCGAAAGCGAGGCGCATCATCATTCCAGAGCTGTAAGTGCGAACGGGATTATCGATAAACAAATCTAACTCAGCAAAGGCGACCATCTGATCAAACCGACGAGCCACCTCTCGCCGCGATAACCCCGCTACAATTGCTGTCACAAACAGGTTTTCTCGTCCGGTCAGGTCACCATGAAAGCCCGCGCCTAAATCGAGTAGTGCCCCGACCCGACCCCGCATTTTGATACGTCCTTCGGTCGGATGGGCGACCTTTCCCAAAAGCTGGAGCAGGGTAGACTTTCCCGCACCATTATGGCCAATGACCCCCACCATTTCGCCCGCCGCCACCTCAAAGGAGACTCCCTGCAATGCCCAGAACTGATCGACAGGTTTAATCCGGCGTAGCCCTGCCAGGGCGGCTTCCATAATCGTAACGGGCTTTTCTGCATGATAGCGGTTGAATCGCTTACCCAGATTTTCGACTAGAATGGCGGGCTGCATCTAAATTTCCTCCACAAATCGTAGGCTTTGATGCTTGAAGACTCGGTAGCCAACGGGCAATGCTGCCGAGGTTAGTCCGGCGATGATTGCCAGTGCCCCCCAGTCGGGCTGTACCCCCCACACTAGAATCTGTCGATAACAGGTGACCAGATGCACCATTGGATTGAGCCCATAGATTGCCCAAAATCGATCGGGGACATTAGTCATCTCATAAAAAATAGGCGTGAGATAAAACCAAAACTGTAGCAAGACTCCCAGGGTGTGTTGAGTGTCGCGGAAGGTAACATTGAGCGCCGCCAGAAAATACGCGAGGGTAATAGTTAAGGCAAACTGGATGACCTGAATGAGTGGGAGAGCTAAAACGAGTGGCGTTAACTGCGCGCCATCAATCAGCAGAAACACCACCAGCACAGGCAGCGCCAACACAAAATGAATCAGTCCGGTTGTGACGACTACGATGGGCAGCATGGAAATGGGAAAGCCCGGTTGCCGAATCAATGGACGGCTACTGATGATGACGCCCGTAGCTTGAAACAGGGAGTTCTGAAACCAGTTCCAGACGAGCAGCCCCGTGAATACATAGGAGGCATACTGGGGGATCTCAATCTTGAGGATAAGCTGAAAGACAAAGATAAAAACGAGTAGCTGCAGCAGGGGGCTAATCAGCGTCCAGGCAATGCCCAGTACAGAGCGTTTGTACATGAGCTTGATGTCCCGATCGACGAGCGATCGCAGCAAGTCCCACAGGTATGACAGTTTGGGTAGAAGGGGCGATCGCCTAGAGGAGGTTGAGCGGATGACCATAAGCTGATTTTGGATTTTGGATTTTAGGCTAGTACCCATCAGGGGGTTAACAACCAGACGTTGTGGAATGATGTCCCGAGGCAATTGGATCGGGATGTAATGTACTGGACACGATCTTGGTTGCTGTGACGACGGCATGAGGCCGTTCCTGAACGGGAATGTAAGCATCACTGTGCCCTTCGCGCTGCACCCGTCGGCGGGACTGCCAGAGCGACCAAGGCCCAGCTAGATTCCCACGCATTTCCAGCAAGAGAAGTGATAAGGGATACGTACTTCGTCTTAGTAAGTACTCTTTAATTCGATAAAGATAGCCATAAGGTAGCCCCAAAAGCACTTGAGCTAGACCACGCCAGTCTCCATCCCTTAGCCAGGTCGTGAGGTTGTAGGCAACATGACCTTTGCTGTAGCCGTAGAGCTGGCGCTTTAATGCATCCTGGGTGTTGCGGTGCTTGTGCCAGACAAAAGCCTGGGGGTTGTAAATAATCGTATATCCTGCTTTGAGCACTTTATAGAACAGGTAAGTATCTTCGCCAACGCCAGAGGGCATCCCCGGCCCCAGGGCTTCGTCCATCAAGCCAATCCCAGGGTGATGAAAGATTGTTGCGCGAAATGCCGCATTGGCAGTAGCCCCCAACATCCAGGTCGGCGAAGGTTTGTGGGGAAATAGTTCATACCAGTCCCCATCAGCTTCCAAGCTCTCAAACCCTCGTCCCAGTCCGCCGTAGGCTTCAAAGGCTTGTTGGGAGGGATGATCAAGCTCGATGGGGAGGACATTACCCGTAACGACCATGACATTGGGGCGGGTGAACGGCGAGATGAGTGATTCTATCCAATGGGGGGGAACCGTCACGTCATCGTCAGTAGCAATGACAATGTCTCCAGTGCTAGCCGCAAATCCAGTGTTTCGGGCATAGGCAAGTCCCTGGCGAGATTCCTTGACGAGCACAACGTTGGGAAAATCGCGAATGACAGGGGGCGTCAACCCGGATTCAGGGTGGTTGTCTACCACGACAATTTCAACGCGACGGTGAGTTTCCTGAGCTGTAAGGTGAGTTAAGCAGTTGCGCAAATCATCGGGGCGGTCAAATGTCGCCACCACAATGGAAACAGAAACGTTATCTGGCAGTGATTCTGGCTCTGATGAGACCAGATAACGGTTGGATAAGGCTTGATAGGCATTCGCCCGGGTGAGTTCATTAGGATATTGGCAGAAGGGGGCAAGGAGTTGGGTACTGAAGTGGCGGGCGATCGCCCGGCTCAACTCCGACCGACTAATGTTCTGATAGACGTTATCAATATCAATACTGCCGATAGCCTGATTGTGCCAGGTTACAAAGATACGGGTCTGCCGATACTGGCTTAACTGGGTCAAAGAATGCAATGGCTGGGCCAATTCGATCTGTCTTACTGCAACAGCAGTTGAGGCATGTTCCGTATGTTTCGTAGTGCGATGCTGGATAGGCATCGGGGATTCTGACTGGGGGCCAAACTCAGCCTCGATTTCTGCGGCTCGTCGTCGTGCCTTTGGGTAGGTGGTCATGCCGATCAATCCCCCCATGAACTCTGCCCAAATCAACTCGCGGGGAAACTGGGACGGATGCAGGTAGGAAATCACTAACCGCCGCACATTCCAATACAACATCCACCATGTGCCCATCCAGAGGCACGCAGGAATCTGGTCGGGATAGGCCATCGCGATGCAGAGCCAGAGGGCATAAACGCTGCCATTATTGCGGATCTGACGCTTGAGGGTGGAGTAGTCGCGGCGATGACGATGACGAATCATCGCCTGCGGCTCGTACACCAATGAGTATCCGGCTTTAATCACCCGAAAAAACATCTCCAGGTCGCCGCCCCCATTGGTAGGAGTACCGACATCTAAAGCGGGATCAAAGTAGCCAATTTCATCAAACACCAAGCGGCGATAGGCCATATTGGCCCCGGTCCCACATTGTCCGGTTCCCAACAACTGCCAGGGAACCGGTCGCCCTACTGCTGCTCGAAACCAGCGCCGCTCAAAACCACGGCTAAAACCACCGTACTTTTCAAACAACACCTGGGATTCGTGTTCTAGTTCGTAGGGCACCACCAGTCCCGTCACGGCCATGACTTCAGGGTGTTCTGTAAAGACCTGAACCAGCGCCTTTACCCAGCCCGGATCAACCACCACATCGTCGTCGGTGTAGGCAATAATGTCGCCTTTCGCTTCTAAAATGGCTCGATTCCGTGCCCAATCCAAACCGGGGCGGGGCTCTCGCACATAACGCACATGGGGATAGACGTTTTCGATAAGTTCCTTCGTGGCTTCTGTTTGAGGGGCATTGTCCACCACGAGGATGTCGAGATGGGGATAGTCGAGTTGGTGAATCGCTTCAAGGCAGAGTTTCATGTCATTGGGGCGATCGCGCGTACATACTGCCACCGTTACCAGGGGCGTTTCCCCCGCATTGTCAACCGGAGGTAAAGCAATCAATGCCTCTAATGTGAGTTCTGTGAGTGGGTGCGAGGAGGTTAGCCCATTCTGGAGGAGTTGATGGAGAATGGTTTGGTGGTGCTGTTCCAGGATGAGTTTGCTTAACGTTGCTGCTGTGCATCGTCCCAGAGAAACAGGCGCTTTGACATAGCCTAAGGGTACTCCATGCAGTCGGATGAGTGCTTGAACGCCCATGTAGCCACTTAATCCGTCAAGGTCGGGTATGGGTTGGCTGAGTTCAATATCAACAACTTTAATGGGATAGAGCATGAATGAATACCTTTACAGATAAAGAAGAGTGAATATAGTTGAGTATGTTTTGAGTATGTTTAAGGTCTGTAATTAGGTTCGCAATAAAAATTGGTGGAGTAAGCTTCCTATGAGCACCTTCAGCCAAATGCTGAACCGATTTATGATGCTCAGCGAGCCACCTTTAGATTGCTGAGATAACGCTAGCGCTGAAGGGGCAGACTTCAAACGGACTAATCCCTGTCTGAGAGTATTCTTGATCGCAAGGAGATAGACACCTAATCGTCCCAGTGAGATGAATGCATCTGCTTGAACTGCTTGCCAGAGCCAGAACAATGTGGCGGATGAGTTGCCCTGGCGATCGCATTGTTGGGCGAAATAGAGATAAAAACTGCTGCGAGAAATGCGATAGAGAAATGCAGGAAGTTCAGGATGGCTTTCCTGAATGGTTTGCAGCATGAGGTGCTGCGATCGCGCCATCTGCTGAAAGTTGCCCGACATACTCATCGCCAGTTTTCGGTAGCCCACCAGAAACTCTGGCACCACAGCAAACGGATACCGTTCTGCTAACCTCAGATACACATCCCAATCCTCACACCCCTGGGCATGCTGCGCCTTGAATCGTGGGTCATAGCCGCCGACCTGTTCCAGGCACGCTTTCCGAATCAGGGTGCAGCTAGCATTGCCCAAGAAATTATGGCAAATCAAGGTTTTATAGACATTGCCCTCAACTCTGGCAACATGGAACCCGCCAATGGGGCGATCGCTTTCATCAATATCCTGTGACCAGGTATAGACCACACCCACCTCAGGGGAGCATTCCTGGAACCGTGCCACGAGTTTTTCTAGGGCGTCTGGATACCAGATATCATCGGCATCGATGGGGGCGATAAGCTCACCCCGTGCCGCCTGAATACCCGTGTTGCGGGCGACAGCGACCCCGGCGTTGGGTTGTTGTCGTAGATGCAGGCGCGAGTCATATTGGGCGATCGCCCTGACAATATCGGGGGTGCGATCCTTCGAACCATCATCAATAACGATGGCTTCCAGGTGAGAATAGCGTTGATGAAGTACCGACTGTAGCGCTCGTTCGAGAAACGTCGCTGCATTGTAAGCGGGTATGATGACCGAAACGAGGGGCTGTGACATCTGAATATTAGCGAATAGTGGAACGTTAAGTGGAAGAAGTGACTGTTGAAGTTGAATGATGGGTCGCCAGGTTTTCAGGAACTTTAGGTAAGATAGGGCGCTGCCGTTTGTTCCACTCGCTATCTGTGAAGCTCTCATGATAGGAGCGCTCTACATTTACATTCCAAAGGTCATGAGTTTCACCCAGGATATTTTTAGCGGCAAGAATAGCCGTCAGCATGGAATGATCCTGATTGTTATAGCGGTGCATTCCATTGCGCCCCACGGTCTGTAAATTCTCAAACGTCTTGATGTAGTCCTCCAGAACTTGAAGATGCTGACGATATTCACCGTCATAGACGGGATACGCTTTGAGTTGGCGAATAATGCATCCATCCTCAATATCGTCAGTCTCTACACCGAGGCCAAGATTGACAATTTCCTGGGAAGCCAGCTTAATTAACGCCTGGTCGTCCATCTCCCACAGGTCATCCCCTTGGCTACAGAAATACTCCATTCCAAGACACGTCTTGCTTGCATCAGGCACCATTTCGGGACTCCAGTTCTTGAAGTTTTGAACCCGGCCCACGCGAAACTCAGGACTATGGATATAGAGCCAGTTATCAGGAAACAGATCTGCCTGATTAATAATGAGAGACACAATCAAGAAGTCCCGATACTTCAAGCCCCGTGCCGCAGTCAACACTTCCTTTGGCGGCTGGGGGTGCAGTCGTCTAACGAGAGCAGCGATCGGCATGGAGTTGACAAAATGGCCGCCGGTCAGCTCTAAGGTGCGATCGCCCTGTTTGGCAATGACCTTCGTAATCCGATTGCCTTCTCGCTCAACACGGGTAACCTCTGTATGAAGATGAACAGGTGAGCCAGCTTCATCTAAAAGCTCTTGACACCGCTCCCACATCATTCCTGGCCCCAGACGTGGATACTCAAATGTTTTAATCAAACTCTTGGCATTTTTACTACCAAACACAGCATTCATGACTGCTGCTTTCAGGGACAGATTTTGAATTCGCTGGGCGGCCCAATCTGCCCGAATTTGCTGACAGGGAATACCCCAAACCTTCTCGGTATAGGTCTTAAAAAAAGTTCGATACAAGCACCACCCAAAACAGTCAGTGACCCATTCTTCGAAGGTTTCTGGCTCTGGACGTATGCGTAAATATTTTTTGGTTTTAGCCTTTAGATAGCTGGTTAAAATAGCTGCGCTGTGGGCTAAACCGAGATTTTGAAGAGTTTTAAAGATGGATAGAGGGTAATCATAGAATTTACCATTGTAATAAATCCTAGATAAACGAGGTGTTTGAATAAGATCATCCGCTAGAATTTCTTTCCAAACAGCCTCAACCTCACCTACTTTAGTAAAAAACCGATGTCCTCCAATATCAAAGCGATATCCCTTGTAGGTTTCGGTTCTAGAAATACCACCCACTTTGTCTGCTCGTTCAAGCACAATGGATTGGATATTAGACTTCATTAATTCATATCCTGCGGTTAACCCTGCAGGGCCACCACCAATAATGACAACAGGATAGAAACTCATACTTGGAACATCCTCAATTACTTAAGATTTCACTTGGGTTCAGTCGATCGCAAATAGCTTTACATGAACCTGGTTTTAGATTTTGATGAGCGCGATGAAGCTGTATTCACCCAATTCCTTTTCGATCTACTGAGTTTGATGAACGGTTCTTCTAAAATCCGTTCTGCGAATTAAAAAATGTTTTGCTACGCCGTAGGCAAATGTGGCTCCACCATACAGGTAGTAGAACCAATGCCAGGGAATTACCTGCAACGTAAACTGAAGTCCTCGATGGGCGTAAAAGAAGCGGTAGATATCATAGTTGATGCCCAGTAATCCCAGTGCTGCCGCCAAGCTGACAAGCCAGAACCAATGCATCGGAAAACCTGCGATCGCACTACTAATCAACATGAAAATAAGAATAACGCTGAGTTGATTGGTGTAACTTAGATTTAAGTCAGCCTTGAACTGGCGATCGCGCAAAATCAATTCTGTCCAGGGAAGTGCCCTATAAAAAATCTCTGCTCTAAGCAGAGAAATAGGCCGCCATTCCTTCAGGTGTTTTACCTGGATATCTTTGCATAATCCAATGGAATAGCCAGCCTGTCTGAGCCGATACCCGAACTCAATATCTTCGACACAGGGTTTCTGATAGCGTTCATCAAATCCACCTAGCTCATCGAAAACAGATCTGCGAATTGCACCACACGCCCCCCAGAATGTGGATGCGATGTCAGAAGATATTTGATGGGTGTAATGATGAAATAGATTTTTGTACTGAGATAAGAAATTAGTAGCACCTGGAGCATCATCATAGGAACCAACCAAGGCTGCTAGTTCTGGCTTCTGCCAAAATCGCTCCTTGATTAAACCAAGGGTGTTGGGATGGAGTTGAACATCTGCATCCATAAAGAACAAAACATCACCCTGGGCAATCTTCGCACCCAAATTTCTTGCCCGAGCAGGCCCACCTGGTGAACGAAAGCGCAAAACTTTTGCTCCAAATGTCTCTGCTACTTGGTGGGAACCGTCGGTGTCACCATCGGCAACTACGATCAATTCGTCAGGCGGACAAAGACTGTTTGCAATACTGGCTAGGCACTGCTTAAAATTCTCTCCACCGTTATAGACCGGAATTACAACAGAAACAGTCGGTAAATCCATGATTGTGTTTGAGGCCATGACAGTCAGAAACTAAGGAGTTATGAGCAAATAAGTA
>CAYXJG010000181.1:0-10168 GCA_964465285.1 uncultured bacterium
AAAAGATACCGGAAGAAAAGAGCAGCGGGCGCAGCCCGCTGCTCTTTTCCGGGTACTTTATTTTCTTGCAAGTCCCTTACAGTCAAAAGCTCTTAAGGCTAGAAGCTTTCAAGGTCAGAAGTGATGAGTGGAGAGTGGGGCGCTCAGCACCCCACCCTCCATCACAACGCATTGCTGAAGGCGTGCAGGTTCTATTCGTGATGGGAGTGCCCCTGATGGGAGTGCCCCTGATGACCATGATGGTGATCGTGATGATGATCGTGATGATGCTCATGGACCACTTGAGAGGCTTGAACTGCTGCCAGGGAGGGATTAACCACCAGAGCTTCCTCAGAAAGCAAATCTGCAATTAAAGGACTTGCCCATCGAGCCGCCATTTGCACAAACTGCGGATGATCATTGACGCAAGGCATCTGAACATAGGTGATATCGGGACGCTTTCCCTGGAGATGATGAACAATGTGCTCAACATCAAGCAGCGTCTCATGGTTCTCTGTAGCAAAGCCAATGGGCGCAAATACGATCGCTGTAGCTCCTAATTCCATCAGGTTCTTTGCAGCCAACTCTGCATTAGGCTGTGTCCACTGAATGAGGGGAGTTTGGTGATTGAGCCACCCCACTGAGATGAGGGGATACTTGTGAATCAGCCGTTCACGGACGCGATCGTACAGTGCTTGACTTTCGACGATGCCCGATGTAAACCCTTTTGCTTCATGGGGGCAGCCGTGATTGAGCAGAACAACGCCGATTTGAGAAGGCAAGTGTGCTGCAATCAAATCTTTCGTAATACGTTCCTCAACAAGCTGCGCCATCAGATTGATGTAGTCAGGCTGGTCATAAAACGACGGAATGTAGCGTATTCCCTTGACCCAGTGATCGTTCGTTCCTGCCAAATGGACTAGGGCATCATTCACCTGCTCAATTGCAATGCCGCTGGTGAAGATGGAGTCTACAACAAGCAAGGGATAGATCAGGATCTTATCGAAACCCTGATCTTTGATGTCTGCCAGCACTTGGTCAGGCAGATTGGGGGCGCAAAAGTTGAATGCTTTGAAGACCTTAACGCGATCGCCCCATTCTTGCTGTAAGCATTTTTCAATTCCCGCCCGCTGCTGCTCAAAGATGGCGTTGTGGGGCGAGATGAAGTTGCCGTGCTGGTGGCTCCATTCGTGCAGGTCAAACACAGCTAGCAACTTGGCTAATGGGGGGTAAACCCATGTTGGAACGGGCGCAAACTTTGCCGTTAGTAGGTTAAGCGCCTGTTCATTATAGTTTGCAAAGTCATCATAGCTTTCGACTTCGCCATAGCCCATAAGCAACACAGCCACGCGAGAATTGCTTGACTCGTCATCATGGCTCTGAGAATCATGAGTTTCATATGCAAGGTTTAATGGTGCGACCACAGATATGCCTCCCTCAATACTGAAATTACATTAGCATCCCCCAGGGTGGGATACGGTGAATCTTCGGACTTCCTCAAGGATTCCCCCTTCAATTATCACAATTCATACGAAATTTTTCAGGTTAATGACCCGTAAGCGCCAAAAGTCATAGCACACTCCTATCGTATGGCGGCTAATCGTATGGCGGCTAACCAAGCATATCTGGGATGCACAAAGCAGTAGCATCGAACTTTGCGGCATAACCCATCAAGGTAACGTAGCTTCTCGGAAGCTTATTTAATTCCTGAAAGCGACTCTGAGGGCGATGGATAAGCGCAGTCTGCCAATGCATTCGGAACTCAATTAGGATCGCCATCACTAACTAGGTTGACCAACCCCAGAACCCTCGGGTAAGCACCGCCCAACCCACAAAACCTAGTAAATTAAAGGCTAAGGCGATCGCCACCTAACCCCGTAGTACAGTAGATCAGCCGGGAATTCCTATGCTAGTGAGCGAACGATGCGCATGTTACAACCCCTTTCTTCCAAGCGAAAGGAGCGTCCAACAAGCTCATGAGCTGCATCGAGTAGCGTCTCAAAGGTATAACTTGGATCAAATTTTCTGAGATAGGACTGGCAGCGAATACCAGAGGTGATAGCCACCGTTGGAATCCCAACAGCTTGACCAGCTTGAATGTCTGCCTCAGTATCACCAATCATCCAAGATTGACCTGGACGCCCATAGCGGGATAGATGGTCATGCCATGCCTTGCTCAGCAAGTTGATCTTGTAATCCACTACGTTGAGGTAGGCAACATTTTCGTTAGATGTCCCGTAGACATCTGTAAACAGAGGTAGCAACCCATGCTCTCCCAAAAACTGAACGGCTTGCTCACGGCATCGGAGGGTAACTAGCACAATACGCACGTTGTGCTTGTGAAGAAGATGGAGTGCCCAGTCAATGCCAGGTTGCAAGCAATCATAGTGAAGCAGATGACGCTGGTTCACTAGCTGCTTCACGCGATGAAGAAAACTGTCGATTTCACTCGCTTGCAAGCCGGATCGCAGCGCGATTTCGATGTCTGGAATACGATGCTGCTTCATAGACCAGAACTGATCTTTTGCCATGGCGCGAACCGGAGGTAGTCCCTCAGTTGGCTGGTCAGCTCTCTGATGCTCGACTTGAATCTCTTGTAGGGCAGTAAGATACGTATTGTAGTAGCGATCTGAGACGTCCACGATAGGCCCGTCAAAGTCACAGAAGATTGTTTGCTTTCCCATAACGAGCTAATGCTCCAATAGCGTGCGTCCTACAGCCCTTGCTTTCGAAACATTTCTTAAAATAAATGAGCGTATCTGTCCAAAAAACATTCATATATCTTTATAGTAGTCCACCTATTTGCTAAATGTCTCTCGATTTCATTGCAAGAAGGTTCAGCATATTTTATATGAGTGTAATTACTTACTTCTCTCGCAGGAAAACCAGTATGAATCGTGGATGTTCTTGGAAAGCGGTGTTGGCGATCCTGACAGGGCATCTCATCCGTCTAGGTGCTGTAGGGCTTCTAATTTTGACCTGGCTTCTATTGTCAGCTCCTATTGCTGTCTAGTGCTCCAGGCAATATTCAAGGAAGCGGATTTCCTTGACATTTTGTTAAAAGTTGTAAGACACGACTTGGCAAAGTTCTCAAATTCACACTGAAAAAATAGGGGCTTGGTATGCTGCTACATAAGGGATAGAGTGGGGCGATCGCCCGTTCCTAGACTCCAAGGGACGGCACCTGGGGCGATCGCTCGCCGGGGTGTTTTGTGGGTAGGTAGGGTTTAGTATCCTGGTGTCCGTTGGAGTAGAAGAGTTCTTGCTGCAACTGCCGTACCTGAATTGCGATGCTGGGATCGGGGTCATTTTGCAGCCGGGGCAATAGCTCCGACAAGACTTTTGGCGATGCCATGTGCAGATACATCAATGCCGCTTCCCGCACAAAGTTGCTTGGGTGGCGCAGGCCGTAGAGCATGTGCTCTAGAGTGACACTACAGTGCGATCGCCGGGCAAAGTGAAAACAGCATGCTAATGCCCAGTCTGAGATAAATTGCCGCAGTTCTAGTAAGAATCGGAGTCGCTGCCCTGAGGTCATCGGTTCATAGTCAATCATCGGAGCCACAATTTTTAGCTTTTGTTGATCGGAAAGTTGAGCTTCCAGCAATAGCAGCACCGCTTGTTTTTTCTTAAGGTCAATGGTGTTGTCTAGAATCTCTAAGCCTCGGGCCACATTTTGGCTTTGCTTTGACCGCACATTAAACGCGGCTGCCTGAATCGCATCACTAGGATACAAAAAACGCATGAGCAGAAAAATTCGCTCCTCGGCGTCCCGTTGCTGGTCGATCAAAGCACGACGCAACAGGTCAAGTTCCTCAATATCATTCTGCACTGGAAAATCTACCAGGGCTGCATAGGTTTGCCCAATGAGAAATAATTCCTGATTAATGAGGTTCTCAACGCCCCGTCGCCCCAGGATTTCTGTCACTGCCTCGATGCCGTCTTCATTCTCAGCACTGAGCAACGCCCGCAGCAAACTCCGCCGATCAGCTCCCCAGGATGACATGAGGTGGTGCACCAAACTGCTCAACGCCGCATCCGTGCCGATGCGGCTGATTGCTTTCCACAGACCTGTACGAACCACGTGGGGGCGGCTGGAATCTTCGGCAAGGGCCACGAGCATAGACACCACATCGCTTCCCAGGCGCGTAAGTGCCTTGATGGCTGCCTCACGGGTTGATGAATAGTAGAGGGCACGGATGATTGCGGAATAATATTCCTCGAGATGAGTAGCGGCGATCGCCTCCAGTACCGCACACCGCACCCGCAACGAGCGATCGCGTAGCAGGTCGGGAATATAGATCCGTAGCGCTTGCAAATACACGGCATCTTCTAACGCGCGGCACCCCATTAGCCGCTCCCGCTCATTGTCTGCATTGGTCAGCATCCGCCGCAGCACAGTTGTCGCCTCCGACTTTTCCTGGGGATCCCCCTGGCGCAGCATCAGCGCAGCAGCCGTGCCTCGAATGACCGCATCTACATCTGGTTGCAGATACTGGCGCAGTTCCTGCATATTCTGGTGGTCCTCCAGCAGCCAAACATATCGCATGGCGAGAGCAAAAGCATCTGGGGCCACAGGTTCCCTAAGCAGCGATCGCACATCCTCCACATATGCAGGATCGGGGTACTTCAGCATCGCCTGCAAGCTGAGACGCTGAATTGAAGGGGCTTCCCGATGAAGACGCGGGGCAAGAACTTTACAAACGTTGTCAGAGTCCAGATTAGTCAGCACTTGAATGCACTGCTTTTTATCGGTTGGGTTTTTAGGATTATCAAACGCGTCGATGAGCGATCGGCGAAATGCTCGGGTATCGCTATCACCAGACTGCAAGAGTCCTTGTTCAGCCCCCAACACCAACAAATCTGTGTAGCGTGAGCGCATGAAGTGGGTTGCGACGAGGGCAATGGCAGATAAAACCGCAATTTCAGTAACAAAAATCCAGTTCTGCACAAACTGAGAAACTGGACCAATCCCCCTAGGCCCTCCATTACACAGCCAAATGGTTGCGAGAATCAGTATCCCAGAAAATCCGGTAGCGACAGGTTCCGCAACCCCACGCACCCACTCCTGCACCTGATCCCTCGAATGGTCGGGAACCGGCTGAAATAAAACGGGAGCTGTGCCTGCCAGAACGGTATAACGCAGCCATTCGTCCACAAACCTCAGCACCACGACCCCCCAGAAAAGGGGAATGATCTGAGCCATGGACAATCCGCTGATGCCCAATACTGCTGACGGAAGCAGCATGGTGGCATCAAACACACCCAGCCGTTCAACGATGCGGCTAGAAGCAAACATCTGGGTCAGCAATTCCGCAAAACCCAAGCAGGCGCTAAATAAGGCCAAGAAGTCGGCGATCGCCCCCTGACTCACGTCAAAGTTTTGTTCAAGCTGGCTGAGATACTGAAAATCAATATTGAACCAGAGCGCCTGAATCATGGCAAAGAACACCACCACCAAAGCCACGTATCTACGCAATGGCCCTTTTAGGCGGCGAGCAGCATAGGTAGGCTGAGAGTCTTGAGTCTTTTGGCGAGTAGAATCGGGAAACGCTTGCTTATTGGTGCGAACGAGATACAGTAAAATCCCAGCACCAATTAGCAGCATAATAGATGCTAGGAAAATGACGTTTTCCAGGCCAAATAGCTTTCGCAAAATCGGCAGCGACAGTCCACTTAGCACATCTGCCAGCAGCACACCGCTGCTAATGAACGGAAACGACCGCTTAATTTCACGAATATTGAAAATTTGGTTGGCTGTGATGGATGTGTTGAGCTCGTTTAGGGTGTAGAGGGCATCCAGCCAGAGGCGAATCAAAAAGATACTGTAACCGCCCAACACAAGAGCACTTGCCCCCAGCTTAAACAACGCCAAGGGAATCGCCATCAAAATTGGCGTAATCACAATTACGCGGTGCAGAGGTAGAAAACGCTGCAGCCGAGAATAAAAGATCCCTAGCCCAGCTCCCATGACCGAACTTGCCAGGTAAATGAGTGGCAAAGAATTTGCGCCATACTCCCCGATGAACAGTACAGCGGCGCTTACCTCTAACCAGAGAATAGCGATGTAGGAAACGGTGTAGAACGCGAACATCAAAAATGTCCGCTCTGCCTCCTCTGGGCGGAGGTTAACCCAACGTAATACACCCTGCTTTAATCGTCGGTTTTTCCGAAGAAACCGTTTATGTTTTTTATCCATTCACGATAAGAATTTCTCTGAACGGCCACGGGATCTATACTTCCACAGGTTACAGCTTTAATTTTTATAGCGCTGTGCAAGCGCATTAAGTACAGTTTGTTGAGTGGCGGCGCAGAGCGCCACCACTCAACACGTTTGGGTGTGCTGAACCAATTTGCACACCGCTATAAGTTGGGGGAATCCTGCACGCGGCGCAGAATTCCCCCAATTCAACGACTAAATTTATGACCTGGCAAGGTATGTCTATTACCCTGCCGGGGCATACAATCGCTGCTTGGAATATTAGGAATCTTGCGCTGGGCGTAGAACCCAACATTCAAGAATCAACATTGTTGCCTGCGGTAGCATTTTGGCCACGGGACATCCCAGATAGGAGCATAGCTGCGATCGCTACAAGCCCAGTACATGGCCAATCAAAATATTCTGACTAGAACATCCTATGGTCAACCTTGCAAAATCGGTTGAGCAGACCTTCAGACCTTGATAAATATTGCCCATAATTTCAGGAACTTCGAAATTCTTCCCATGATCACCTTAAAGATTGTTCACATAACTTTTGTTGCTGTAATGCTCGCTTTGGCTGCGATTCCCAGCACCAGCGTTGCTCTGGTCGTGACCCGCTCTGCCACGTCAGGTTTATGGCATGGCGTAGCAGTTTCAGTGGGTATTGTCTTCGGCGATCTCATCTTTGCCCTGTTAGCGATTCTGGGCATGACTGCTCTCTCGGAACTGATAGGGACGCTCTTTCTGCTGATTCGGTATGCAGCAGGGATCTACCTGATCTGGTACGGGGTTCACCTGATCAGGAGTCGAAATCAGCCCATCACACTGGAGCGCGCCCCCTCAACTAATGGCCTCGTAGCCAGCTTTCTAACCGGTTTATTGATAACGTTGGGGGATGTAAAAGCTATTTTTTTCTATGCCAGTCTTTTCCCAGCTTTTTTAGAGCTTTCAGCCCTGGGCTATGCAGAGATAGCCTGGGTGCTTGGAGTCATTATTGTGACTGTGGGAGGAGTGAAGCTGACCTATGCAGTTCTCGCTAAAAAAGTAGCGACGCTCGCTCGTAGATTCTCGATTGCAAAGCAGGCAAAGGTCGCCTCTGGAAGCTTGATGATTGGCTCTGGTACTTATCTGATTGTCAAAAGTTAATTTAAACCCAACACGACTTGGCAAGTTTCACGAAAAAATAGGGGTTTGAGGGGTTTGGGGCGCGCGGAGCGCACCCCAAACCTCTAATTTTTCGTTGTGAATTAGAGAACTTTGCCAAGTCGTGAAAACAGACGGGGTGACTATAGCGCTGTGCAAGCGTATTCAGTACAGTATGTTGAGTGGCGGCGCTGAGCGCCGCCACTCAACACAGTCGGGTGTGCTGAACCAATTGCACACCGCTATAAAACCATGGATCGAAGGCAGAGGGAGTGGGATGGGTCGAAACCCCTGGCCTCTCCTCCAGTGGAGTAGCTTACGCGCCTCTGCCCCAATTAGAATAAAGATCAACATTGTCATTGTGGGCTAGAACGCTCGTCAGGGAACCCTTGATTCAATCAGAAACCTTAGAACTACTTGAATGGTCACGGTTGTGCCAGCACCTCTCCACTTTCGCGGCGACCAAATTGGGAGCCGTTGCTGCCCGGCATTACAGCATACCAGACACCCAGGAGGAAAGCCTAACGCTACTGGCTCAAACCAAGGAAGCCTACCAGCTTGAGATGAATCTAGCGAATGGCTTGTCTTTCGGCGGGCTGCGAGATATTTGGAATGCTCTGGAACACGCCGAGCGGGGTAGCGCGCTTACGGGGCAGGATTTGCTGGATGTTGCCTCTACCCTGGCAGGTGCCCGCCAGCTTCGCCGCACCATCGACGCTCAGGAGGACGTTCCTGTGCTGAAAGCCCTGGTGGCAGACATGCGCACCTATCCTGATCTAGAGAAGGAGATCCACCGCTGCATTGATGATAATGGACGGGTGGCTGACCGAGCCAATCCGAAGCTATCAGGCATCCGGGCAAAAATTCAGGACATTCGCGATCGCATCTACGACATCCTGCAAAAGATCCTCCAGCGCCACAGCGGAGCCATTCAAGAGCCTGTAATTACCCAACGGGGCGATCGCTTCGTCATTCCCGTCAAAGCCCCCCAAAAAGATACTATCCCTGGCATCGTTCATGATGCCTCTACCAGCGGTGCCACCCTCTACGTGGAACCCAACGGCGTGGTGAACTGGGGCAACCAGCTCCGACAGGCATGGCGGCAAGAGAAAACTGAAGAAGAAAAAGTTTGTCGAGAACTCACGGAACAGGTGGCTGAGGTCGTACCTGACTTAGAGCGATTATTGGCGATCGCCACCACCCTCGACCTTGCTATTGCCCGCGCCCGCTACGGCCTCTGGATCGACGCCCATCCCCCCCGCTTTATCGACCCCACCACCGACGAACGCATCGTCCTGCGCCACCTGCGCCATCCCCTCCTCGTCTGGCAACAGCACCATGAGCAGGGGCCAACCGTCGTACCCATCGACCTCGCCATCCAGCCCCAGATTCGCGTCGTCGCCATCACCGGGCCAAACACCGGCGGCAAAACCGTCACCCTTAAAACCCTTGCCCTCGCCTGTCTGATGGCGAAAGCCGGCATGTTCGTCCCTGCCCGCGAACCCATTGAACTCCCCTGGTTCCATCACATTCTTGCCGACATTGGCGACGAACAATCCCTCCAGCAGAGCCTCTCCACCTTCTCCGGCCATATCCGTCGCATCAGCCGCATTCTTGACACCATCCACCCGGAACCTTCACTCTCTCACTCCCTCACTTCCTCGCTCTCTCACGTTCCCACCAACGCCCTCATCCTCCTCGACGAAGTTGGCGCAGGCACCGACCCCTCTGAAGGCAGCGCCCTGGCGATCGCCCTCCTCCAGCACCTTGCTGACCACGCTCGACTCACCGTTGCCACCACCCACTTCGGGGAGCTCAAGGCTCTGAAATATCAGGATGAGCGGTTTGAGAACGCCTCGGTGGAATTTGATGATGTCAGCTTGTCCCCCACCTATCGGTTGCTCTGGGGCATCCCCGGACGGTCGAATGCGTTGGCGATCGCTGCCCGGCTGGGACTGGACAGTGGCATTCTGGAACGCGCCCAGCAGTATGTGGGTGCCGGAGCCTCTGAAGAGATGAACCAGGTCATTGCCGGACTGGAAGACCAGCGGCGACAGCAAGAGAGCAAAGCCGCTGAAGCTGCGGCTCTGGTGAAACAAACAGAAAAACTCCATGCGGAAGTGGCGCGAAGAGCCTTTGAACTGAAAGAACGGGAGCGGGAACTCAAGCAAAGCCAGGAAGAGCAGATTCAGGCGGCGATCGCCGAAGCCAAAGGAGAAATCGCCAGGGTCATCCGACAGCTCCAGCAGGGCAACACTACGGCTCAACAGGCCCAGAAAGCGACTGATACGATTAACCAACTGGCAGACAAACACCTGCCCTCCCAGCAAAAACCTGCCAAACCCAAACCAGGCTACCGTCCCCAGGTGGGCGAGCGCGTCCGCGTTCCCCGACTAGGGCAGACAGCAGAGGTCATCACCCTCCCCGATGATGATGGCGATCTGACCGTCCGCTTTGGGCTGATGAAGATGACGGTCTCCCTTGCAGATGTGGAGTCCCTCCAGGGCGAGAAGGCGGAGATGCCCCAAAAGGCGAAGCCGGAATCCAAGCCTGCGCCTCCTCCCGAAACGCCGAGAGAGCCTGCCGTCCGCACCTCAAAAAATACCCTTGACCTGCGTGGCAGTCGGGTCGCGGATGCCGAAGTAGAGATGGATCGGGCGATCGCCGCCATGCCCGCCAATACTCTCTGGATCATCCACGGCCACGGCACTGGGAAACTGAAGCGGGGGGTTCAGGCATTTCTCAAGCACCATCCTCAAGTCGCATCCTTCAAGTTTGCCGAGAAAGCCGACGGGGGCACAGGCGTTACCATCGCCCACATTAAATAAGGGACTTGCAAGAAAA
>CAYXJG010000182.1:0-10096 GCA_964465285.1 uncultured bacterium
TCCTGTCTCCTGGATTCTATCCTTGGGAAAACTTCCCGCCTTGAGGAATACGCCGATCTGAAGTAGCACTGAGGACTTCTCAAACATCCTCTTAGGAGGCTAGAAGGATGCAAGACTTCAATGTCCCTCTCCCAAGCTTGGGAAAGGGATTTAGGGTGAGAGCAACAGCGTCAAATACACACGTGCAAAACTGGGATACACCCCACTCACTAGGCAAAGTCTACTGAGTTGACTAAACCAAATTCAACTAAGGGATCTGCGGCTAAAAAAGATACCGGAAGAAAAGAGCAGCGGGCTGCGCCCGCTGCTCTTTTCTGGGTACTTTATTTTCTTGCAAGCCCCTAAACCAAATTCAACTTAAGAACTGGAGTTTTCCCAGAGAGAAAACTCCAGTTCTTAACCGAGGCAAGGCATATCATAGAGTTGAATCTAAAATAGCAATCCATGTTGCAGAGCCGACAATACCGTCTTGAGTAAGGTTTAGCCGCCGTTGAGTTGCAACAACAGCGGCCTCTGTCTGGGCACCAAAAATACCGTCAATGGGGCCGTTGTAAACGCCAATGGCGCTGAGCCTTTCTTGTAGGCCAATCACCGCAGCGCCACGCATTCCACGCCTGAGCACCGGAAATTCCACGGAGGGAGCCGATTCAGCGTCGGGTGAAGCAGCAAAATCCACCTGGGATGATGTATCGGTGTCCGATGCGGATGGGGATCGAGGTTGAGGTTGGGATGCATCGGCTTCGACCGTTGGGTTTTTTGGAGTGCTAATTAGCTGGTTTGCTGACTGTTGAGTGGGCTGAGTAGAAGGGGGGAATGCATTAACACGGGTTACCGTAGGCAGCAGCCTGCTCCAGGTGCTTGCTCCCACGATACCATCCGTCGCTAAGTTTGCGGCCTGCTGAAAGCGCCTCACGGCGGTCTCTGTCTGTTCGCCAAAGCTTCCGCTGATGGGGCCATTGTAAAACCCGAGCAGTGCTAGCATGGCCTGGATCTCTGCAACATCGGTGCTCTCACTGCCTAGGCGAAGGAGGGGACGAGCAGATGGAGAAGCGATCGCCGAATTTGCTGACGAGGACGGAGATGGAGAAGCCGATTGGGCGATCGCCGATGTCGTTAAGGCCAGTAACGCGCAGAGCTGCACCGAAAGCCCGGCAGCTCCTATGATGCCAACCCTGCCAAAAGGAAGAGCGTAGCGGTAGAATTGCCAATTGCCTATCTTAGTCATACATAATCCGCCATGCTAGAAGTAGCAATATGAAGAAATCACAAACTAACGACGATGAAAATGCCGCTGCTCGATCGGTTTCAGGGGGCGCTTACAGGTGCAGCAATCGCCGACCTGATGGCGCTCAATATCATACCAGCATCTTTGGGCGTTGAGGATCTGTGGCGATCGCCCGAGTTCTCTCTAGACCAGTTGAACGCACTGTCCGATGGAGCATGGGATACGGTTTTGCCTGGACGCCTCATGGTTGATGTTGCCTTTCATCTGCTGCCGCCCGAATTCAGAGGGTGCGAAGAAGAAGAACCCACAGCGTCTACCCAGCACCACACTAGCTTCAACGCCGATGCAGCTTACCCTCTGGCGAGGGCGATCGCCCAAATTCCCCTCAGCCTATTTCTGCACAGCGATGCCTCCCTGGAAGCCAACCTGGAAATTCAGAAGAACAGTCCCACCCCCATGAACACAGAGTGGGATTCTGCCGCACCTGCATTTCCCGATGTCCTTGATAGCAACAGCTCGCGACTCTTTGGCGACAATGCTGCGTGGATAGCTGCGTGGATAACGAACCTCACACTGTCCCGTATTCTAAACGAAACTTTTTGCCCAAAAACCCATGTTCCTGCACTAATCACGTCCATTCGTAGCGGAGCCACACCATCCCCCTTACACGATGCCCTGCCTCACTTACATCACCTGCATCAAGCTTTGCTGAAAGGGCAAAGCGCCATCGAATTCACTCGAGCAATTCTGACGATTGCGGATACTGACGTACTGCTCTCCCATGATCCGTTACCGACAGAGAGTCAACCGCTCGACGTGGATCTAAAAATAGAGGCGATCGCCTTGAGTATCGTCCTATTCTGTTTTCTAAGCACACCAAGAGACTATCTCCTGGCTGTGACTCGCCTGAAACAGGTCTTCCATCTTCTCGCCTTGCCTTCAGCATGGGCAGCACCATCGTGTACCCTGTTGGGAGCTTATGTGGGCAGCTACCTGGGCATTTGCCATTTACCAATGCTGCCTCAGCACAGGGTTAGTTCTTTTCCAGAGTCCCAGGGGCAAACAACGAATGCATTACCATTCCAGGGCTGCCTAAAACATCGTTGGGGAGTGACAGCCTATTCCCTAGAGAAGTTGGGATGGAAGCTTTGGGCGATTTGGTCAGGATTTGATAGGATGCGTATTACTTCGTTGAGCCAAAACGAAATGGCTGAATTGGCATGTTCAATAGCGGCTCCTGATATCATCCGGAGATTCGGTAATTAAGCCTATTTATCATAAACTTGCCTTGGCTATACTATAAAACATGATCTGACAGTCCAAGGAATCGAATAAGCATCAGGTTGATTGGAATCAGGTTGATTGAAACAGGTTAGTAATGCTGGCTGCGCTGGTCAACTGTGCTAGCCAATAGATGTGCAAATCTAGATGTGCACATCATTAATTCTCATGTAACTACTCAGCCTCCTAGCTCAGCCCTGCAATCCGTAGCACAAGTCCATCCGTACCTATACAGAATTAATATCAAATATAAAGATTTTTCTTTGGGGACACTCTCCGATCGGGTATGGTCTTGGGAAATAGCCCTTCTGCAGCGGATGGACAACAGTAACGATACATAGGAACCTTATTCAATTCCTGAAAATATTTCTCAAGCTGGGAGCGGGCTGCGCCCGCCCCCACCTTTGGAAATTAAATAGGCTCACTATAGGTGTTTGATACAGGTACTTATATTTTCAAGCTATTATTGAAGCTCTCCTGCCATAATGCTCTCATTGCCTTCAAGTCACAAAAACGCTCTAACGTATAGATGTTCTAAGCTTGATTCCGAGCTGAGACGAGCGCGAATTTAGATGTGGTGCGTAGTTTTTTAGTGAACTAACATACTGTGGGTTAGCAGCCTAAGGGATCTGGTGGCGCGATGAAATCATTTCGCTCTTTGATGCAGAATTTAGAACGATGGCGAAAACCTCCCGTTGTGGACTCCACAGTGGATTCATCCAAGATGCCATCATCCCAGTGTTCTTCATCTCAGTATTCTGTTCCTGGTGAGGAAAGACGCCCCCACGCTGTAAAAGTTCCAACGACTCAGCCGTGGCGACGGTTTACAGAACTTCGGTCGTCGGTGAAATCGGGGTTAATTAGCCCTGGCTCAAAAATTTTCACCCGGCCTGATCCAACTCGTCGGAGGGTCAGCAAATACAAACGTTCATCTCCTCTAGTCTTTTTGGTTGCTGTTGCATCCCTGACGAGTGCTATTGGCTATCGCCTTTATAACGAACCCAAACTTGATGTTGATACTGTTTCCCCAGTGACGCTGCGTGCCCCTCGGTCGGCTTCTGTGGAAGACAAGAAAACGACAGAGGAAATGCGTGAAGCGGCGAGCCGTGGAGCCATTCCAATTTTGATGGTCGATTCGACAGTCAATCAGCGGGTTTACCAGTCCTTGCAGCGTTTGCTAGATGATGCCGACCAGGTTCGTGCCCGTGCCGGGGCGTTTCCTTTTGTAGAAACGTCGATTCTTTCCACGGCGACCCAGCGCTATCTCCGGAGCATTAGTGATGAGGAATGGCGAGAAACCATCAATATCGTTGAAGGTCGCCAAACTCTGCCGAGTCAGTCCGAGCTGAAACCAGAAACAAGCGAGGCTTCAGCCTCGCCATCAGGAGAAGCGGGGCAGTCGTCCCAACAGCTTGCCGTTATTGAACTAAAAGCCTATCGGCGCAATGTGTCGGCTGATGATTTTTCTGCCCTCAAGCAATTGATTATTCGGGCACGGCAGCGGTATGAAGTAGCCCAACTAAGTTTGAATACATCGGCGATCGCCAAACCCAACAGTATATTAAGTGCTGATTTGCTTAACCTGTCTGATGAAAGTTGGGAAGAAACGAAGACGGGCGTTCGTCAAGCCCTCGAAGGAATGCTCATCCAGGGGATTGCTCCGGGCTTACCTGACACATTAATCAAGCAATCCGCTCGGTATCAGAGTGAGCCTCATGTCCCTTTAGAAGCAGTGCCATTAGCTGTCAATATTTTGATGGATGTCATCAAGCCCAATCTGGTCATTGATGAAGAAGAAACTCACCTATTTGCAGAACAAGCAGCCCAGGCCGTTGAGACGCAAATCGTTGATATTCGGCGGGGAGAAGTCATTGTCGAGGCTGGAGAAACCATCACCCAGGAGCAGTTTGTGCTGTTGGATGAATTTGGGCTCAGCCGACGGGGAATTAACTGGTTAGGCTTGTTTGGTTTTGCGTGCTTTATTGGCGGTTCCGTGCTGATATTTGTCTTTGTTGAGCGGTGGTTTCGCCTCAATCTGCGTCGCCGTGATCATGCGCTCATTCTGCTGATGTGCCTGAGTACTCCACTGCTTATTGTCATCGGCCTCCCCGCTACGAACCTACCAGCGGTTGGGTTGCTCATTAGCAGTTTCTATGGTTCTGCTCTGGGTTTAACGGTGGTCAGTCTCTTGGGCATTGCCCTTCCCATTGGCATGAATGTGGGGTGGAGTACGCTCATCGCCAGCGTTGCCGGAAGTTATGTAGGCACGATTATGGCGGGGCGGCTGCGATCGCGCGAGGAGTTGGCACTCTTGGGCGGCGTTGTAGGCATCACCCAGGGCATTGTTTATCTCATTATCAGCTTGATTCTCAGCACGGCAACTAGCCCGGTTTGGTACACCATGCTGATGGCGTCCCTGGTACAGGGCCTCATGGGTGTCGCGTGGAGCGTTGTTGCACTGGGTGTCAGCCCCTATCTGGAGCATCTGTTCGACTTGGTCACACCCATTCGACTGGTAGAGTTGTCGAACCCAAACCGCCCCTTGCTAAAGCGTCTGGCATCGGAAGCACCCGGGACGTTCCAGCACACGCTCTTTGTGGCGAGTCTGGCAGAGGCCACAGCCCGCGAACTGGGCTGCAACGTAGAACTGGTGAGAGCAGGAACCCTTTATCACGACATTGGCAAAATGCATGACCCTGAAGGGTTCATTGAGAACCAGATGGGGGGCGCAAATAAGCATGATGCCATTAATGACCCCTGGATCAGCGCCACGATTATCAAAAAACACGTAACAGAAGGGTTGATAATGGCACGCAAGTGTCGGCTACCGGGAGCCATCCAGGCTTTTATCCCTGAACACCAGGGCACGATGTTGATCACCTATTTCTACTACCAGGCACAACAGCGGGCAAAAGAAGACCCATCTATTGTGATGCAGGAGAAAGATTTCCGATACATTGGCCCTATTCCCCAGTCGAGGGAAACCGGGATTGTGATGTTGGCTGACTCCTGTGAGGCGGCCTTGCGATCGCTCAAAGATGCCACACCAGAAGAAGCCCTGGCAATGGTCAACCGCATTTTGCGGGCACGCTGGCAGGACAACCAGTTGATAGACTCTGGCTTAACCCGTCAAGACATGACTCGCATTGCCGATATTTTTGTCCGTGTCTGGCAGCAGTACAACCATAAGCGTATCCCCTATCCCAAGGCAGCCTTCGCCCCGCCTCGTCCGACACCTGTAAGTTAGGAATCGTCAGTAGGAATCGTCAGACCAGCTCGCCGCGCATAACGGTCACGGCCTGGCCTGCAATGATGAGGCGATCGCCCCCCTCATAGGCCATCCGCACAACTCCGCCCCGGTGAGATGCCTGATAGGCTACCATCTCATCCTTGCCGAGGCGATCGCGCCAAAACGGGGCAAGGCAGCAGTGGGCAGACCCCGTCACCGGATCTTCATCAATGCCCATAGCAGGGGCAAAGAAGCGAGACACAAAATCGTAGGCATCATCATCCGAACGGCTGGTCACAATAATTCCATGGAAGGAGGCGGCCTTCAGCATGGGAAAGTTGGGCGTCAGGTTGGCGATTTGTTCCACTGAATCAACCTCCATCAGCAAATACTGGTTAGCAGGATCTAAGTAAGTCCCCTTCCCAGAGGTTTGAAGCGCATGGCTCACTTCTAGGGGAGCCTCAACTTTTTGTAGAGCAGACACAGGAAAGTCCAGCTCAATCCACTCGCCTGCTTTGTGGGCAGCCAGGATGCCGCTGCGGGTGATGAACGTAGCATCATAGTTTGGACTCAAATGCCCATCGCTCCAGAGCACATGGGCACTGGCAAGCGTTGCGTGACCACATAAGCCAACCTCGGTGGCAGGGGTAAACCACCGCAAGTTAAACCCATCTTCCTGCGGCACCAGGAAAGCCGTCTCGGAGAGATTCATCTCCCGAGCGACCTGCTGCATCCACTCCTCTGACTGGGGAGCGGACAGCACGCAGACCGCAGCCGGATTTCCTTGGAACGGGCAATCGGTAAACGCATCAACTTGAATAATGGGCTGGTTTACAGTCATTCCTCTCTCCACATGCAGTCACCCATGCTCAATCGTACCCCTCGGTCGCGCATCCCCATTAACTGGAGTTTGAACAAATTTCTTTACTCAAACCGTGAAACCCTCTCTAAGAGAAGGTTTCACGGTTTGAGTAATCTCAACACCAAATTTTCCGAAAGACAGGCACAGCCTGCCTTTCAGAAAATTTGGTGCGATTTTGTTAAAAGTCAAGCGTTAACGATTGCGCTATACCGAGGAGGATCAGCGTCTTGCGATAGCCATTGTCACTCTCAGAGAGGAACAACGCTTGTTTTTCGCTCCCGGATGAGAAGGGACGGCTCGCCTACCTCTTCACCCTCAATCAGGATTACCGTTGCCTTATAGGCCAGAGAGAGAACATAGGTTGTCTGACAAAACACCGACCAGATTTTTGATAGCTCCTCCATTGAACTATCCGCTGGAACAACTCGCACAGGTTCCAACTGATCAGCCAAGTCAGATCGGGCGAGAAAAGGATCTGATGCATGATGCATACCCTCGATAAAATCCAGGGGTGTTGGTTTCACCATAGTCAACCCATCTGATTCCCGTTGCCATTGTTCAGATTTCTTCATGTATGGCGCTTTGCAAGCGCATTAAGTACAGCCCATGTGAGGGGCGGCGCGCCGCTCATATGGGCTTAATCAACTTGTGCATCGCTATACTGATTCACCATCAAGACTGACGTATCGGCAAGCTTCCATTTCTCGCTAATCCTGCGGTACAATTTGCGCCTATCCCCATTCACAGCAGTACGCTATGGTTTTACCAGGATTTGAGGAATTTTCCAGCCTTGCCCAGCAGGGCAATTTTGTTCCGGTTTACCAGGAGTGGGTAGCCGATCTGGAAACCCCAGTCTCAGCCTGGTACAAAGTCTGTGCAGGCCAGCCCTACAGCTTTCTGTTGGAGTCTGTAGAGGGTGGTGAAAATCTGGCGCGGTATAGCTTGCTGGGCTGTGACCCCATCTGGGTACTGGAAACCCGTGGCGGTGAAACGACCCAGACCTTTCGTAACGGCGATCGCCACGTTTTCCAGGGCAATCCTTTTGATGTGCTGTCAGACTGCCTCAGTTCTTATCATCCTGTGAAACTGCCCGAATTGCCGCCCGGCATTGGCGGCCTGTTTGGGTTTTGGGGCTATGAGCTGATTCAGTGGATAGAACCCCGTGTTCCTATTTACGAGCGGAATTCCGATGACCTGCCCGATGGCATCTGGATGCAGATCGACCACCTACTCATCTTCGACCAGGTGAAGCGCAAGATTTGGGCGATCGCCTTTGCCGATCTGCGTGACTCCGCGACGGATGTAAAGCATGCCTACGGTGCAGCCTGCAAGAAGGTCGAGCAGATGGTGCAAAAACTCCAGCTTCCCTTGTCTGGCAGCGATACGGTATTGGAGTGGGTGCCCCCTAGTGCGAGCGATCGCCCCCAGTTGGCCTACACCAGCAACACCACCCAAGAGCATTACTGCAAAAGTGTCGAGCGGGCCAAGGACTACATCAAAGCTGGGGACATTTTTCAGGTTGTCCTTTCCCAGCGGCTCTCCACACCCTACAACGGTGACCCCTTTGCCCTGTATCGATCCCTGCGTCTGATTAACCCGTCCCCCTACATGGCATATTTTCACTTTCAAGACTGGCAAATTATTGGCTCAAGTCCTGAGGTGATGGTCAAAGCCGAACATCCTGCGGAGTCGTTCCCTCAATCTGATCAATTCCAGCTCACCGCTACCCTCCGCCCCATTGCCGGAACCCGACGACGAGGGAAAACCGCCCAAGAAGACAAAGACCTTGCTGCTGATTTGCTAGCTGATCCGAAAGAAGTGGCAGAGCACGTCATGTTGGTCGATTTGGGGCGCAATGACCTGGGTCGTGTCTGTGAACGAGGGGCCGTCCACGTGGACGAGTTGATGACGGTGGAATACTACTCCCACGTCATGCACATCGTCAGCAATGTCATTGGCACGCTGGCTCCTGGGAAAACCGCATGGGACCTGCTGCAAGCCAGCTTCCCGGCAGGAACCGTTAGCGGCGCACCCAAAATTCGGGCGATGGAAATTATCCATGAACTCGAACCCTGTCGACGCGGCCCCTACTCAGGAGCCTATGGCTACTATGACTTTGAAGGGCAGTTGAATACGGCGATCGCCATTCGCACAATGGTCTCTCGCCAGCAACCAGATGATTCCCATCAGGTCAGCGTTCAAGCAGGTGCTGGAATCGTCTCAGATTCGCAGCCTGAAAAAGAATATGAAGAAACCCTCAACAAAGCCAGGGGAATGCTAGAGGCTATCCGATGCCTGAAACGCTGAGCCTTTCAGCTTTAGCCGTAAACACGCTAAAGTAGCTTGGCACAATTAAAAACCAGATGTAAAATCCTGGGCTGACCGCTGCGCGGGCGGCCCAGGATTTTACGAGTTTTATCATGAATTGTGCCTACCTACACGACTTGGCAAGTTTCACACAAAGATAGGGGTTTGGGGCGCGCTCCGCGCGCCCCAAACCCTTATTCTTGCATTGTGAATTTGAGAACTTTGCCAAGTCGTGTCCCTACTTAAAGACAGAATAAGTGTCCAACCCTCATTGTGTTCTGACTGACATCAGTCCTGTGAGCACATTGGTACAGTGTCTAGACAAATTACAGATAGTGCATTTTTGCGCGAAGTTTGAATGTTCTGAAGCACATTCAGTATTTGTTGCCTCCTTAACCTTCTCTGAATCAGAACTTTACGGATCCTTTAGATACGTTCGTTAGACTTCAGAAGGGAAAATAGAAGGCACAATATTATGGTTCACTCCTTTGTTTCCGAGGTAGCCCCTCAATCTGACCTGCGGCAAATACTGGAAAATCTTTACAAGGGGCGTAACCTGCGGCCTTACATCAGCGGACAACCGATTCAAATGGAACCTCAGGAAATTTGGGTTGTATGCCGAGGCGTAGTTCAATTGGGAACGCTTTATGCCACAGGTGATGAAGCGCTACTTGGCCTTGCCTGTCCTTCAATGCCTTTTGGGTTGCCCCTCACATCTATCCGCCCCTACCAAGCGAGTGCGCTGACTAATGTAGATCTCATGCGTTTGACCCTCGCCGAAATTGAAGGCTCACCGATGCTTGCTCAAAGCATTTTCAGGCACATGGGACGCCGCCTCCGGCAGACCGAAGCTATCCTAGCCATGGTAGGCTATCGCCGAGTAGAAGAACGTCTACGTCACCTGCTTCTTTTGCTTAAGCAAGAGGTCGGTCATCCCGATGCCAATGGGACGCGACTGGGCGTTCGCCTGACCCACCAGCAGCTTGCCAACGCCATCGGCACGACCCGCGTCACCGTAACGCGCCTGCTAAATCAGCTTAAAGATGAAGGCTGGCTCTCCATCGACCGTCAGCGCCACATTATTCTGTCACCCACGGCTGAGTCTGTATAGCAACTACATAGCAAATAGCTCTAACGCACGACTTGGCAAGTTTCACACAAAGATAGGGGTTTGGCGCGCGGAGCGCGCGCC
>CAYXJG010000183.1:0-10075 GCA_964465285.1 uncultured bacterium
AGAGAGGGTTTCACGGTTTGAGTAATCTCAGCACCAAATTTTCTGAAAGGCAGGCACAGCCTGCCTTTCAGAAAATTTGGTGCGATTTTGTTAAAAGTCAAGTAATCTCTGGATTCATCGTCGCAATGTTGGGGAAATTGCTAAGTTGTATCGCTGCTCAGTTTGCAGGATGGCGTGAGAAGGGTGCGATGAGCTGCTGCATAATCGATAAATGAACTGGAATACCCAGCTTTTCATGGTGCGCAGTGGTCTGTTCAGCGGTTCCGTGAATTTTATCCCACAGGCTGAAATTTGCTCCAAAATTACAGTTCTGATGAAAAGTGCTGTGGTGCTGAGCATGATCTCTTGGCAAAATCAGCCAGGGGGAAAGCCAGGAACAGAGCCAGTGCTGAGGGGGAGGTGAGAAACGGCTATGCCGCCACAGATCCAGGGCAGCGGTCAGACTTATGCCGAGCAGATAACTGCTGGGATGGTCGAGGAGATATAGCATCAACCCATGCACCCACAGATAGACGATAAAAAAACTGCTCCAAACTGTGTTCCGTGATGTGCCTAACACATCCATTTCAGTGACGGTGTGGTGAACCTGGTGAAGGGGCCAAAGCCATTGGCTATGCAGCAGTCGGTGATTCCAGTAATACAGATAATCCACTCCGACGAAACTGATCGCACCTTGCACGGCCCAGGGGAGAGTCAGCGTACTTTCCCAGGTAGGCAGCGCCCATGCCCAGAGGTAACCCATTACGGTTACTTGCAATACCGGGATGGCCACCCCCTGAATCAATAAGCCGACGCCGTCTAACACCCAATCTGATCCAGGCTTTTGACGATAGGAATTGCCCCACCGTAAGGGGAGCGGCCGCGCAGGATCAGAGCACGTGTCTGAGTAAGTGTCTGATAGGCGGGCGGTGAGAACAACCAGAATGATGAAGGAAAGGAAGATGAGCATACCAGGCTGTCGCCTTTTGGGAAGTTGCTTTTCTACTATGGCAAATCCTGGCTAAGACACCTGGTTGGTGGCGTCAGTCAGTAGCTTGGCACAATTAAAAACCAGATGTAAAACCCTGCGCTGTCTGCTGAGCAGGCGACGCAGGGTTTTACAAGTTTTACGATTAATCGTGCTCACCTGATTAGGATTAAGGATTACACGACCTGGCAAAGTTCTCAAATTCACAACGCAAAGATAGGAGTTTGGGGCGCGCTCAGCGCGCCCCAAACTCCTAATTTTTGTGTGAAACTTGCCAAGTTGTGTATGCCAGTGCTATGAGGCGCTTGGACACTCATGAATGTTCCGTAGCAGGTTGTCTTTCATTCATGCTCAATCCTTAGGCAAAGCCCCTCAGAAATGATTGAAACAATATAAGCTAGGAGTTGTCCTAACTCTGAACCTTTCTCTTCAGGAAGCTGCGGTTTCTATGCTTGATCGAGACTCTAATCTATTGCCTCCAGCCCTCCGCCGCATCGTTGGTGCCTTTCGCATTTATGGGTGGATTAGCTTCTGGTCTCAAAGCATCCTGGCGATTGTTTCAACCCTTGTTCTAGGCTTTGCATCAGCAATTATTAGTCTGCAAAATTCGACTCAACAGGCTGCCCGTGACAACCCTGGTGCGGGTGCAGGACTGTTCTTTGCGGTCTTGGGTCTCATTGGGTTGTACCTGGGAGCGTACTGGGCATTTCGCTATACGCGCCTGTCTCGTAAGCTGAGAATCGCCGATGGGCGCGATCGCCCTAAACCCGGTGACGTGATTCAGGCACTGCGCTTCGGCCTTTTCATCAATCTCGGCGGCATGTTGCTCACCCTTTTAGGCGGCGAAGCGCTGATTGGAGCCTTAGTCGCTAAGGCTCTATCTCAGCCTCAGGGGAATGCGGCTTTCTTTGAGAGTATCACCCAGGCCATTCAGCCTTTAGATATTTGGGTGGTGCAGGCGAACACCAATATTGCTCTGGCTCACTTTATCGGTATTTGTGCTTCTCTATGGCTGGTTCAGGTGATGGGGCGTCAGTAGAAATGCCCTGATAAGGGACTTGCAAGAAAATAAAGTACCCAGAAAAGACCAGCGGGCGCAGCCCGCTGGTCTTTTCTGCCAGTATCTTTTTTAGCCGCAGATCCCTAAGGGCTTATATCAGTAGGGGCATACATAATCACGATAGGGACACACACGGTCAGGGCGCATTGCCATGCACTCTTGCAGAGTGAGGATTGGGTGACAAATTCACTTCTCATTTTGAGAAACTTTGTGACCTATGGGCGCTCACTTATACAAATTTATACCAATTCTCGATTTTGGATTTTCGATTTTGGATTGGCAAACCTATAGTTGGCATAGGCTACAGGTTAGCTATCTGTAGTTCTACTTTCAAAAATTCATGACTTGGCAAAGTTCTCAAATTCACAATGCCAAACCCCTATTTTTGCGTGAAACCTGCCAAGTCGTGAAAAATTGGTATTAAGGGGGCCAAAAAGGTCGCCTCAGGCAACCTTTTTGGCCCCTTAAATTTCCATCATGAGAATTGTTGGTGTGACAGACTGCTACCTTCGGCAACGGTGGATCTGCGGTAAAGTGAGAGGCTGGAGTAACCTTTTTCTCCCTGAGGTTCATCCTCTGGGTTTGAGCGCGTGTCTGATACCCCAAAACCGTCCCGTTCCCTGGTCAATATCGCTGGCATTGTGGCGATCGCCACTCTCATCAGCAAAATCTTCGGTCTGGTGCGCCAGCAGGCGATCGCCGCTGCTTTTGGGGTGGGGCCAGCGGTGGATGCCTTTAGCTATGCCTATGTGATTCCGGGGTTTCTGCTGATTCTTCTGGGGGGCATCAACGGGCCATTTCACAGTGCGATGGTGAGTGTGCTGTCAAAGCGCGATCGCAAAGACGCAGCGGCACTGGTGGAAACCATCACCACCCTCATCGGTGGGGCGCTGCTGCTGGTGTCTGTTCTGATTTTCCTCTTTGCCGATCCCCTGATTCACCTGATTGCACCGGGATTGCCGCCAGAGACACGGGCGATCGCCGTTCAGCAGCTCCGAGTTATGGCTCCCATGGCGATGTTTGCGGGACTCATTGGCATCGGCTTCGGCACCCTCAACTCTGCTGATCAGTACTGGCTGCCCTCCGTCAGTCCCCTCCTGTCTAGCAGTACGGTACTGGTGGGTTTGGGCATCCTAGTGCTGGTGCTGGGGGACAACATCACCGATCCACGCTACGCCATGACCGGGGGCATCGTGCTGGCAGCCAGTACCCTGGGTGGCGCTGTCCTGCAATGGCTAGTGCAGATTCCTGCCCAGTGGCGATCTGGCCTGGGACGGCTGCGGCTGCGGTTCGACATCAACGAATCCGGCGTCCGGGATGTACTCAAGGTCATGGGACCAGCCACCTTCTCCTCCGGCATGATGCAAATTAATGTGTACACCGACCTATTCTTCGCCTCCAGCATCCCCCAAGCGGCAGCAGCGCTGAACTACGCCAACTTGCTGGTGCAAACCCCCCTAGGCATTCTCTCCAGCGTCATTCTCGTGCCGCTGCTCCCCGTTTTCGCCCGCCTTGCCGACCCGACAGACTGGCCGGAGCTGAAAGACCGCATCCGTCAGAGCCTCTTCCTCACCGCCCTTACCATGCTGCCCCTCGGTGCCCTCATGGTGGCGCTGGCGTTTCCCATTGTGCGAGTAGTGTACGAACGCTTTGCCTTTGACGAAGAAGCATCGGTACTCGTGTCATCAGTGCTGATGGCCTACGGCATCGGCATGTTTGTGTACCTGGGGCGCGACGTGCTGGTGCGAGTCTTCTATGGCCTGGGGGATGCTGACACCCCCTTCAAAATCAGCATGGTGAATATCTTCCTGAATGCCCTTCTGGACTTCGTTCTAATCCGGTTCTTTGGCGTCCCCGGCATTGTCCTCGCCACCGTTGGAGTCAACCTGATTTCCATGGTGGTGCTCCTCTGGTGCCTCGACCGCAAGCTCCAGGGACTCCCCTGGGACACCTGGGCAAAACCCGTACTGCTGCTGATCGGCGGCAGTGCGATCGCCGGAATTGCCTGCTATAGCACACGGCTGGGCATCGAGTCCGTGCTGGGAACCGAAGGCTTCTTGATTCAACTGGTGAATATCGCTCTGGCGGGACTGGTAGGACTGGGGGTGTTTGGGGCGATCGCCACCCAACTCAACCTCCCCGAAGTCACCCTGCTCGTAGATCGGGTCAAACAGCGCATCCGCAGACGCTGATATAACGCAAAATCCAAAATCCAAAATTCAAAATCCAAAATCCAAAATCCCCCCAGCCTCTACTTGGGCAATTGGTCAATGCTGCGATTGGTTCCTAACACCACCATCACCGCCCCCTTGCTCAGGCGCATGACCGGACTCGGGTTGATTTCAAATTTATCGCAGTCCTTATCAACACTCACGGCAAGCAAATTGAGGCCATAGTGCTTCCGCAAGTCTAGCTCTGCAATGGTTTTGCCATCAAAGGCCGCAGGCACCGACCGCTCAACGATGCTGTGGTTTGGATCGAGTTCAAAGCGGTCAAAAATTTCAGGGCGAGTGAGCGATCGCGCCAGGGAGCAGCCCATCTGATGTTCAGGGAACACAATTTGGTCAGCCCCAACCTTTCTCAGTAGCTTACCATGCACATCGGATGATGCCTTCGCCACTACATAGGCAACTCCCGCCTCTTTAACGTTCAGGGTGGTGATGATACTTTCTTGAATATAGTTGCCAATGGCAACAATGACGGTGTCAAAGTCATAAACTCCAGCTTCTTGCAGCGCAACTGGATTAGTTGAATCGAGCTGGAGAGCATGAGAGACGAGACGCTCAGTCAACGCTCTAGTGACTAAAGATTCGTCAAAATCGATTCCCAGCACTTCATAGCCAACATTGTGTAGTGTGGTACACACTGCACGACCAAACCGCCCTAGTCCGATGACAGCAAACTGACGGTTGCCTGCTTGCAAGTTGCGAAAGAATCGAAGGGCTGACAAGGGAGGCAAGTCCACACCACTCTCCTAAACAATCAAGCAATCAAAATTGAGCATAGCGGCATCAGGCACATGATGCACGTAATACCAACCCAACATGAGCATGCCCCAGCAAGGCATAATAAACCGTCGAGTAACGAGGGGCTTAAGCCCTCGGTTGGCTCAGTTTCGTAAAAAACTGATATGAGGTTGCTTTCAAGGGGACATTGTTTGAGAGGAACCCGAGATTCCTGTTTCAAATGCTTCCCTCCAACCAATCACTTGCTCAACAGACCGCTCAGGGATGGACTGTGCGGCTAAACACCACATGGAACGAGTTAAGGCGTTGTAGTCACCCTCTCATTATGGCTTACGGATGCTGGAGGTAACGCATGGTGAGTCACAGCATTTAGCCGAGCCTGTTCACTCTTCTCAATGCTGTGCATGACTCGAATATAGGCAGGATCATGCTCCTGAATGGTTCTTTCCTCAATACCGTTGCCATTGTGAATCGCTTTTCGGGCGTTGTCGGCAATGACAGCGTTGGCAAGCAGTTCTAGGGCTTCGTCTTTGTCCAGGTTGTTAACGGCGTCGGCATACTTGCGGCTGTGGGTTGGCCGCACCGATTCCTGGCAATAGTTCGACAACTCCCGGCTCTGGGTCATCACCTCAAAGGCAAACTCTTTTTCATAGCTATCGCCATACAGCGCTCGATGGAGCAAGTTAATCATGGATGCATCGTGGATTTGGATACTATATTTTTCGACAATTTGCGGCCAGTACTTTAAGGCTTTCAAGCCTTCCAGGCTGCCTCGGTTGAGCCCCGCGCTCTCACACCATTCTGCAAACTCATCAATGCTCACGGGACACCGCCCTAGGCTTTCCATCAGCCGTGCCAGGGCTTGTCCAGCTTGAAAGTTTCGCGTGGGCTTTCCGGTGAGGGGCAGCATCATACTGCCGCGTACATCAGCAACAATGGCTGTCAACTGAGTGAAGGTATGGTCACGCACTTTTTCCATATCGCCGCCCCGGTTGAGGGTGGCTTCAATACGGGGAACCCCATAGCCTAACTCTGTGAGGACGATGGGTTGCTGGGTATAGAGGAAGTGGCGATCGCGCCGTGACATTGATACCGTAGCCGCTTGGTCGAGGCACTGGTCAAGCAGCAGGGTCAGCAGCGTTGGAAGAATCCCTGGATTTTCCCGGTGGAACTCATAGCCAAACCCTGCAAAGATGGACGCCATGTTTTTGGCCGCTTTGATGTATTGGGCTTCAACATTGTGAATGCCCGGTGATACCTGAATGTTCAAGGAGATCTTGTTCATCAAGTAAGCACCCATCAGAGCCGTAAGTGCATCGGGATGACAGAAATTTGCTGTGAAACTGTCTACGGGATCACGCAGGGCACCGTGGCGGTGAAACCCTGAGAAAAAGGCGAGATTCGGATATTTCTCGCACAACACATAGGACTCGTTCTTCAAGTCATCATGGCTAAACGATCCTGCGAGGCAGGCAAATACTACATTGTTGCGACCCAGGCGCTCCCGAATTTCGATAGCTTCTGCCAGGTCGCTCTCGATATAGTTACTGTTGGCGCTCAGCACCACCAGGTCGCAATTCACAATGAGGTATTCCAGGGTGTTAGGTACCAGCTTATTGCGTTCTTTATGGTGAGCCATGCGGTGCATCTGAGCTACGTGATCCCGATCCATGCCCTCCATCGCAGTTTCGGAAAACGCACCCATCAGTTCACGCTGGGGACGGGGCGCGAGCAGCATATGTTTGCTTCCCGCCTGCATGACAGCGTTATAGGCAATCGAAGCAGGATACAGTCCAATGCTGTAAAACCCTACCTTTGCGTTCTCTAGTTGACTAATCCGCCGCTTAATCGCCTTTTTGTTTAACGATCTGTCAAAGAAACTATTCTGCATAGACTCTGTCCACTCAACGTACATTGCCACAGGCTACAACTCAACCATTAAGTTTATGACCTGGCAAGGCATCAATTAGAAATCAGTAAACGTTCAATCCGCCTACTGTTCCGCTGCATTAGACCTTGTCATAAGGGAGTACAAGCACGCCTGATGATGGCGTCTTTGCACAAACCAGTTGGCTAACGCCATATTAAGAGCTTTTCATAAAAAAGTGTATCTACTTCAATTTTCAGACAGATCTGCCGGACGGATCAGCTGCTCTGCTCCAATTAGGTTCAAAATTCTCGCGTAAAACTTGCCAAATCGTCGTCAGTTAGCTACGACGTACCGGAGACCTATGTTTTTCCGTGAGCAAATTGCAAGTCTGATCGTTTTGGGCGAGGGGCGAAACACCCCTTGCTCCACATCAACTGTGTCTCCAGCGGGCGCGATGTCCCCGGGCATCTAGATGACTGATGAGCCGACGGTTGCCACCGTAGCGCCCCAGACCACCAGGCCACCAGGGGTCGAGAATGTGATACAGTTCATCGCCCGTCATGCCTTCTACGTAGTAGTCAATGGCGTCGCCCACCACATGGCGGCTGTTGGTTGCTCCTCCTACACGACGGTTGATGTCTGGTGGACGGTACCAACTGGTGATAATAAACGGGCGTCCAATGCGATCGCGCGCCTGCTGAGCCAACTGAGCAATGCGCACGATGGCATTTACGGTTGCCTGGTCAGAGGGCATGCGCTGGCCTCCACGGGTTGCCTCAGCCCAGGTAAAGTTTCCATTGGGAATAATGGTTGCGGCAAGCTGAATGTTGTCGGGCGTCCAACGGCTAGGCCGCATGAGATTGGGCGGCGGGGGAAGCACTGCAGGAGGAGAGGGGCGTGCCTGCTCCATCTGCTTGACATCATCCAGCAGGGATTGAATTACTGCCTCCCGCCGATCCATCTGCCTCCAAAGCTGGGCAAGCCGAATCAGAGCTTCCCGCTGCTCTGGGGTTTCCTGGTAGGCTCCTGGTACTCGACGCATAAAGGCGACCAGTTCTCGGTCAATCTGTTGGGCGATCGCCCGTGCTCGGTCAGGACTGAGAGGAGTTGTGAAGATATCGGTTTCAATGCCGAGGGCAAGGATGGCGCTTTTACGAGAGTCTAACCTGCGCCATTGCCGAAAGCCTTCCAGCAATGCCGTCCGCTGACTCCCCAGACCCCGATAGTATTGGGGAATTCGCTGCACTAGCGCCACCAAAGCCGGGTCGATGATGTCCAAGTTTGTTTCCGGGGACGAACTTGCACTCAGGGAAGCGATCGCCTCTTCACGGGTATTGAGCCGCCGCCAGAGCTGGGCCAGCCGCAGCAAGCTTTCCCGCTGATGGGGATAGCCTGCGTAATTGGGGGACACATTTTGCACAAAATTCAGCAGGCCACGGTCAAGGCGATCCAGATCGCCCTGGGTGCTGGGAAACTGGCGATCGCCCAGTAACCCGATAATAATTTCCTCCCGCGTGTTTGCTTTGCGCCAGATGCGAATGCTATCCAGTAGCGCCTCCCGCTGGTGGGCTATCCCCTGGTAGTAGCGGGGGAGCCGCTCCACCAGGTCCAGCAGCGCCCGATCCAGAAATGCCAGATTTTGGGGCAACTCAGTTCCCTCGAAATCAATCTGAATATCTTCCATGTAGGCGCGATAGAGGGAACGGTAATCAGAGGATTCCAACAGCCCCGACACGGCATCATCCGTGTCAGGGGTATAGCCCTCAGCAACCCGCTCAAGGAACTGATCAGAATATCGGTTCTCAACGGCATTCCAAAAGTTTTCTCCTGACCACCCCTGCTCAATGAGCTGTTCCGTTAGGCTGCGAATCGTGTTTGCTGCATACTGTACCTGCTCGGGAAAGGTGTCTAGCTGGGACAGGGGAAGCCGGTTGGCTGGAGCAATGCCCAGCCCATATTCGCCATCGGGGAGCACAGGCGAAAGATGCACCTCGTAAAGTGCTGCCAGAATAGACTTGTGAATGCCGACTCGAACGGCTTCCAGCAGATAGAAATAGTTACGCTGATCTGGGGCGAGTTGTCTCATAACACCCTTGCTAGACGATAGTGACCCGAGATGAGTAACTCGAGATTGTAGCTGAGCGCTGGAGCAGACACGCCCACTCCACGTTCAGAATGCACGCCAGAAATCGACTCGGATTTCGGCATATCGCTCACTTATACTAGCCAAAGACTTTGCTTGCTCCAAGATATTAATGTTGCAAAGGATGAAGCCCCATGAATCGATTAGCCCCACTGCCTCAGAAATTGACGGACATTCAGGTGGTGGCGACTGATATGGACGGGACGCTGACCCATAAGGGACGGTTTTCGCCAGCGCTGTTGGATGCCTTGGAGCGCCTCCAGCAAGCAGGCGTTGCCGTGATTATAGTGACAGGGCGCTCAGCAGGATGGGTGCAGGGTGTGGTGAACTATTTGCCTATATGGGGGGCGATCGCTGAAAACGGGGGCATCCTATTTACCCCCGGCGGCGAGCAGCACATCCTGGCAGATCTCGACGATATTCCCCATCACCGCAGCACGCTTCAGCAAACGTTCCAAACCCTCCAAGCGCGCTTCCCAAGCTTAAAAGAAGCGACGGACAATTGCTTTCGCCTGACGGACTGGACTTTTAGCGTCCAGGGTATTGCCGCTGATGAATTAGCCGCCATTCAGCAGTGGGTGGAATCGAGACGGTGGAGTTTTACCTACAGCACTGTCCAATGCCACATTAAGCCCCTCGAACAGACCAAAGCAAAGGCCGTGCGCCATGCCCTCAATCGCTATTTCCCATCTGTTTCGCTGTCTTCTGTTATCACAGTGGGCGACAGCCCCAACGATGAAAGCCTGTTTGATGCCGAGGCATTTCCCTGCTCTGTCGGTGTCGCCAATATTCAACACTACGGCGATCGCCTCCAGCATCTTCCTACTTACATCACCCCGCATCCTGAAGTAGACGGCTTTTGCGCCCTCGTTCAGGCGATTGTCACCCAGTAGTTTGCCAGGCGGACGGTGCTCGACGGATGACGTAGGGCTGCATGTATTGACCATGGGATGGGGTCACGACTTGGCAAAGTTCTCAAATTCACAACACAAAGATAGGGGTTTGGCGCGCGGAGCGCGCGCCAAACCCCTATCTTTGTGTGAAACTTGCCAAGTCGTGTGGGGTGAAA
>CAYXJG010000184.1:0-10071 GCA_964465285.1 uncultured bacterium
TGCCAAAGTGCAAGAGTGGACCCTCTATGGCTTCGGAGCAGGCTACATCAGTGCGCACTTGGTAGGCTGGCGGGTTCGCAGCCGCCGACAGTAGACGGGTAACGAGGCCATGGGCATAGCATCATAAAATAAAGAGGAGGAGTCTAATTGACCCCTAGCCGAGATCAGCAAGCGGGCGGCTCCGGCCTGGAAATGCCAGAGGGTGTTTTTCCGCAGGGGAATGCTCTCTCGTCGTTTGAATTGATGAATCACGGGCTGAGTCACTAGGGTGGGGGTGGAAGCAAATTGATGCATACAACCTAAAAGCGAGCCGAATCTCGCCTGCGTATCGGCATTGTGTTGCCAGGGTATTCAATCCGAGTCAGTGCTCTGGCGACCCCTTAGATGATATTAATTCTCAACAAGCTGCAAATTTAGCTTAACACATTCCTCACGGCTGAGGAGGCAGTACGGGCGGAATACGAGCGAGGATTCCTTGCTGCAATAGGGAAGGACGGTTCCTACGGGGTATCAGCCCATCACCGCTGGCCGCATACTGAGTCGCCAATTGAACAATGGCAGTCGAGCTGTCGAGAGCGGGTAAATCGCCAAACATGAGAGTCGTCTTTTCGGGAGAGGCGATCGCAATTGTGCAAAACCGATTGCAAGCACTGAGGCACTCCACGGGTTGAACCCTAACAGTCGGCGGTAGCTGCTCTTGTTGTTGACATTTCAGCAAACTCTGCCACAAGTGATATCCACCCCGCTGACCCCGGTGTTCCCGTTGACCAGCGGCAAAGGAACAGGAGGTGCAGACAAATAAAGTGTGCTGAGACATGGGATTTACTCCGGTTGAAATAGGCGAATTATAGCGGTGTGCAATAACATTCAGCACAGAGATGGTGGTGTGGGGCGCTCCGCACCCCACACCACCGTGCTTAACTTCAGCGCATAGCGCTGTAAGTCCCCCAGATCAATGTCATCCAACGCTTTGTGGATTTTGTACTGCTGGGCGGGCTGGCTCAAAATAATAATGACAGTCTCAATCGGTGGGCAGTCCGCTTCTTTGCACTGAAGCGGGCTAACCGAGATGCCAATATCCGGATCAAGTTTTAGGAGGTCGTACACCCAGGATTTGATCTGTTGTAACGCCTCTAGATTAGGCTTGAGCCGAGACTGAGAGAAGAGATTCATAAGAGCAATACTAGTCCAACAAATTAAGCGTCCAAGGCGTAGGACTGAATGTTTTGAACCTCTATGATAATATGAGAATGATAATCATTATTATTCTCATATTGCTTTAAGCTTACCCTATTCATTAATCATGCATGACTCCTTTATTGCTGTTTAACTGTTGACACGAATGTAATGGGACTTATCCTGCACAATACCCTGACCCGTCGTAAGGAGCCATTCACGCCTATCAATCCAGATCGGGTGGTGATCTATTGCTGCGGTGTAACGGTGTATGACGACTGCCACTTAGGTCATGCCCGTTCGTACATGACTTGGGATGTGCTGCGACGCTATTTGCAGTGGCGTGGGTATGCAGTGCGCTATGTACAGAACTTCACCGATATTGACGACAAGATTCTCAATCGCGCTAACGCAGAAAGGACAACGATGCAGGCAGTGAGCGATCGCTACATTGCAGCTTATTTTCGCGATATCCGCCGCCTCAATATTCTGGATGCCGATGACTATCCCCGTGTGACAGCGCACATTCCTGCCATTCACCAACTGATTCAGGGGCTCGTAGAAAAAGGCTATGCCTATGCGATCGACGGCGATGTTTACTACGACGTGCGGCAGTTTGCAGACTATGGCAAGCTCTCTGGACGGCAGCTTGAGCAAATGCAGGCGGGGGCAGGGGGGCGAGTTGATCCTGATGACCCAGACCGGAAAAAGCGAAGCTCCTGTGATTTTGCCCTCTGGAAATCGGCAAAACCGGGCGAACCCGCCTGGGAATCTCCTTGGGGCATAGGACGACCCGGATGGCATATTGAATGTTCGGCCATGATTCGCTCGCGCCTGGGTGAAACCATTGATATTCATGGGGGCGGCGGCGATCTGGTGTTCCCCCATCATGAAAACGAGATTGCTCAATCAGAAGCACTAACCGGGCAGCCGCTAGCCCGCCACTGGTTACACAACGGCATGGTGACTGTGGGGGGAGAGAAAATGTCGAAATCCCTAGGCAATTTCACCACCATTCAAGCCTTGTTAGATGGGCAATGGGCTGACTATCCTCAACCTGTACATCCGATGGCGGTTCGTTTATTTACCTTACAAGCTCACTATCGCAAACCTCTGGATTTTACCCCAGAGGCGATCGCCGCCGCTGAGAAAGGTTGGCAAACCTTAAATGTCGCCTTAACCGCAGAATTGCCGTTCCATGAGCTATCTGTAGATGCTCTGGATGCTGAATCGGTCAAACGATTTCAATCTGCGATGGATGATGACCTCAACACCGCCGCCGCCCTGGCCGTCTTGTTTGAATTGGCGAAGTCGATTCAGCGCGAGGTGAACCTGCGAACCCATCAAGGGATTCAGATTCTGTCGGATCAACATCTCGGTATGGCAGGGCAAACATTGAAACAACTCGCTCACGTCTTAGGGTTGGAAGCCTCTCAGCCAACGGTTCCATCATCGGATCTAGACATGGCTTGGGTCGAAACATTGCTGCACCAGCGCCAGGTCGCACGGCAAGAGAAGCGCTATGCCGAGAGCGATCGCATCCGCAATGAATTGCAAGCAGCGGGCATCACCGTGGTCGATCGTCCGGGTGGCAAAACAGAGTGGCATCATTCGTAGCCGGGATAGGATAATGCAGCTTAAGCCATTGCTGACCGAACAACTCCGGCTCACACTGTCGGACTATGTGACGGCGATCGCCTGGTCGCCAACCGATGACCGCTTCGCTGCCGCCACCGGAAGCGGAGAAATTCAGTATATTCAGGATTTTATGCCAGAATTACTCCAGGTTTCTACCGGACAATCCATTGATGCGATCGCGTTTTCCGCCGATGGTCGTTGGCTGGCCGCAGGTGGGCAGGCAGGCAGCATTACCCTATGGAAATTGCCGTTGCACTTGTCCCACTGTCCTGCCCACACCTTAGATTGTGGCTCCACCTGGATTGAACGGCTCAGTTGGCATCCCACTCACAGCTACCTCGCATTTCTTCAAGGCAAAACTCTGCGCATTTGGGATGCAGAGCAGGCAACATTCAAGCAGGTAATTGAACTAACGGAGCGCCCCCAAGATGTGCAGTGGTCTCCAGCCGGAGGTGTGCTGGCGATCGCCCTCAAAACCAGCGTCCAAATCTGGCATCCGTTCCAGAGTGCTGCACCGCTTTATCAGTGGGAACTCACCGCAACCCCCATCACCCTCAACTGGTCTACCGACGGAACTTACCTTGCCTGCGCTATCTACGACCAAAGTATCAGCATTTTGAACTGGTCTAAGCTTCGCCATGCCAACCCAGAGTCTCCAGCCCCCGAAGAGTTGCCTGTTCTGATGCGCGGGTTTCCAGGAAAAGTCCGTGCCCTTGCCTGGGCCGATATTCCTGACAGTGACACATCCCCGATGCTGGCGGCAGCAACCCGCGAAGTGATTGCAATGTGGTTGCTGATTCCAGAAGAGGGATGGCAAAGCTGGGTGCTAGATTTGCACAGTGAAATAGTTTTGGATATAGCATTTCAGCCTAAAACAGGACTGCTAGCCTCCTTATCAAACGATGGGTGGCTGATTCTCTGGCAGTTGGCGGTAGAAGCGGTGCAAATCTTAGAAGGTGCGGCAGAGGGGTTTTCTTGTCTGGCGTGGCATTCGTCGGGGAAATACCTAGCAGCGGGCGGACAACAAGGCGAATTATTCGTTTGGTCTACGGGTACCGATAGATGAGCAATCGTTGTTTCACGATATTTAATCGGACATTTGATATGACTCAAATTCTTGAGAACTATCCTATCTTCGGTTCAGAAATTCAATGTCCGCAGTGTCATCGAACAATTCCAGCGTTGTTCCTGACAGATACCTATACTTGTCCGAAGCATGGTGCATTTGAAACCAATCCAAATACCCATGAGTTAATTCATGTTCAGTCGGGGCGACGTTGGCTGCAATGGGAGAATCAATGGCATCGACAGCATCTTCATGCTGACAGCTTGCGATTTGAAATTGCGGAAGCCCTCGATCGCCTTTACCGAAAAGGTTACCGGGCGACACAGATCATCATTGCTCACCGCTATCAGGAACTTATTGCCCCCAGCTTAGCGAACCATTCAGACTGGTTTAAGTCTTTTTATTTTGTTAGATAAGTACCTATGCAGAATTAATTACAAACAAGTTTCCTAGGGGCACACCCCGACGGGGTGTGCCCCTAGGAAAATGTGTAAATAATTTTGCTCAACTACTTACCAGCTTTATGGAGTGCCTGTGGGATTCAGTCCAGATTCTTTAGCAGAACCTCGCTGGCAAATCATCAATTTTGAGTTTGAAACTGAACCGGGTGAACCCAAGAATTATACTTATCCATTTCTACGAGCGTGGCGATAGTTACCAATCCTGATATTGACCTGCTGTTGAGTCCTTTGTAAAACGAGTCTAAACATCTAATAGGAGATTCAGACGATGACAACGATTCAGCACTATGCAACGAACTACATCGAAAATGCCAAAGTGACTTTGGTTACTCCGCCACAAGTCATAGAGGCAAAATCAGTGGAGTACTGCATTTCCAGTGGGTATGTCAAAGTGGTCACTCAAGATGACCGGACGTTGATTACCCACATCAGTAATGTGGTGATTGAAGTGTCCTGATGTGGCAAGCGTAATGTCCTTTGAGTTTGAGACGGTGTATCTCGACGGATTGGGTCAAGTCAGTGACTTTTCTCGCCATGCTGGAATCTGCTTCACGGAAGAACTGGCCCTTGGAGTCAATCTGGAATTGCTCTGGATTCCAGGCGGCTCGTTTTTGATGGGAGCGGATCCTGAGGAAATTGGGCATTCCCCAGATGAAATCCCTCAACATCCGGTGACCGTTAACGCCTTTTGGATGGGTAAGTTTTTGGTGACCCAGGCTCAGTGGAGAGCGATCGCTGATCTTCCTGTAATTTCTGATGAACTAGAGCCAATTCCCGCCTGCTACCAGGGAGCTGATCGCCCAGTTGAACGAGTCTCCTGGTTTGAAGCGATCGAGTTTTGTGAACGACTAGCAGTCAAAACAGGTCGCTCTTATCGATTGCCCAGCGAAGCAGAATGGGAATATGCTTGTCGTGCTGGAACGCCTACCCCATTTCACTTTGGAGATGTCCTCAATCGATCGGTGGCAAATTACAACAGTCAAGCTAGGAGCAGTAAAATCCAAAAACTTAGAAAGCAGACAACTCCCGTTGGCAGCTTTGGGATTGCTAATGCGTTTGGTTTGTACGATATGCATGGCAATGTTTACGAATGGTGTGCAGATCATTGGCATGTTAACTATTATGGCGCTCCAACCGATGGTACAGCTTGGATTTGGGATGGAGATTCAACTCGACGAGTCATTCGTGGCGGTTCCTGGAATGATGTTGCAGCGAATTGCCGGTCAGCGTTTCGTGCGCCGGATGATGCGGAGGATGGGCATGATGACTTGGGGTTTCGAGTTGTTTGTCAAGATGTAGGCATTCTGGAGCGAACTGAAACTGGAGCATTATTTCGGTGCTATGTTGACTAAAATAGATACCATCTCCTTAACGCTCTAAGCCTTGATTATGGTGTTGCAGCAGCCTGCTCGTTCCATCCCAACTCCCCCCCTGGAAAGTGGCGATCGCCTCACTCGTGCTGAGTTTGAGCGTCGCTATGAAGCGACTCCAGAAAAATTCAAAGCGGAACTGATTGAAGGAGTGGTTTACGTGGCATCCCCCGTTAGAGTCTTTCACGGTACACCTCACGCTGCCTTAGTCGGTTGGTTAGTAGCTTATTGGGCGGCAACTCCTGGGGTCAGTGCTGCGGATAACACAACCACGCGGCTGGATATGGACAATGAACCGCAACCGGATGCACTGCTGCGAATTGAAGTTGGCGGTAGCTCGACGATTAGCGAAGATGGCTACATTGAAGGCGCACCAGAACTGGTCGCGGAAATTGCCACAAGCAGTGCGGCGATTGATTTAGGAGCCAAGCAGAATGCCTATCGACGCAATGGGGTGCAGGAGTATTTGGTGTGGTCAACCTTTGAGAATCGCTTCAGTTGGTTTCGGCTGCAAGCAGAGGAATTTGTTGTCATTGAACCGGATGCCGATGGCATGATTCGCAGTAGCGTGTTTCCCGGATTGTGGCTGAACGTACCAGCCTTATTGGAGGGTAGGATGACGGAGGTGCTGAATGGGCTGCAAACTGGAATTGCTGACCCCATGCATCAAGCGTTTGTGCAACTCTTGGCAGAGCGTGCTGCTTTGTAGATACCGCAAGGGTCTCGCAATCTTGAATAAGCTTGTCAATCAGATGCTGCGTGATGGCTACTTCAAGGCATCTAGTACTTTTTGATAAGTCATGGCTTTTTCGGTAGCCAAAAACTGAAAAAACTTTCTCAGTGCAACCCGTAAGTCACTTTCTGTTGCCGAATCCATCACCTTCCGCTTGTACCAACTGCGAAAGTGGCTGTTCACCATTCCTTTGGTAATGTCTTCAAGCTGCTCGACATCGGTGTAACCACAGATAAAGTGGATAAACAAATCCACAATACCCGTATGCTTCCGCACCGTTTTAGGAACGTATTTGGTGGCTAAATACTCACCAAATTCCTGATTCAACTGCTCCAAGGATTCACGAAACGGTGCCCTGGCAGCTTCCGCCTGTTGCAGTGCTTCGAAGTACTCATTGATTTTGTCGCCTGGAATCACGACCCGACCGGTGAAAACCTTTGACATAATGTCTCTGCTCCATCGCTTGGCGTTAATTTTAACATATGCATCTGTGCGGGAATCAGGCGATCGCCCTTCAGAACAGATCGCTGAGCTTCTTTCCAAACCAAGAGTCAGGAAAAGCACTAACACTTCTGACTCTCTGCGTTATACTGTGATAATGATTATCATTCTCATAATTTTTGAGCCTTATGGAGAAGCCGGAAGCATTTGATGTCCTCGTCGTGGGTGCCGGTGCAGCAGGGATTGGCATGGGTGTTGTCCTGAAAGATCTGGGGTTGGAAAACTTCGCCATTCTGGAGCGGCACCACATTGGCGAGTCCTTTCGGCGCTGGCCTCGGGAGATGCACTTTATCACCCCATCTTTTCCCAGTCATGGCTTTGGGCATCTTGACTTGAACGCGATCGCTCGCAAAACCTCCCCTGCCATTGGCTTTCGGCGAGAGCACCTGACGGGCAACCAATATGCTCAGTATTTGGCAACCGTTGCTGATTACTTCGAGCTTCCGGTGCAGACTGATGTTGAAGTCCAGCAGATTGAACTCTTACCCCAGCGCCAAGGTTTTCGGGTTCATGTCCCTGATGGTGTTCTCAAGACCCAATTTCTGATTTGGGCGGCTGGAGAATTTCAATATCCAAACTTAACGCCTTTTCCGGGTGCGGAGTTGTGTTTGCATAATTCTCAGGTTCAATCCTGGACTGATTTGGAAGGCGATGAATTTATTGTCATCGGTGGCTATGAAAGTGGCATGGATGCGGCATCCAACTTGGTTGCGTTAGGCAAACGAGTCAAAGTTTTAGATCGCACTGGCATTTGGGCAAATCCCGACACTGATCCCAGTATCTCCTTATCTCCTTATACACTCCAGCGGATTGAGTTTTGTTACTCGACTGGGCGGCTAGATCTAATTGGCAATGCTGCGATCGAAGAAGTGAAAACCGTTCCGGGTGGCTATGCCGTCTATAGCGAATACAACAAATGGATATCGCCCACCCAACCCATTCTCTGCACAGGATTTGAAGGTGGTTTGAAACAGATTGCCCATTTATTTAACGGGCCTGAAGGTTATGCCAGATTAACGGAAGAGGATGAATCTACCCTGACTCCTGGATTGTTTCTCGTCGGGCCTTCAGTGCGTCACGGCAATCTTATCTTCTGCTTTATTTATAAGTTTCGCCAGCGGTTTGCTGTTGTTGCTAATGCGATCGCCCAGCGCCTTGGCATGGACATAACACCCCTGGATAGTTACCGACAGGACGGGATGTTTCTGGACGATCTTTCCTGCTGCGACAACGACTGCCTCTGCTAAACTGACTCCCCTCTCCCCTATGTTCTACTCCACCGCTTCTCCTCAACGCACGATCGTGGTCATTGGCAAAGAGAATACTGGCAAATCGCAATTGATTGCCTCTTTGACTCATCGCACCCCCGACAGCAGCAATTTTCGTGGTTCCACAGTTACCTGTGAGCGATATACGAGAGACGATACAACATTTATCGACACACCTGGGATTCTGTACCGTTCTGATACGGCAACCACTCGATCTGCATTAGCGCAATTACAGCAGGGTGACACGATCGTGTTAGTGGTGAAAGCGACCCATGCTGATGAGGATCTGGCAGACTTACTCCCCCTGGTAGACAGCAAACAGGGGATTGTGGTGATGACATTTTGGGATAAAGTGCTGCCATCTGAGTTTAGCCAGGAGCTTATTCACCGCTGGCAACAGGCCACGCATCTCGCGTTGATTCCGGTTGATGCTCGGAACTTAACCGCAACGCAACGCCAGGACATTCAGGCGGCGATCGCCCAACCCACTGCATTTTCGGCTCAACCCCAGCCAATGCCCTTGGGATGGCGGATTGAACCGCGTCCAACACTATTGGAGCATCCCCGTTTGGGTTGGCTGTTGGCGATCGCCCTACTGCTCATACCCGCCGTTCTTGCGGTCTGGTTTGCCAATACGTTTGCTGCGATTGCTGATCCCCTCGTACAGGGAATGGTCGAACCGACTGTGGGAGTGCTCTCTGGCTTACCATCCCTGCCCAGGGAAATTTTGATTGGGCGCTATGGCTTGATCACAATGGGGCCGTTGCTATTTGTCTGGGCCGTGCCAACGGTCATTCTTTATGCTCTATTTCTGGGGGCTTACAAAGCCAGTGGCTTAGTCGAACGCATTACCATTGCTTTGCATCCCTTACTGCGTCCGTTTGGGTTGTCAGGGCGAGATTTAGTCCGGGTCATCATGGGGTTTGGCTGCAACGTGCCAGCGGTGATCAGCACTCGCGCTTGTTCCAGTTGTTCTCGCAAAACATGCATCTCGGCGATCGCCTTTGGTTCCGCCTGTTCTTATCAACTGGGTGCGACGCTAGGGGTATTCAGTGCAGCAAACTTACCTTACCTGGTAATTCCTTACCTGATCTACCTGACGATCACGACACTAATTTATACACGCTTGATTGCGCCCAAGTCGGCTCGTTCTCCCCAAAACAGTCTAATGATTGAGGATCGCGCGTTTCTGGAAGTTCCTCGATGGTCAGCGATTTGGCGCGAGGCAAAGGGAACCCTCAACCAGTTCTTTACCAATGCCATTCCCATTTTTCTAGTTATTACCGTGATTGCTTCGGTACTGGATTGGCTAGGCATTTTGAATGGGTTGAGTGGGCTGATTAATCCGGCAATGGGACTGTTTCGCCTACCCCCGGAAGCGGCATTACCGATCATTCTGGCATCCATTCGCAAAGATGGACTGCTGCTGTTTGCTGAACCCAATACGGTCAGCCTGTTGTCCCCAGTACAAATTCTCACGGGTGTTTATCTGGCTGGAGTCCTATTGCCCTGTCTCGTGACCGCACTGACGATCGCTCGTGAACAGTCCTTCAAGTTTGCCTTGGGGTTGATGGTGAGGCAGGCGATCGCTGCGATTGTGTTCGCCTCAATTCTGGCTTGGGGAGGATATTTTTGGTAACAGTTTCGTGTTCCGAATCCAGGGAAGTTTTGATGACTATAACGGAGGTTCAATCCATGCCAATTTATGTCTACCATTGCTTTGATACTCAGGAAGTATTAGAAGTGGTACATCCCATCAGCCTTACTATTTCGACATAGGGTGAACTGTGCGAAGTGGCCCAGTGTGGTCCTGCACGACTTGGCAAGTTTCACGCAAAGATAGGGGTTTGGCGCGCGC
>CAYXJG010000185.1:0-10063 GCA_964465285.1 uncultured bacterium
AGACAGGGGGCAGGAGGCAGGGGGCAGGAGGCAGGAGGCAGGGGACAGGGGGCAGGGGGCAGAGACGAATGACAAGAACTATGGTGGGGGTGGGAGGCGTTTTAGAAGGCTGTTGCCGCTAATCCCCGAAGCATCTCTACGGTGGGACGGACGTCATGGGTTCGTACCAGGGTTGCGCCTTTCAATACTGCTGTGGCTGTTGCTCCCAAGCTGCCGTAGAGGCGTTCATGTACCGGAGCAGGATGGTCACGGGTTCCCACAATGGCTCCGATGGTGCTTTTGCGAGATACGCCAATGAGAATGGGATAGCCCAGGCTGAGAAAGGTATCTATTTTGGCGATGAGGGTAAGGTTTTCCTGGATGGATTTGCCAAAGCCAAAGCCCGGATCGGTGACAAGCTGGGTCGTGCCAGCGGCGATCGCCCGCTCAATGGACTGCTCCAGGGAATCGGCTACTGCTGCCACCACATCGTCATAGCGATGCTCGTGGGGCATGGCACCGGGATGCCCTAGGGAATGCATGACAATGAGGGGAACTTCAAATGTTGCAGTCACGGCTGCCATGTCGGGGAACACCCGCAGCCCCGTGATGTCGTTCACGATGTGCGCTCCCGCTTCCAGGGCGGCCCTAGCAACTTCTGGTTTGTAGGTGTCGATGGAGATCCAGGCATCAGGGAAACGGTGGGCGATCGCCTCAATTACAGGAATGACCCGCTGCTTCTCTTCATCGGCTGGAACGGCTTCTGCTCCTGCTCCGTAGACGCTGCCCTTGGGACGGCTCGATTCTCCCCCGACATCGATGATGCTGGCCCCTTCATTGAACATTTGCTCTGCGTGCTGGAGGGCTGCATCAACTCCAGTAAATAGCCCGCCATCGGAAAACGAGTCCGGCGTCACATTCAGAATGCCCATCACCTGGGCACCCTGGGGAATGCCAGGACGGCAATCGAGCGATCGCCCTCGGCAGGTCAACACAAATCGAGACTCGTGGAGGGAGGAGACAGAATTTACGGGCAAGACCATGTTGGATTTTGGATGTTGGATGTTGGATGTTGGATTTTAGATTTTGGATGGGCGGCTTACGGTTTCTTTGACGATACGAATGCCTTCCCAGGCAGCCATGTGGCCCTCTTTGCGGGTTTCGATCAGGGCAAAAAATGCATAGAGGTTCATGACGCGGTTGCGGTGATTGATGCAGTCGCGGCGGATGCGGTTGAGCGGATACGTTAAAACCTGCCTAATCACCCTTGGGAAAAACCGGAGGACGCGCTGCTGTTGTCGGTCTTCGGCGAGACTGGCATGGGCATCGGCGAGGGCTTGCCAAAGCTCAGCGATCAAGAGCAAATATCCTCTCACAGGCTGAAAGTCGCGGGAGTGAGCCCTACGGTTGAGCAGCCTATCGCGCTTAAACGAGCGTGTCTCTCGCCGGGTCAGGGTGCGATCGCACGTCTGAATGGTTGTTTTCAAATCATCATCGGTCAGTAGGGCGGTAATGGGGCGACCCCGGGCTAGACCGAGGGCACGGCTTACATCCAGAGCCAGAAGCCGCCTCAGCGCCACTGTCAGGTCCATCGACGGGTCAAATACCAGTTGCACCCCGGTATCAGACTCTAAATCGAGGGAAAATATGAAATCTGGCGTCTGGGTCAGAGCCTGTAGGTAAGGGCGATCGCCCTCTACACACTCCCTCAGCCGTTCACTTAGCTGACTCTGCCACCGCTGCCAATCGGTTGGTCGCAATCCCGCCACTCGTCGGTCTTTCAGATCGTCGCACCAGCATCCGGTTCCCGCTTCCTGGCTAGGGTGCCCTCTGACCTCCGCCAGTCGCGGCAGCCGATAGCGAAACCGCAAGTCGGGCTTGGCTTTTTTCTGGGTCAGCCAGTCACAAAACGCCTGGGCATCCTCGGCACGCAAGCCGACCACGGGCTGCTGTGCCTGGTCTGGCAGGAAGCGATCGCTCGTCCAGTGCTCAGGATACGCAGGGGTCTGACTTTCCTCTAAAAACAACTGATACTCAGCACAGCTTAGATGATGCTGATCAATTTCAGTTGTGTCGCTGAGCCGCAGCAGTCGTCTTAGGCGATTCGAAAGTTTGACCTCTGCCGCCAGTTTGAAAATCTCTGGGTCATCGGACAGCAGCCCCTCATCGATTTTCTGGCGCAGGGTGTTCACCATCTCTGGCTCAATAAACACGCCATCCTGGTCTAGGGTATACGCCAAATTGAGCGACTCTACGGTGGAGTGATTGAGCGCAACCTGCACTATCTTAGTGGCATCTCTTTGAGCCGCCGCATAGAGATAAAGGGTGTCAAACCACCAGATATCCGGGACATGCTCCAGTAACTCTGATTCTTTACCCAGCGCTTGCATCTGAACGGCTGCTAGATAACTTTGAAAGCTCTCATGGGAAAATTCGTAGGTGCCTTCCGTCTTTTTGACCAGCAATCCGTGGGCGCTGTCGGTATGTTCTAAAAATGTCTCAAGCGACTTGTCAGAACCAATAATCTGTTCAATGGTGGAGCTAAGAGACAAATTATCGTCCTTGAGGCGATATTCCTGAGTGTTGTGCTCCATCATAGCGAGGGCGAGGGCTTGCAGCAGTGCCTGGGTCTGTTGGGCGATCGCCTCATCGTAGTTATCACGGTCTATCTGTCGTTGCTCAATCAGCACCTTGTAAATTTCGGCATACAGCCTTACCCGATTTTCGGGCAGCACTGCTCGGTAATTGTGAACGGAGGTCATCATGGTCAACAGCAGCGGATTGAGCGCCATTGCGGCCAGGGGTGGGCTGTCTTTGATGCGGTCGAATAAGTCTGTTGCCTTGGTGTGGGCGGTTCGTTTTGCCTGACGACGAGAGATGCGGCTGGCAGACGAGCCAGATTTGGGGCGACGCAGCAACTCATGCTGCACATACCAGCTATGGATAAACTGCTCAATTTGACCGAGGGTAAACGGCTCTACCTTCAGCGTCCGGCGAATGGCTTGCAGCCGCACTGAGCGATAGCCCAGAGGTCGGGATGTGATGATGAAATAGTTGTCACGATAAAGGGTGATCTGGTTGTTCATCCACTCACTCACCTGCTGCCGTGTCTCAATGTCGGCGATTTCATCAAGCCCATCCAACATGATGAGGCACTGCCCCTGTTTGAGTCGATTCTCAATCCACGTTTCGGGCGGATGACATCGCTTAATGAGGTCGAGGCGTTCTATCAGTCGGGGGAGAGAGGGGCGCGATCGCGCGACAACGGTATCAATGTCTCTCAAAGCAATAAAAAACGGAATCAGCTTTGGCGCTTTGCGATGATGTCTGCGGTGGGTGTTTTTAACGTATGCGAGAATCAAATGCTTCAGCAGGGTGGTTTTTCCTGACCCTGGGGGCGCAAGCAACGCTTGATGACGAAGGAGTGGCTGCTCAATGCCATCCACCAAAAAATCCCAGATGGTGTAGCGCTCGCCCTCCTCTTCAGCCTGAATCAGCCCGGCTGCAATATCTTCAATCTCTGGCGTGGTAACGCCCAGGGGGATAAACATCTGCTCCAGATCTGGCACGCGGTTGCCGATGTTGAATCCCTGGATGCGATAGTCACTAAAGGTAAATTGCAGGGCTTTGTAGTAGTCCCGCTGAAACTTTGAACTGATGGAGATCCAGCCAAGTTCTAGCCAGCGAATCAATGTGTCTGAGATGGACTCCCCCAGCTTTTCGGTGACAGGCTTGAGAATGGCCTTACTAAGGTCTGAGAAAAATGTACAGGCTGATCCGATGAGGGCGAAGGCAATGACTGACAACAATCCTTCATTGGTTTCTGTGAATTGAACAAAGTAGTGAATGGCGATCGCAAAGAAAAAGCCAGCAAGTCCATACTTTTGAAAAAGCTCAAGAACCTTTTCCCACATCAGCGGTTGACCTCTCTGTGATGCCCCGTGGGTAGCAGGACGTCAGTGCCTCCCACACCACCGCTATCAGTGTATGGGAATCGCTCTTCATTTTGTAGGTTCTCGAAGAATTTTGTCAGTCCCTCAATTCACGGCTTGGCAAAGTTCTCAAATTCACAAGGCAAAAATAGGAGTTTGGGGCGCGCCCCAGACTCCTATTTTTGCGTGAAACTTGCCAAGTCGTGTCAATTCTTCTTTATTGGGAATAAGACAGGCGATCGCCATGGCTAAATTGAGAACGTGGATTCGTCAACGTCAATTATGGTGGGGCAAGTGTAGTGGCGCGGCGATGCAGCGTAGCACTCACCCGGCAGGGATTCCAGGCACCGCTTCAACGTTTGCCCAGCAGACGGTTGCATCCCATTTTTGCTGGGTGGGCGGGCGCAGCCCGCCCACCCAGCAAAACAAAATTAATCAATTTGCAAAAGTGGGATGCTCCCCAGCAAACCACTAGGGATTGGAGAAAGTATTGAACTCTCCTCCTCTGCCGCTTCCGGTGAAGCGGGGGGGGACTGTCGAGGGTGCCGGAGGTATCGTAAAGGTGTTTTGTGGGACGGTATAAGTAGGCTGGGCGGTGGGAAGGCTGGGTGTGATGAAGGGGGACGGGCTGACTCCAGACGGGCTGACGAGATTAGTCGCAGGCTGTCCCAGGGTCGTTTCATTCAACGGCACCATCAACGCACCGGGAAGATTGGGGGTCGCAACAGCGCCCGGACTGGCAGGAACAGCAGACGGGTTAAGCGGCTGGGTGTAGGGATTAAAGGGCGATCGCAACGCATCGGGGGTCGTATATCCCGTCGTACCGGGTAGGGGTGACGTCTGAAAGGGCACGGTGTTAAATGCAGGCTGCAACGAGCTAGTGTCGGGCTGTAGTGGCATCGGGGGTGCGCTGTCCAAGCTAACTGGATTGGATAGTGACTGTGGTGATTGCTGTGGGGATACAGGTGCAGACAGTGATTGGATGGGAGATTCCGTTCGGGTTCCCTGCATATCATTACGGGTTGTGTTCAGAGAATTTGCATCTGACGGGGATGCTGATGCATCTGCGTCCCACCATTCAGCCGATGGGGATGCCTGGGCGGCTGTCGAGACATTAGCCGTGTCTTCCGTAGCGACGGTTCCCGGAGTAATTGGAGGAAGATTGGCTTCAATTGCAGAGGGGGCTTGAACAGTAATGGGGCTAAACAAGTCATCGTATATGGATGTGGCTTCATTGCCAGGACTCTGTCCAGTTGACTCATTGGCAACACGAATCGGATTCAGCGATGCCGTCGATGGACGCCGCTGCTCAGTGGCTCGGCTCCGCTCCAGATCATCCATACCATCTGTGGCTTCAGGAGGTTCTAACTCTATTTCGTTGAGCAGCACTTCTAAGCTATCAATGTCAGCACCAGTGCGAATGTCGTCGTTGGACAGGGGAGTGTTCCCTGCATTGATTTCTCCATCGGACAGGTCTTGTGTAACGGTCGAGTCTGGTGATGCAGGATCGTTTGATGCGAAAAACCGCTGTAGGGTGGGGATAATGATTGTGGCGATCGCCACCAATGCCATTACCGAGAACACTGTCGAAGCTGCAATAGGCCGCTTCTGCACCAGGGTCTTAACATCACGGACAAAGCTGCTATATTGCTCTGGAAATGCCATAGGTCTGCATCACTATTGAGGGAATTGAAGGGTCGTGGGGCTGAAGGAGATGAGTGGAGGTTAAAACACGGGGGGTTAACTCCACTCACAAATCACTTAGGAACACAATATCACTCACCCAGTATGGCAAACAAAATCACCTGCTTGGCAACCGTAACAGATAGGAAGACTTCAGCAATGCCTAACGGTTCGCGCCATAGGCTGTTTGATCGTGATGAAATTCTCCAGTTTTTTTCAAATGGTTTGTTAATGACTGGAGTTTGAACAAATTTCTTTACTCAAACCGTAAAACCCTCTCTAAGAGAGGGTTTTACGGTTTGAGTAATCTCAACACCAAATTTTCTGAAAGGCAGGCACAGCCTGCCTTTCAGAAAATTTGGTGCGATTTTGTTAAAAGTCAAGTTAATGAACCGGGGGGTGATGCTAACTCAGCTTCCACAATCACAACGGGCCTGGTGCTGTTTTCTAGTACGGCTTGAGACACTGAACCCACCAATGCCTCCTCTAGAGGCCGATGACCGCGTTTGCCGATGACAATTTCAGCGACACCATAGTCCTGAGCCGTGCGAACAATTTCTTCTGGCACCGAGCCGTTAGCAGTGACAAACCGACACCGAATATCCGCCAAGATTCGTTTTGCCTCATGGCGAAGTCGCTCTATCCCTTGAGGATCATCCATCTGAATGACATGCACCACCACCACTTCAGCATCGCTGCGACGGGCTAACTCTGCTGCTTTGGTCAGCACAGGTGCCGCCAGGGGAGACGTATCGACCGCCGCTAACAATACAATCCGTCGAGACACCGAAACCTTGGTGGGGTCAACCTCACCCCGCTGGAGTAGCTTGGGCGCAAAGGTGGGGATGGCCCAGGCTCCCAGGGGGGCCGTTACCAAAATCGAGAGGGCTGCTAAAGCCAGAATAGTTTCCCCCCCCTCAATGCCCTGGGCCAGGGGAATGGCACCAATAGCCGCCTGCACCGTTGCCTTGGCAGAATTTCCGGGCAGCAAAAACAGCCGCTCTTTCCAAGTCCAGTTACTGCCCAAGGTAGAGAGATACCAGCCGAGCGATCGCCCAATCAAAGTACCCATTGCAAGGATGGCTAATCCAGTGAGAAAGATGTTGCCGAGTACATTGAGTTGGATACTCGCCCCCAGCAACACGAAGAGGATGATCTCGGCAATCACCCACAAACTATCAAAGCCCCCCCGTAGCCGTCTTGCTAGTGGAGCATCCAGTTCAATCAAAAAAAAGCCCGTCGCCATCACGGCCAAATAGCCAGAAAATACCGGAAAATCTTCCGCTAAGACCACCAGCAAGAGGGCAAAGCCTGCGGCAACCAGGGCATTCTGCACCACATTTTGCGTCCAGTTTTGCTGGGCCAATAATGAGACCAGGAGACGAGCCGCCAACCAGCCCAGCAGAACCCCTAACCCAATTTGCAAAATGATTTGAAACGGCAGCAATTGCACTGGACTGAGGGTTACCCCTCCCAGCAAGGTGATGCCTGCTGCCGCACTTTGGGACAGAAACGCCAGCAGTAAACTAAAGACCAGCAGCAGCAACACATCCGACAGCGCACTGCCAGTTAAGATGGCATCCGGAATCCCTTTCTTCACCCCCCATCCCAGACTTTTCAGGCGCAACATCCCCGGCACAATGACGGCGGGAGATTCTGCACCAATGACGCAGCCCAGGAGCAGCCCGGTGGCAACGTCAAACCCCAGCAGCCACATGGAGGCAAGGGCAATGGCGATCGCTTCACAAGCCGCAGGCAAAAAGCCTAATCGCAACGCGACCGTCCCTTGCTGAGACAGCTTTTCTCGATCAAGACCCAGTCCAGCCTTCATTAGAATCACCATAACGGCGATGACCCGGAGTGAATCTGCTGTCTCCAAAACCTCTGGCGCAATCACATTGCCCCCATAGGGGCCAAGCACAATGCCAACCAACACCATGCCCACCAGCGCAGGCACTCTCATTCGTCGAGCAATCTGCCCCACGAAAAAGCCCATCAATAAAATCCAGATAATGCTCTCTAACATAGCGTCACGTTGCAGTTGAATCGGGTTAATCAACGTGACTTGTAGCGACGGATTTGCTTCAGCCCGTACAGATGCAGCCCTACCCTTCCGCTACAAGTCGGAAAAGCAGGAGCCATCAGCCAAATACGTTGTGACAATGCTCCAAACGCTGGGCGGTTTCGGCGAGCTCCATCGCCATCCCTATTTCTTGTACCATTCCTGTTACGACTGGGCAACGTTCTCAAATTCACAACGCAAAAATAGGAGTTTGGGGCGTGCTCCGCGCGCCCCAAACTCCTATTTTTGCGTGAAACTTGCCAAGTCGTGTCCTGTGCCGATGGAGGGAAGAAGCTGATATCCACCTCAGGACTTGCAAGAAAATAAAGATACTGCAGGAGAGGGCTAACGATTTACTCAGCCCCTAACACTGAAGCAAGGAGTGCTTTCTGGGCATGAAGCCGATTTTCAGCCTGATCCCAAATGCGAGACTGGCTACCCTCCATCACGGCATCAGTAATTTCCTCGTTCCGGTGGGCTGGCAGGCAGTGGAGAACAATCGCCTCTGCGTCAGCACGGTCAACCAGGTCTTCGTTGATTTGATAGGGCTGAAACACAGGCACGCGACTGGGAGCAGAGTCTTCCTGTCCCATACTAGCCCATACATCAGTGTAGAGAATCTGTGCTCCCTTGGCGGCGGCGTTGGGATCATCTATAACGGTAATCGTAGTGCGATCGCCCCCGAGGGCTTTTGCCTTCTCCACCATAGCGGAATCAGGCTGGTACTCTGCTGGCGTTGCAGCAACAAAGTTCATTCCTACTAATGCACAGCCAATCATCAGGGAGTGCGCCATATTATTGCCATCCCCAAAATAGGCCAGGGTTAACCCCTCTAATGCTCCAAAATTTTCTTTAACGGTTTGCAAATCGGCTAGCACTTGACAAGGATGCTCCAAATCCGTAAGTGCATTGATGACTGGAATAGAAGCATAGTGGGCAAACGTTTTTAGCTCTGTCTGGTCATAGGTGCGGACGGCAAGGACATCCAGATATCGATCTAGAACCCGCGCTGTGTCTTTGATGGGCTCTCCCCGCTTGATCTGTGTCACATTGGCATTGAGGTCAAGCACACTGCCGCCCAGTTGGAAAATTGCGGCTGAAAAGCTAACCCGAGTTCGGGTTGATGCTTTTGAAAAGAGAAGCCCTAGAATTTTGCGGCACTGGGGAGTAACGTTACCAGATTTCATGGCGATCGCCAGGTCCAGCACTGCCTCCAGTTCCGAACGGCTCAAATCAGCGAGGCTCAGTAAATCTCGACCGTAAAGGGATGCAACACTCATGCTTAATGGTGACTTTGTTTAACGTGTGAATCTGCGATAAAAATAAAACCCTAGCAGATTCATTTCAGGAAATACAGTGTTGAGTGAGGCGATCGCTGGCATAGCCGATAGAACCTGGTTTTTGATAACGCCCAACCCCCTAGTTTTTCGTGAAACTTGCCAAGTCGTGTAGGTTGACGAGACTTATCAAGTCTCTGGCCAACCCCTGTGGCCAACCCCAGTGGCTAGTCAGTGGCTAGTCAGTAGCTAATCAGTGGCTAGTCAGTAGCTAATCATCAGAATATGCTCTAGTCTTTATTTGCTCTAACTGACTGCGAATAATGCTGATCGCTGTGCCGTTTTCTCGTTCAGCGTATAGTTCTGCGGCTTGTGCCAAATCCTTAACGGCCTGGTTGTCTTTTAGCAAATTGGCAAGAATCAGCCCTCTATTATGGTAAGCTTCGGGGCACTGGGGAACCATCTCAATCACCTCGGTAAACAATGCTAAGGCTGACTGATACTTGCCCACCTGAAATGCATCATACCCCTGGTGAAACATACTAGCGGCTCCCTGCTTGCGCAAATCTGGAGACATCAGCACGGCATCAGTGAACAATACTGCCTTACTTCCAGAGCCTTGGTATGCCCATACCATAACGCCGACGCCTCCCCCCAGGGCGATCGCCACAATGCTGAACCAGGCAAGAAAATTGATGATCTCCATAATGAGTAATGTTGAATTTTGGATTTGATACCTTGTCTATGTTGGGAACTAAGAGTTTTCCCCGTGAGAAAACTCTAGTTCCCAACATGGTTTGAGTTTAGATGCTTGATTTTGGCCATTAGACGAGTAAGGCATCCTTATCACCATATCGCTATTTGGCTCAGGTTCAAGGATTCATAAAATCCAATCTCAGGGAGAGCAGCATAACGATGCCGTACTGCTTCTCCCAAATTAGGCGGGGACAGACTGCGCCCGCCGCTACTCTCCTGGTACTTTATTTTCTTGCAAGTCCCTAAACCATGTACTGCCCGCGCAACGGGCAGTGCATCGTTTGATAGTTGGTTTTTAATTGTGCCGAAGTACTTAGACACACGACTTGGCAAGTTTCACGCAAAGATAGGGGTTTGGGGCGCGCGAAGCGCGC
>CAYXJG010000186.1:0-10061 GCA_964465285.1 uncultured bacterium
GCCCGCTGCTCTTTTCCGGGTACTTTATTTTCTTGCAAGTCCCTTAATAGGTTTCAACGTGCCAGCGGTGAGCTTTCTTCATCGCCCGCTGATACTCTTTCCAATCGACCCCTTCTTTCGCTGCTTCAGCCGCGAGAGCTTCATCAATTCCGTCTTCCATACCCTTGAGTCCACAAATGTAGGTGTGGGTCTTCTCATCTTTAATGAGCGTCCACAGCTCTTCAGCATGCTCAGCGACGCGGTGCTGGATGTACATCCGGCCACCATCTTTGTTCTTCTGCTCACGGCTAATGGCGTATGTCAAGCGGAAGTTATCAGGGTACCTCTGTTGAAGGGTTTCCAACTCTTCCTTATAGAGAATATTTGGCGTTTTGGGAATCCCGAAAATTAGCCAGGAAAACCCCTTAAAGTTATCGTATTCAGGGTTTCGCTGTCGTTCCTCATCCTTGAACATCCGCCACAGATATGCCCGGAACGGTGCAATGCCTGTTCCAGTTGCCATCATAATGATGTTGGCATCTTCATCATTTGGCAGCAGCATTTCCTTCCCGACTGGCCCTGTAATCTTTACACCAGAACCGACTGGAAGATTACACAAATAGGTTGAACATACCCCCTTTACGGTTTCTCCAGTTTCAGGGTGCTGGTATTCAAGCTGACGGACACAGAGTGATACGGTGTTATCGTCAAGCTTATCACCGTGGCGGGTTGAGGCAATAGAGTAAAGGCGAAGCTTATGGGGCTTGCCGTTTTCATCGGTGCCCTCAGGAATAATGCCAATACTTTGGCCTTCTAGATAGCGCATGTCACTGTTCGACACGTCAAAGGTGAGATGCTGAACAATGCCGTTACCGCCTTCGCCAACTAAGGGGTAGTTTTCCACGCATTTCCCAATTAACGGGGCTTTCGGACGATAGATATTAACAGGAATATCGGTACCTTTCTTTTCCTTGGCCTGAGTCATGGATTGTTTACCCTCTTTTGAGCTTGCGTCTGTGGGTTGTGATGAGACTCCGCCATTCATAGCCATGCGAGCATCATCGGCATCAGCAGGTCGAATGCTTACAATTCGTCCACCCATGCCTAAGATTCGCCGCATCTCTTGGTTCATCCGATGGTAAGGAACAGTAATAAAAGTATTGCCACTGCGGCGAATACGCTCACCCATGCCATTAGAAGAACTATCTTGACGGAACCCTTCAACTTCATAAATGAAAAGTCGGCTTCCGTATGTCGTGTTAGTAACACTTCCACCAGCTGCGCTCGAGTTATACATATCTTGGAATTAACTAAAATTGAACATTCAAAAGAACTAGAGACCAAGAGCATATGAAGCGGTCTCAATCAATCAATCGTTAGCCAACCCTGTACGTCGTTTTCGTGACAGGTAGCCGTCAGGTACAGCGATCAGCGACAGTATATAGACTAACATTGCATCGGAGTGCAACTAAATCCGTATCTGGGACGAGTTCTCCAATTCGGAAGGTCAGCTTAGGGACTTGCAAGAAACAAGAAAATAAAGATACCGGAGGAACGAGAGTTAAATAATTTGAACCAAATCTTAGTAGCTCGGCGCGGTGATACCGTGCCGCACTACTAAAGTCCAGCAATTCTCATCTTGGGAAACTTCGTGCCCTATCGGCGCTCACTTGCATTACGTGAATTCGACACGTACCTATGCAAAATTAATTACATACAAGTTTCCTAAGGGCACACCTCGTCGGGGTGTGCCCCTAGGAAAATGTGTAAATAATTTTGCTCAACTACTTATGGCGCTTTGCAAGCACATCAAGCACAGCACATGTGCTGAATCCACTTGCACACCGCCATAACATGCCAGAATCACTCGTCAGCTTCGCCCGCAATTCATTTGCGGGCGAGTAGGAAAAACCCATTGAAATGGATTAACGCATTATTCTGCAAGGATTTAAGCGATTGAGTTCACGTTGAGTGGGCTGGATTGGTTAGCCCGCAGCTTACATAAATTCTTGCAAGTAGAACTACAGATAGCTAACCTGTAACCTATGTCAACTATGGGTTTGCCAATCCAAAATCGAAAATCCAAAATCGAAAATTTGTATTACTCGCGGGACGAGTGTGAAGCGAAGTCCTGAGTGTTTGTCGAATGTAAAATAACTGCCACAGGTGAATTTGAGTGCTGCGAAAGCCGTTCCGTCGGGAAGGGCGCACTTCAACTCGACAATAAATTCATGTTTCCTTTATATTTTCGATTACAAGTAACCAAATACCGATATGCTGTACCTTGTGACAGGGATCAGCTTCTGATAATATCATCAGTAATCTTTAGTATTAAATACTTATCGCTGCTGAAGATCGTCCTAACTGAGGGATGCCGTTTTATATTGAAAGGCATTATCCTTTGCGCTTAAGAGTCATATTGAGGCTGTCTTGCAGTCGTTCCTGGTTGTTGGGATGCTCGACTCTTCAAGGGCATAGGCTGAGCTTGAGGCTTCGGATGAGTCAGAAAAATTGATTTGATCTCTTGAGAAATCTAATCTTTTGTATTAGAGCTTCTTAGGATTTGATGCTTTGAGAAAGTTAGAAATATATCTGTTCTTTATAGTATGCGAGTGTTGATTGAGGGAGCCTAATGAGTAAGCCGGATCGGGTGGTTTTGATTGGTGTCGCTGGTGATTCAGGTTGCGGTAAATCGACGTTTCTGCGCCGCCTTGCCGATCTTTTTGGAGAAGAATTTATGACTGTGATTTGTCTAGATGACTATCACAGCTTAGATCGGAAGCAGCGGAAAGCGGCTGGAGTTACGGCGCTGAACCCGAAGGCAAATAACTTTGACCTGATGTATGAGCAAATCAAAGCTCTGAAGAATGGTGAAGCAATTGATAAGCCAATTTATAACCATGAGACAGGAGAAATTGACCCTCCTGAGCGGATCGAGCCAAATCATATTGTGGTGATTGAGGGGCTGCATCCTATGTATGATGAGCGGGTGCGATCGCTCATTGATTTCAGCGTATATCTCGATATCAGTGACGATGTCAAGATTGCCTGGAAAATTCAGCGTGATATGGCAGAGCGGGGGCACACTTATGAAGACGTATTGGCTTCTATTAACGCTCGCCGTCCTGACTTTGAGGCGTATATCGACATTCAAAAGCAGTATGCTGACGTGGTCATTCAGGTGTTGCCTACACGACTCATTCCTGATGATAAAGAGCGCAAAGTCCTTCGAGTTCGCCTGATTCAGAGAGATGGTATCGAAGGGTTTGAGCCCGTTTATCTCTTTGATGAGGGATCTACTATTGATTGGGTTCCCTGCGGTCGGAAGCTGACCTGTTCTTACCCTGGTATTCGGATGTTTTATGGACCTGATTCATACTATGGCCATAGCGTTTCCATTCTGGAGGTAGATGGTCAGTTCGATCGGCTTGACGAAATGATTTACCTGGAAAATCATCTTAGCAACACGTCTACCAGACACTACGGCGAGATGACGGAGCTGCTGCTGAAGCATAGAGACTATCCTGGTACAAACAATGGGACGGGTCTGTTCCAGGTGCTTGTTGGGTTGAAGATGCGGGCCGCCTACGAGCGCCTAACGGCGGGAAGCAGTAAAGTTGCAGCTAAGGTGTAGCTTTGGGCATTAGAACAAATCCAACTTTAGGCACGCTGACTATCAGTTGAGTGGAACATGCTGTAGGTTATGGCTACTGTCTCGAAGCTGTTGTGGGAGGAAAACCAAGATTTGGCGATCGCCTCCTTGAATCATGCCTTCGTTCAGGGCATCGCTGATGGAGCGCTGCCTCAATCAGCTTTTGCATATTACGTTGGGCAGGATGCTTTTTTCTTAGAATCCTTTGCTCGGGCATATAGTATCGCTGCCGCAAAAGCACCTAATTGGGAGAGCTTCCAGGTATTTCATTCCCTGGCGGAGGGGGTGTTGGAAGAACTCAACCTGCACCAAAGCTATGCCAACACCTGGAAGGTTGACCTTGAGACTGTCACCCCTGGAGTTGCAACCCGTCGCTATACAGATTTTTTGCTGGCAACTGCCTGGAGCCAGGATATTGGCGTAACCACCTGCGCTATGCTGCCCTGTATGAAACTGTATGCTTTTTTAGGAGAGTCTCTCGCAAAGCGTAGCATCTCCAACCATGCTTATACAGACTGGATCAAGACCTACAGCAGTGACGACTTTGGGGAGTTAGCTATTCAACTCGCCTGGCTCGCAGATACCTACGGAACCCACAACACTCTGGAGAAAATGGCCTACCGCTATGCAATGCAATGCGAGCTGGATTTCTTTCAAGCAGCGTGGGAATGTCATCATGAGCAGACCCAACGGTTATGATTGTGATCTGTCCAGGCATCCATAGCCCCAATCTGACCGAGGAATTTTTGCAGGATCTCTCCTTGCCTTTCTCTGAAGTCGTTGTATTTCCTACGGAGCGCTATCCAGCCTATTCTCCCGGCTGTCTGATTCAATTTTTAGAGGCACTGCCGGAGGTGAAAAAAAGGGAGTCACCGATAGTCTTAATTGGGTTCAGCGCTGGAGTAGTCGCGGCGATCGCCACTGCCTGGTACTGGCAAGCCGTAGGTCGGCAAGTCAAAGCCGTTGTCGCCATCGACGGCTGGGGGGTTCCCCTCTACGGAACATTTCCCATTCATCGTATAAGCCATGATTCTTTTACCCACTGGAGTTCAAGTATTGTAGAGCCCCTGGGGGACTGTTTCTATGCCGATCCGCCTGTGTCGCACCTGGATTTGTGGCGATCGCCTGCCTCCTCGAAGGGGCGATGGGTGAATTACACCCCAGAGAGACTCTCACCATCTCCAAAAATATGGTTTCCTTTGTTTAGCTCTGTTAGCACGCTGTCCACTGCTGCTGACTTTCTAACGGTATTACTCCATCGCTATGAAGAATCAGTAAGGTGACGCTATGAAGTATTATCAAACAATTATCGTTGGCGGTGGCCCGGCAGGTAGTAGCTGTGCCTGGTAACTGAAACGGTATGGGCATGACGTGCTCATTTTAGATAAAGAACGTTTCCCCGGCTTAAGCTCTGTGCAGGATGGATTTCATCACCTGTGTTGAAGTGGCTAGACTTCACACCTGATGAGTATCCTTACTCTATAGCGATCGCAAGCGCCTGTTGAAACTCATCAAGTAAAGAAAATTGAGCATCAGAATGGGCAATACTGCATTGACAATGATCACGCCTGCACCTATCTAGTTGGTGCGGGAGGAACAGGGCGCCCCGTCCGTCGTACTTTCTTTCCAAAGCAGCAGCGGAAAGAAACACAAATTCTCACGATTGAGAAGGAGTTAGAATACCCCGACCGGGATGCCGCTGCCCATTTATTTTTTCTGTTCAATGGACTAGGAGGATATAGCTGGTATGTGCCCAAGGGGGATGGCTTCCTGAACCTGGGATTAGGCGGATTTGGCCGCTACTTCCGGCGATCGCCCGCAAGCATTCACGATCATTTCCAATGGTTCCTCGATGACTGGTGCGCCGAAAGCTATTAGATACGAGTACGCGCCAATCCATAGTGGCATCTGGGCACGGATATTACCTCTTTAGCCGTCAGGGTGAGATAAAGCAGGACAACTGCTTCCTTATTGGCGATTCTGCTGGATTAGCCACTGCTGACTTGGGTGAAAGCATCGGCCCCGCCGTGGAAAGCGGCGTGATGGCCGCTAATGAGATTCTGGGGCGCGGGCCCTATGAGAAAAAGCACGTGTCTCAACATAGTTTTGAAGTGATGTCTTATTTCAAGCCCGTTCAGTAATGTCAGTACGGCGGCATCCCCAGGGCAGCGTCAGAATGAATGTTCTTTCCTTTCCTAGAACGGATACACAATGGGTGCAATCATCACGGTCAAAATCCAGAAGAGAATATTGAGAGGAATGCCAACTCGCATAAAGTCTGTGAACTTGTACCCCCCTGGGCCGTACACCATCAAGTTGGTCTGGTAGCCAATGGGAGTAGAGAAACTAGCTGAGGCTCCAATCATAATTGCGATGACAAAAGGCATGAAGTCCACACCCAGATTTTGGGACAGTGCCAGGGCAATGGGGAAGACCAGAGCTGCCGCTGCATTATTGGTAATGAGTTCCGTAAAAAAGGTTGTGATGCCGTAGACCGCGACTAACGCCAACCAGGGGTTATTTCCCGCGACACTGACGAAGAGTTCGGCGATCGCTCCCGCTGCTCCCGTGCTTTCCAGGGCTTTACCAATACCCAGGGCCGCACCGATGACCAGCAGCACCGACCACTCAATATTCTTCAACGCCCGGTTTGCCGAGCAACAACCCACGCCAATCATGGCGATCGCCGCCAACGCTGCCGCTTGCAGCATACTCATGATCCCCACTGAGGCCAGGACGACCATGACGGTCAGGATAGCGATCGCCAGTGGTGCTTTTTCATGTTGAACAGGCTGGGAGTCAGGCACCCCACTAACTAGGTAGAAGTCGCGGGACACTCGACGCTGCTCAAGAAACGAGGGATGGGCCTCAAGTAGCAGGGTATCGCCAGGACGAAGACGGATATCGCCAATTTTTCCAGGGAGGCGATCGCCATTTCGAGCTACGGCTAGAACAACGGCATTATACTGGCTACGAAATTGCCCTTCTCGAATCGTGCGTCCTACTAGCGGGCAGGTATTGGATACCACTGCCTCAATCATGCAGCGCTCTGAACGAGGCACGCTCAACTTAAACACCTGATCCGTGGCGGGACTCAACCCCCGAAGCCGATGCAGGTCAATCACCGAGTCGATCGCTCCTACGAACACAAGGTGGTCATGCTCCCGCAGGACTTCCCTGGGACTTACTGCAGGAATCACTTCTCCATTGCGGTTAATCTCTACCAGATACATGCTGGGCAAATGGCGTAGCCCTGCTTTGGCAACCGTTTTATTGGCCAGGGGGCTGCTTTCATCCACGGTCATTTCAACGGTGTATTGACGGGGGTCGTCATCATCGCTCAGTGCAGGTTTACGAGTTGGCAACAACCACCGTTGGGACACAATTAGCATCACCATACCTACCAAGGCACAGGGCAGGCTGACGCGAGTAATATCCAGCAGGTTCAGCGCTGCATAATCCGTTTCAGACACGAGAAGTCCACTGATCACCAGGTTGGTGCTGGTGCCGATCAGCGTACAGACGCCTCCGAAAATTGCAGCGTAGCTGAGGGGAATCATCAGCTTTGATGGACTAATGCGGAGCTTGCGCGACCATTCGTTCACGACCGGGATAAACATGGCTACTACCGGAGTATTGTTGAGAAACGCACTCATCCCCATCACAGGCACCATCAGCCGAATCATAGCTTTGGTCAAGCTAGAGGGACGGCCTAGCACTCTCTGGGAAATCCACGAGAGTCCTCCAGTCTGCTGTAAACCCGCTACAACTACGTAGAGAACACCGACCGTAATCATGCCAGAATTACTAAACCCTTCTAAGGCTTCGCTTTCACTCAGGACGCCGCTGACTAACAGCACCGCCAGCGCTCCCAGGAAGACAATTTCAGCCGCAAGCTGGGTAAACGCATTCATCAAAAATGCCGCTATGGTGACAGCGATCGCTAGCCATCCTTGCCAGGTCAGGGTTCCTGGCAAAGACGCTATGCGCAGGGTATGAGAGAGGGCGATCGCCATCACCAAGCCAAAGCCTGTAATTCCCCATAGGATACCCTGCTGCCAAGTTTTAGGGCGTAACCCCTGCAGCGGAAACTGACGAGCGCGCAACAAAAAGCGGTTGTTAGTCATGAATGTCTACTCAACTTCAGCAACGTATTGGCAACACGGCTGGCACTCTAGGCATCAGAGGTCAACCGCAAAGGGGTACTCTTGCCGTTCAACATGCCAGCTATCTCGTCACATTACTGCATCATATTCCAGTAGATGTGGAATACACTTAAAAATCATTTAGGATCTTCGTAAAGTTCACATGAGGTTTTCATTCTGCTGCGGGTGTTACGGAAGCACCTCAGTTTCAAATGTCAACCGATTCGGCTATTCAACACAACTTGGCAAAGTTCTCAAATTCACTCTCAAATTCACAATGAAAAAATAGGGGTTTGGGGCGCGCGACGCGCGCCCCAAACCCCTATTTTTTCCTGAAACTTGCCAAGTCGTGTATTCAACCGAAAATCTGCCCCTTTCAGGAAGAACCATGCAAAAATCAAAGCATCGGGAGTTGAGCAGTATTCTTCACGACTGGGTATATTTCACCAGAGTTGTCACGATATCACTGGAGCTTAGGCTCGTACCATGCGCCCCAGGCTCCGGCTCTCCCAAGACCTTGATCACTCATGGTTCTCCCCGTTCGCATGTAACCTCGCTCTCATCTACCTGTCACGACTTGGCAAAGTTCTCAAATTCACAACGCAAGAATAAGGGTTTGGCGCGCGCTCCGCGCGCGCCAAACCCTTATTCTTGCGTGAAACTTGCACAGTCGTATACCTGTGAAACTGGTGCGTGTCAGGGTCGGTAGCGGGCTGCATTGGCTACACCTGTCTAGAGCCAAATCTGATGAAGCTGAGTTCCATCAACCTGAAACCCCCAGAACCGAGTCAGTTCTGACAGAGTCGCATCAGTCTTGATCTGTTGTTTTGAGGCCAGAGACGGAGATGGCAAAATCTATCCAACCATCCGACGCATCTCCAGATTGGATCAAGCTTTCACTACAGAAAAACTTTCTGTTTCGAGGGCTTGATGAACATTGGCTTCGAAAGCGTCTGCCAGGCGATCGCCTCAACCACGAAAAGCTTTATTCCAATCGCCCCATTTATACCGCTTTTCGTCCGGGTATATCTCTTGAAAATCTCTATGTCGTCACAGGCGGCGGTCCAGTCATCATTCGCAGCACACCGCTTGATCGCATTATCGCGCTCACCTATCCAGGCAGTTGCTTTGGCATTCGCAGCATGGATATAGGCTACGGCAGAGTATGCCGCGCCTTTCCTAGTTTAGTGGAAGCATACAAAACAACTGACGTCATTAAAATTCCAGCGGATCTCATTCAAGCTTTATACATCGACAATGAAATGTTTCGAGAGCGATATGGCCTGCTGTTTGAACTCCGAGAAAAGTTCCAGTATCACCTGCTCAACTGCGGCACTTATCCGCCCCAAGCGGTTGCATCCCTCCTCCGTGCTGTCCTTTACCAAGAGCGATCGCTCGGAAACCAGGGAGTTGGAGAGTCCACCTTCGTCTTTGATTTGCCCGTTGACATCATCGCCCATGCCTGCCAGCTCAATCACCGCACTGTCGAGCAAGTTCTCAAAGGCATGAACCAAGTAGGACTGATCACATCAATTAAATCCTCTGACAGCAGCGGTGATCTCATCCGTGTGCTTAATCCAGAAGGCTTAAAAGAAGTGTATGGCGCAACCCGCGACAAAGTACCCTGGTGGCCATTACGTTAAGGAGCATTAAGTCCTGCCTACTGGAGACTACAAGGCTTGAATCCATTCCTTGATAGCATAGTTTGTCCAAATGCCGTTTTGCCAATAGGGATCGCCCTCAATGAGCTGTTTAACCTGCTCCTCGTTTTCTGCATCGTAGATGGCAAAGAACATGGATAAATCCTGCGTCGGTCCGATGGTTACCAAAACATTCGTATCTTTCTGAGATTTGAGGCCATCTAAATGAGCTTGGCGATAGGGCAGTCGCTTTTCAAGAACGTTATCGCAGTAATTCCCCCAGGCCACATACTTTGGCATATTTTCCCATCTCCTCTAATGCTGCAATCAACATTACGACTGGGCAAAATTCTCAAATTCACAACGCAAAGATGGGGGTTTGGAGCGCGCGCCAAGCCCTTATCTTTGTGTGAAACTTGCCAAGTCATGTCAACATCATACTCTCCAATATTGCTGCTATTTTTGCGTGAAACTTGCCAAGTCGTAATATTCACAGACGATGCCAATAAAACAAAAAAAGGCAGTGCCTTTCAGCACTGCCTTTCTAACAATCAGGCGCTAGCCTGACTGATCAAACAATCAGGTAAAGACTACGCTGCAATTTCAGGAGCAGTCAATGCAACAGGAGCAGACTCACCAGCCGCC
>CAYXJG010000187.1:0-10016 GCA_964465285.1 uncultured bacterium
GGAAAAGAGCAGCGGGCGCAGCCCGCTGCTCTTTTCTTCCGGTATCTTTTTTAGTCGCAGATCCCTAGGACGATGATTTTCGGCTACGGCTTGATTTGCGTGTGGATGCCGTTCGTACTTTAGTAGAGCGCGATTTCTGAGAGTTGCTAGAACTCGATGTAGCCGAACTCGTTGAGGGGGCTGACGCAGCAGAGAGAACGCTGCTCCGTCGGGTTGCCGCCTGACTCAGCAAGGAATTGGCAAAGGCGATTGCCTCCTGGTCAGACTGGCCACCAGCGAGTTGCGCTAATTCTTCCCGGCGTGCATCCTCGTCCAGCAGGGACACGCGCACCACTGTTCTCACATCATTGCTGCTGCCATCATCGAACGCTTCATCGGATGGATTCTCTTGCGAGGAATTTTCCACTTTCCCGTTTTGGCTAATGGCGGTGTTTGGAGCATCCACCACTTCTTTATTCACATGAAAATGGGTATCCGCCATCGCTGCGACAAGGGGTTGGTGGGTGACGCATAGAACTTGATGCCGCAGGCCAAGCATATGGAGCTTTTCGGCGATCGCCTGGGCCACCCGCCCAGACACTCCTACATCAATTTCATCAAACACCATGGTGCCCACTGCATCAGCTTGGGAGAGGCACACCTTCAGAGCTAGCAAAAAGCGGCTCATTTCACCACCGGATGCAGTTTCTGCCAGGGGTTGCAAAGGTTCGCCAGGATTGGGACTGAAAAGGAAGGCAATGCGGTCAGCTCCGTGGGCGGTGGGGGCGATGGGCGATACGTCTACCTTGAACTGTACCTTCTCCATCGCCAGGGGCTTCAGTTCCTCAACCAGAATGGCCTCCAGTTGAATAGAAGACGCCTTACGCATCTGGGTCAACTGGGCACAGGCATCGTCAAGTTCCTGCTTGCGGGCGTCGTAGGCGTCCTCTAATGCTTCGAGGGACTGCCCGCTGTCGCTCAGCACCTCAAGCTGTTCCTGGAGTTCCTGGTTGAGGGCGATCGCATCTCCCAAGGTCGGGCCATATTTTCGACATATTTGCTTCAGTTGTCGAATGCGAGCCTCAATGGTATCCAACTGTTCTGGATCGGTTTCCAGATTTTCCCCGTAGGCATTAATTTCCCGTCCGGCTTCTTCCACTTGAGCGAGGGCACTGCTCACCATATCGAGGATGCCCTGAAGCTCGCGATCAAAATTCACCATGCCTCCTAACATCTGCTCTGCACGACCCAACAGATCGGCACAGGCATTGCCCGATTCATCCTGGTAGAGCGCCTGGTAGACCTCATAGCTCTGCTGTTGCAGTTCTACCGCATGGCTTAGCCGCTTGCGCTCCCGTTCCAGGGTGTCTAGCTCATCAGGGTCAGACAAATCAGCATCTCGCAGTTCTTGGGCTTGAAAGGCGAACAGGTCAAGCTGCTGGAGGCGTTCCTGCTCATTTTTCCGCCGCTGATCGAGGGCTTTCGATGCCGCTAAAAATTTTTCATAGGCGCGGGCAACGGCATCCCGCTGCTGAAGTTGAACCATGCCTCCGAAACCATCCAGCCATTCTCGCTGCACTGTGGGCTGTCCAAGCTGAACGGTTTGTCCCTGGGCTGTAATTTCAACTAGGCGATCGCGCAACGACTCTATCTGCTGCTTGTTCACCAGAATGCCATTGACCCGAGATCGGCTGCGGACGCCACCACGCCCCACCAGCAGTTCTCTCACACAGACCAGCACATCCCCATCATCATAGGGATCAATTTCCTGAGCGGTCAGCCACTCCTGAATGTGGGCGTTCATGGCAAAGTGGGCTTCGATCACCCCTTTATCAGCGCCAACTCGAACGGCGTGTCCCTGCACCTTGCCCCCCAGTGCCGCATCCAGGGCATCTAAAATGATGGATTTCCCGGCTCCCGTTTCACCTGTCAGCACGTTCAATCCTTCTCCCAGAGTTAAATCCAGGGAGTCCACCAGGGCAAAATTTTCAATCTGAAGGGAACGCAGCATAGTGGTTCACGAGGGGCTGAATGAGGGCAAAACTAGAACACTTATATTAGATACGATCCCTCTTGAAATAGATAGGGGCATCGCCTAAGGAGCTATCCCAACGATCTGTCTACCATATTCTGTCCACAAGCAAGGTCAGCCAAAGCAACCCTGCACGGGTAAGGGACTTGAGACTCCCGTTGTGACCAGAACCGATCCCAAGCCCCTGTTAAAGGCTGAGGACAGACATTTAGGATCAAGGGGCGATCGCTCTACCTTCATGTCCAGTCATCTTTTCTCAGTTTAGTCGCAGTTTGTAACAGACCCCATCGGATCTACACTATTTTGAATTTTGGTCCATCCACAACGCAACCTGACTCCAATCGTCATCTGCATCATCTGCGGATAAGCTCCACCATTCATTTCGGATCATTTCGGAAAGGTACATCCCTCTTCAGGCGTTGCTGTTTTTAGGGACTTGCCAAAAAATAAAGTCCCAAAGAGAAGGGTGGCGAGTGCAGCCCGCCGCCCTTCTCTTTGGGATCCTTTTTAACTGCAGATCCCTGAGGTATGCATTGTAGGCAGGAGGCGCGCAGTGCGCGCCCCAACCCCCTTTTTTTGCGTGAAACTTGCCAAGTCGTGCCTCGCACCCACAAATTCATACCCAGATGAAGCAACGCTCCTCTTCAAATAGCGAGCTTCAGAGAATAAGTTGCCTAGCACAATTAAAACCGGGTATAAACCCCTGCGCCGCCCGCTATGCGGGCGGCGCAGGATATACGGGCCTGATCATTAGCTGTGTGCACTACCTATCTATACTGCTCAGTAATCTTTCATCGCTTCTTGGGAGCTTCTTAGGTATAGCTTTTATAGTAGGAGAGGATTGGCATTTACGCTCAACCGCGCAGCACTAAAATGCTGCCCAGCCATTTATTAACGGCCATACGTATCCTTACCATTCTCGATACTCATCATCCTCACCTATGGTTCTCATTCGCACTCCCAAACCCTGGAATATGCCAGAAAACCGAATCACCCCAGAATCGGTTTACTTTAATCGCCGCCGCTTTGTGAAGTCCCTCATTGGTGCGGGGCTCGGCGCAACGGCAATGACGCTCACCGGTTGCCAGAACAGCCAGGGCGCAGAAGCAACCAATGCTCTGGCGAGCGTGAGGAATTTGCCCTTCCGCGATAATTCTAATTTTCAGGTAGGCGATCGCCCCACAACAGGTCGCCTCATCGCCGCAACTTACAACAACTTCTATGAATTTGGCGGCACAAAAAACATTTGGGAAGACGCCCAGGCACTCCCCATTGAAGACTGGAAGGTAGAGGTCAGCGGGTTAGTTAACAATCCTACGACCTACGACCTAGATGATCTGATAAACACCTTTGACCTGGAGGAGCGGATCTATCGCTTCCGGTGCGTTGAGGCATGGTCAATGGTCGTGCCCTGGATTGGATTTCCCATGCGTGCCCTGCTCGAAGCCGTTGATCCCCAGCCTAGTGCCAAGTTTGTACGGTTTACCTCCTACTATGACCCCAATGTGACCACAGGCCCGGCGTTTCGCTCCTCCTTCCTGCCCTGGCCTTACACCGAAGGACTCCGCATTGATGAGATGGCGAGCGAGCTAGCATTCTTTGCGGTGGGCATCTACGGGCAAACCCTGCCCAAACAGAACGGTGCCCCCATTCGCATGGTCATTCCCTGGAAGTATGGCTTCAAGGGGGCAAAGTCGGTGGTCAAGATTGACTTTGTAGAAGACCAGCCTGCTACATTCTGGAACACCATCAACGGCTACGAGTACAAGTTTGAGTCGAATGTAGAGCCAGAAGTGCCCCATCCCCGCTGGTCTCAGCGCGAAGAAAAACTCCTTGGTCCTGGCAGCGAGTTCTCCTATGAAGTAGTCCCCACACTGCCCTATAACGGTTACGGGGAATATGTCGCTGACTTGTATACCTAACGCCTCATGGGTTTTTCCGACCATAGCCATGGGTTGCGTGCTGGCGCAGGTATTCGTAAATGGCGATCGCCCCTGCCTGCTGTACATTGAGGGACTCTACCAGCCCGTATTGGGGGATGGTGACTCGGCGATCGCACCCTGCTAACACATCACCGGGGATGCCCGTCAGCTCTCGTCCTAACACCAGCACCGTTTTTTCAGGAAAGGGCATGGCTGCTAGCAATTCTGCCTGGGGTTCAGCATCCAGGGCGATGATGGTGTATCCCTGGTGTCGCTGGTACTCAAACCACTGGGGCAATAATCCTGTGGTGCACTCTGACAGGGGTTGCCAGTGGTGGGCGGATACGGCAGTTTTGCGAAAGGAGGGGACGCAGGCGATCGCCAATCGGGACAGCACCAGCGACTCCAGCCGAAACACCTCCGCCAACCGGCACAGCCCCCCTAGGTTTTCAGGATTCTGCACCAGGGACGCGCACAGAATCAACGGATGGCGCTCTTGTTCAGCATAGTTCCATCGAGTCAATTGTCGGAGGTCGTTTGATGGGAAAGGATTACTCATCCTGGAGAAATGGTAGCTCTGACAATAGATCCGGTGTCAGGTCGCTCGTCGCTCCATTGTGTGCCCCAGGAATGGGAAGCAGGGTGGATTTAATAGGAAAGGGCATCTCAATATTTTCTTCCCGGAAGCGCTTGTGGAACCGCTTGATAAATTCGTGGCGAATAATTAGGTGATCAAAATACTCTCGAATGCGGAGAAGGCCCGACAGGAAATTGGACAGGGTGCTCTGGAAGGCAAGACCAAGGGACACACCACCGATGCCCAGTAACGCTTGAGCCTGGATCCGCCGGAGTCCCTGCCGCTCAACAAAAAATCCCAGCACAAAGCCACCCAAGACGAGGGCGACCGGAATCATGATGCGCAGAATGGTTTGGAGGTTAATGGCCTGGAGATTAATGGCCCTAATCGCGTCATTCACGGCAGTCGTTGTCTCTATCGAATAATGATGATAGCCCCACAAATACAGCGATCGCCCTCCTTTGGCAACCCATTGAATGATACAGAATTGACTGAAACAGATGTTACATACGACTTGGCAAAGTTCTCAAATTCACAACACAAAGATAGGGGTTTGGGGCGCGCGTCGCGCGCCCCAAACCCCTATCTTTGCCTGAAACTTGCCAAGTCGTGTATTACAGAGGCATTTTATCCGCAGATTACGCAGATGGTCATCATTAGGGAGCTGTAGATAAATAGAGATACTGGAAGAGAAGGGTTGCGCCCGCCCCAACTCTCACATTTCATTTAGGATTGCTATAGAGAGAAACCAGATTTTCTAACTCACCTGAAAACCCAAAGAGCCAGAAATCCACATTCATCCCTCTTCATCCGCCCTCTTATTGCGGTGTGCAAGTTGATTAAGCGCATGTGAGGGGCAGCGCTCAGCGCCGCCCCTCACATGCGCTGTACTTAATGCGCTTGCCAAGCACTATAATCTCCGTCCATTTGCCAAATCTGGTAAAAATTAAATCGTCACCAAGAATATAAGCAAATATAGAAACGGCTTCAGGAATGGGAAGATGAACGGTTCTTATTCTTGCGGAGATTAGCAACACTATGGGAGTGAGTAGCGGGAAAGCCAAGGGACTTGACGATCTGGTAGCGGCGTTCTTCTTCGAGATTCTTGAGTTCCGTGTAGTCTACCCAGTGAATGCAATCCACGGGACAGGTGTCAATGGCCTCTTGGATAATCTCCTCAGAGTCTCCATCTTGCCGCACTACTCGCGATCGCCCATGTTCTGGCTCAATGTAGAAGGTGTTGCGGGCAACGTGGGCGCAGTGCTTACAGCCAATGCACGTCACTTCGTCCACATACACCGCTTTTTCCCGCAGAATACCGCCCAGTTCCGGCTCATATCCCGTGCGATCGCCCGCATCCCGAAAATATCCCCCTAGTTCAGGTTCGAGTCCGGTTTTTGTAGCATCATCAAAAGACATAGGCTATTTGTAGATGTCATCAATATACTAAGCATCATCTATAGAAACTCTGGTGACTGTCATAGCAGCAGGGCACCACACCAATAAAAGGCAAAGGGGATGAGCAAACCTCACTCACCCCCTCCCCCATCATTCAAACTCAACTCAAGGCAAAGACCCGATGAAACGCGAGCTAAATGAAACTCAAGCTAAACGAATCAGCACAGCACCAGCACAATCTGAAAAAACTTAGTTTACGCTATCTGATCTTTCGCTCTCTTTTGTTCTCTTTTGCTTTCATTTCCTGAGAATAAGGCTGCCCCTGGACGCACTTTAGCAGGCATTGAGCAGCAAACTCTATCCCTATGCGCTCCAGCGCTGGAGAACTAAGCGAATCGAGCCATCTGCATTCTTCTCTTTTTCAGCGACCTGAAATCCTTGGTCGCTAGTCGTATTCATCACAGCCTGATACGCATAGTTTTGAGTGACACGGTTGAGAAATCCCTGCACTGTCAGTGGTTGCTGCCAATACTGCAAATCTGCAACTAGCTCGTACTCATTACCATTCCAGCTAAAACCAATGTCATATCCGTTCTCCTGCTGGATAGCGATATCAGCTTGGTGAGTCTGACCCCGGTATCCACGAACGGCAGTAGGCCCGGATTTCCAGTCAATACCTCCTTCGGTCAGTGCAACCTTCAAGAGATCGAGGTCACGAATCTGAGTTTTAATCTGGCTAAAGTGAGACATGGGTGCTAATCAATATTTTCAAAAATGAAACACAAACACAAAACAACGAAAACGCTACAAAAACACTAAAAACGTGAATATTAAGAGGTATCGTGATGAACTTACATCACCAACTGCTTTGAATCGCTTGCGTTGAGATCGTAGACTCAGCCTGAGTCATAACTTGGGCGTAATACTCAGACGTTCGCTCTTGAGCCATAACAAGTCCCAGCTTTTCTTCAATTTGCCTCGTCACTTCTGAACAAGACATACCCTGAATACCCGTCACCTTCTCCTCGACCCGACCATCAGGATGAATAATAAATTCAAGGGTTTCCATAATTCGACCTAACCGCTTTTGCTAATTTCGGAGGCTCATCGGTTCAAGCCCCTTGCCAACGAACTCCGTTTCAATGGTCTGCAAAATCGTCAGCAAACCTACAAGCAATGTAAAACATAAACACTAAACCCTAGCGCTTCGCCAAACATTACTATGCCAGTTCACCAGACCATAAGCGATGACTCTAATAAATAAATAGTTATTTGTAAGTTTCGCGCATGTGGCTAGTGTAGTCAAGGTTCACTTTGGTAGTGCCAAGGGGCAGACGTAGACAAAACAGTTCACCAATTTGCAAACCAGGACGATTGCCCAACCATTGACAGATATTCTCATTTGAGAAGATAACACCTCAGAAATGACGCCCATTCAGCTATTGGAGGGATGGTGACTAGCGGAGGGCTTGTTAACCAATCCGATAGAAAATTATGTTCTATCTATTGATCACATTTGAATTTTCTAAACAAAATACGATGTGATTATAGCGCTTTGCAAGCGCATTAAGTACAGCAAAGGTGAGGGGCGGCGCTCTACGCCGCCCCTCACCTTTGCTGAATCAACTTGCACATCGCTATAATGCGCAACGTGAAAAAGTGTATCGAATTGTTTGAAATAGGTGTTTACAGTGCTGTTCCAGCGGGGCCTGCGGCCTTAGGCAACACGATCGCCCGTCACATACACCGACTGCACCTGGGGCGCACTGCCCTGTCCGTGGCTCGCATGGGTGCGCATCGTGATGAAATCTGCCCGCTTGCCTATCTCAAGGGTGCTGCGATCGCCATCGAGTCCGATAGCCTTTGCTGGATTGTAGGTGGCTAACCGCATGGTCTCGTAGACAGGCTTGCCCGTCTGTTCTGCTATCAAAAACACCGCATGGAGCAGACTATGGGGAACGTAATCTGAGGAGATGATGTCAACCATGTCGCGCTCCACCAGATCTATCGCCGACACATTGCCGGAATGGGAACCGCCGAGGATGAGGTTAGGCGCACCCATGAGTACCTGTAGCCCGTGGCTGTGGGCTGCCTTCGCTGCATCCAGCGTGGTGGGAAATTCGGCGATCGCCGCTCCCTCCTGAATGGCCTGATGCACATGGTCAACAGTCTCGTCATCGTGGCTTGCCAGGGGAATCTGGTGGAAGTCGGTGATCTCGACCAACGCCTTGCGGTTGGCGATGGCGTACTGTTGCTGGGTACGGATGCGATCGCGGATGAAGTCATCCATCTCTGCTTCACTCACCCCATGCTTGACGACGTAGTATTCCCGATACTTATTCACATCTGTAAACTGCCGTTGGCCTGGGGTGTGATCCATGAGAGAAATGAGTGCCAGATGAGGGTTGGTAGCGTATTGCTCTGTCATCTCGGCAACTCGGTCATAGGCAAGTTCACAGCGCAGATGCAGGTGATGGTCTATTCGAAAGTCTCCCGCCTCTTGCCGCTGGCAGACAATATTAATCATGGGGCCAAACTGGTTGTAGCGCAGGGATGTGGGCGTTACGTCACCCAGGGCGATCGCATCACACACCGTCGTGATGCCTGCTGCTGCAAGGTCTCGGTCGTGGTAGGTTGCTGCCGCATCCAGGGGCCACTGGGCACTCGGTCGAGGACTCATGCATCGTTCTAGGTGATCCGTGTGAAGCTCTACCAAACCCGGCATCAGATACGCCCCCTCACCGTTTTCTCCCTGGGCGACGACTCCGGGCTGAATATCTGCAATTTTGCCGTCCCGCACTACCAGAGTGCCAACAATACCCTGGTCAGGGAGTTGCAGCCGATAGTTCGTGAAAATCTGTTCGCTCATAGTTCCAGAATAGTCACCCTCAGAATACAGGAGTCCTCTAAACTTTAGACAATCAATGGATGATGAGAGGCGAAACCCGCCACCATTCACAAAACTGCGTCGGTCATTACTGCGTCAGTCATAATCAGTCATAAATATTCAGCCATTGTCGCTGGTAAAGGTTAACGGGCGGTTACAGACGCGATCGCGCACATCTTCGTCATGAAAAATGCCAATCAGGGCGCAGCCTGCGGCTTTCTTCGCTTCGATCAATTGCATCACTACCTCCCGGTTCGCGGCATCTAGGGCAGAGGTCAGTTCATCCAGCAGCAGGATGGGATAGTCTACCGCAAAGGCACGGGCAATATTCACCCGCTGCTTTTCTCCGCCGGAAAAGGTTGTCGGCGATAGGTGCCACAGGGGTTCGGGCAGGTTAAGTAGAGTGAACAGCTCAGCAACCCGCCCCTTCGCTTCATCAACAGCCATGCCTCGTTCCATCAACGGTTCCGCCGCTACATCCAGGGCAGGTACACGGGGAATGACCCGGAGAAACTGACTCACATAGCCAATGGTGTGTTTCCGCACGTCCAGCAACTCGTGGGGGTGGAGTTGGGGCAAATCGACCCATGCATCGTGATGATGTACCCAGATTGACCCACTATCGACCCGATAATTGCCGTAGAGCGATCGCATAAACGTTGATTTTCCAGAACCCGATGCTCCCACCAGCGCCACACATTCCCCTCGGTTCACCTGGAGAGACACCCCTTGCAGCACCGGAAGCTTTACTCCGCCCTGGTGATGGAGCACGAAGCTTTTGCGCAGGTCTGCTGCTTGCAACAGCGCCAAAGGCGACAAGTTGTTAGGGGGAACAGGTTCGGCACTGGAAATTTTGGGTTGGGAGATGAGGGATGGCATTGGGGAGAGGGTGCGTGGGTGGGATGGGTGCGTGGGTGGGATGGGTGCGTAGTGTAGGTATAAGTTAGGTTTTGCATTCGCTCAACTTAACGTAGCTAGCCTGTCCAAATATGCTCCCTTTTAATCTATAGCAGAAGCTTGCCCTTCAGGAATTGTTCAGAACAAGATAGGGGCTTGCAAAAAACCGTCTCAGAAAAAACCGTCTCAGTAAGGGTTTTCAAAATCGCCAGATCCAGTGACAAAAAACTAAAGACATCAACACGACTTGGCAAGTTTCACGCAAAAACAGCAGCAATTCTCATTATGGAAATTTAGGGGGCAAAAAGGTCGCCTGAGGCGACC
>CAYXJG010000188.1:0-9996 GCA_964465285.1 uncultured bacterium
TAAACTCAGTAAATTCCCGGAGGCCCAATTCCCGGAGGCCCAATTCCCGGAGGCCATAGACTGGGCGAGGGGATAGCCGTTATCTACTGTCACCCATCGCCAATAACCCACACGGCCATCATCATTGGAAGCACCAGTATTGGGAGCACCAGCATTGGGAGCACCAGTATTGAGAGCACCAGCATTGGGAGCACCAGTACTGCTTGCAGACTACCCAGCCAGTCCTATCAGTCTCCGTTTCATCAGTTTCATCAGTTTCATCAGTCTTCGTTCCTTCCATACGCGCTAACCGTAAAACGCTATGAAAAATACTAAGCTTCTCATGACTATCGATGCGGCCACAAAAGGCAATAGTACTGGATTTCATAAGCATGCTCCAAAATGGATGAGTGATGCTGGTTTAGAATGGCTATTGTCTCTGTTGCGCGATTTAAGACTACTCTAGCTGCGTAAAGGGCTTGCGCCGACAGAAGATTATGGGGTGTATAGCAACTCTCATTATGGAAATTCAGGGGGCAAGAAGATCGCCTGAACTCATACAAGTGAGCGACTATAGGGCACAAAGCTTCACAAAACGAGAGTTGCTATGGGATGTAGCAAGAGCTTGCAAAAAGTGAAACAGACACAGTATATTAATAGACTGTGCTGAATAATATTGAGATCCATGCCTAAGTTAAAGACACGTAAGGCTGCGGCTAAGCGTTTTCGCCGTAGTGGCTCAGGAAAAATTATGCGTCGGAAAGCATTCCGCAACCACCTCTTAGAGCACAAAACCACTGCTCGCAAGAGTCGTTTATCCAAGGCTGCCGTGCTCCATGAAAGCGATGCGGAGAATGTAGAGTTGATGCTGCCCTACCTCTAGGTAGCGTAGCTCTTGTAAGCAGCATGCTTCTTTGGCCAAACATAAGTCAGAGACGTGACCCCTAGGGCAAGAATTAAATAAATCCAATGCGGGTAGAGCCATATAGAGATGGTTTATCTAGAGATGGTTTATTGTTCTACCGGCATTAGTTCAGATAGCTTAGCTGCCGCTCCTTGTAGCTTTAGCTAAGACAAATCTCAGAAAACAAGTTTCAGGAAGACAAAGGGTAGTAAACGATGGCACGTGTGAAACGCGGTAATGTTGCTCGTAAGCGCCGCAAAAAGATTCTTAAACTGGCGAAAGGGTTTCGCGGTTCCCACTCTAAGCTGTTTCGCACAGCGAACCAGCAAGTAATGAAGGCGCTACGGAGTGCTTATCGCGATCGCCGTCGTCGTAAGCGTGACTTTCGTCGCCTGTGGATTGCTCGTATCAACGCAGCGGCGCGCCAGAATGGCGTCAGCTACAGCCAGCTCATCGGCAATCTCAAGCGAGCGGATATCCAGCTGAATCGTAAGATGCTGGCGCAGATGGCGATCCTTGACCCCGCTGGCTTTGCGAAAGTCGTTGAAGTTGCAGCCAGTGCCAAGGGCTAGAGTTCAGCATTAGACTATAATCTTGAATGCTCTAGTTTCTGTGTAGCATGTGATGATCAGCCTAACAATTTCATTTCGATCCGTATGTGCGATCGCCCTCACCTTAGGGACGACCATGGGATCAATCCTTCTAGGAGAGGCGTTTGTCTCTCCTTTTTGCTTGCGTGCTAGCGCTGCGGAACTAGATGACATTCAAGAGCGGGGCTATCTGATTGTGGCCATAAAGGATACTGTGCGTCCCCTTGGCTTTCGCAATGAAGCGAATGAGCTGATGGGACTGGAAATTGATATTGCTCGTCGGATCGCTGCCGAACTGTTTGGCACGCCGAACGCTCTGGTGTTGGAGCCCGTTAGCAACGCCGATCGCCTCCCGACATTATTGAATGGCGAGGTGGATTTAGTCATCGCCCAATTGAGCATCACCGATGCTCGGTCACGGGTGGCGATGTTTAGCTTTCCCTACTACCTGGACGGTACAGGTTTTGTGACCCACGACCCTACAATACGGAGCCTTTCAGATTTGTCAGATGGGGCGATCGCCGTTTTGCACCTCTCGACGACGATCGATATTGTCCAATCATTCTTCCCGAATGCTGTCCTCATCGGCGTGGAATCCTATGAGGAAGCTTTGGCTATGCTAGAGGCAGGACAGGCCGACGCCTTTGCCTCCGATGCCAGCATCCTCACGGGATGGGTTCAGGAGTATCCAACTTATCGACTGTTGACGCCGCTGATTTCGGGCAGTGGGTTGGCGATCGCCATGCCTAGGGGTTTACAGTATGACGAATTACATCAGTGGGTCAACACTGCGCTTCGACGCTGGCACCAAGAAAACTGGCTAGATGAGCGAGCAATAGAGTGGGGGCTTCCCTAGTTAAAATTGCAGTCTGTGATAATCCATCTGAAAACTTTCCCAGGGGCTTTCTGGATAGACCCTGGAGTCATGCTACTGCAAAATAAAGGACGGACAGCACAGCCTCACACGAATTGGTATAAGCTGAAAAGTGCTCTAGGTTTTGCTAATAGATGGGCTAATTCGAGAAGATGATGAACGATCTTTCGCCGACACTGTACCTTGGCCTGCTGGTCATTCTCCTCGTTATTGCAGGAGTTTTCTTGTTTCGCCAAGTTTTGAAGACGCGTCGGGTAGAGCGTACATTTTCTCGGCTACAAAACAAGCTAACTAAGGAGAAGGGCACTGCCCAGGAATACTATGAGCTAGGCAGCATCTATCTCGACAAAAAACTCTATTCTCAAGCCATTACGCTTCTGCAAAAGGCACTCAAGGCAAAGGGTTTGGAAGGCAAAGAAAATATTGCCCTAATTTACAATGCGTTGGGCTATGCATACTCTTGCCAAGAGCAGTATGACTTGGCAATTCGGCAGTATAAAGAGGCGCTAGAACAGCAGCCCGATTACGTTGCTGCACTCAACAACTTGGGCTTTGCCTATGAGAAAAAGCAATTGATCGTCCAAGCTTTGGAAATATATGAGCAAGCATCTGAAATTAGTCCCAAAAATGCAACTGCAAGACGCCGAGCTGAATCATTGCGCAAGCGGATTGCACCCTCCAGCTAACCCCCATCCCGGCAGATTCCTCAGATTCTCTACAGCGATCAGCAGGCCGGTATTAATAGCCTCAACCTAAAACCCAGGGAAGTGCCCCTGCAGATTTTGGGTTGAGGCTATTAATGTTAAGTTATTTATGTACCAATATTTGATTCAAATTGTATTTATTGCTGAATTCTCGTTCCAAGGGCGCAGTGCAACTACCATCCTCATTTTTTCTGTAAGCTTTACCCAGACGTATTTACGTTTCTTCAGCTACTAGCATAAAAGAGAGTTAGATGTTAGATAGAACAGTAGAACCCGGTTTGCCTATCTTTCAGTGGCTATCAATTATTCTGATTTTGTTGGGATTCCTCCTCATCGGAACTGAAGTTTTTCTGCGGAGGAAATTTGGTTTTGGCAATCCTCTGCTTTATGTTCCGGATAATGAGATTGGGTATCGACTTTCCCCTGACCAGCATGTGCGGCGGTTTGGCAACCATATTCTTATCAATGCCTATTCTATGAGGGGGCTTGCGATCGCCCCTACGCCGCCTGCAGAGACTCTGAGAATCATGCTCTTGGGGGACTCTATCGCCAATGGGGGATGGTGGACTGCCCAAGACGAAACAATTGCAGCCCGCCTCCAGGAACAACTCCATCATCCAGCGCAACAGCGAAGTTTTGCCCGCGTAGAAGTACTCAATGCGTCAGCTAATTCCTGGGGGCCGCGAAATGAACTTGCGTATCTGAAACGCTTTGGAACGTTTGGCTCTCCAATCGTTTTATCAATCATTAATACAGACGACCTATTCTCAGTTGCTCCCCATTCTGCGTTGATTGGGCGAGCGCGAAACTATCGAATACGCAAGCCGCCGTTAGCTTTAGTGGAAATGCTTCAGCTTAAGGTGCTGCCTGCTCGACCTATTCCTGAGTGGGAAGCGATACAAAGGGAGGAGGGCGATCGCGTCAGCAAAAATTTGGATGCTATTCAACAGATGCAAGCCTTTGCGACTCAGCACAGTGCCCAATTTCTACTGGTCATGACCCCGCTGTTGAGAGAACTGGGCAATCCTGGCCCCCGCGACTATGAACTCGCGGCACGCGATCGCCTCACCGCATTAACCCAGCAGCAATCGATTCCTTACTTAGACCTGCTGCACCTGCTTAACCAGGAGGCAGATCCTCAGAGCTTCTACCGCGACAATATCCACTTTAATGCAGAAGGATATCGTGTGCTTGCCCGAACAATCAGCAAGGAACTGCTGGAGGGGGCGATCGCTACTGTGCCGGTATCGTTACCCTAAGAATTCAGTTATTAGGGATCTGCGGCTAAAAAAGATACTGGAAGAAAAGAGCAGCGGGCGCAGCCCGCTGCTCTTTTCCGGGTACTTTATTTTCTTGCAAGTCCCTAACCTGTACCTATGCCAAACACGACTTGGCAAGTTTCACACAAAGATAGGGGTTTGCCAATCCAAAATCCAAAATCCAAAATTGCCATTAGGGGTTAGACAGAACGGATTTAGTTTCATTTATCTCTCGCCTGTTAGGGCTTCGAATCCAGACACCACATCCAGCAGTTCAGCGGTGATGGCGCTCTGGCGCTGTTGACGATACTGTGTGGTCAAATCAGTCAGGCGATCGCGAATATTTCCCTCGGCAGACTGCATGGCAGCAAGTCGGCTGGCGTTTTCGCTAGCCAGGGAAGCGGCGATCGCCTGATACAGCGTAATGAAAAGATACTGCTGCACGAGTTTTGAAAACAGTGCATCTGCATCCACTAAAACAGTGGGGAGGGTACGCCCCTGCCATGATTTCTCTCTCAGGGTCTGCAGCCATTGTTGATCCAAGGGCAGCAGTTGCACAATTTGAGATTCATAGGCAGCACTGGAGGCCGGTCGATTGTAAAACAGGAGAATGCGATCCACACGCTCCTCCTCACGCCAGCGCTCGATTATCATCACCATGTCCTGCACAGTCGTGGTGATGTCGTCAACGTTACCAGGAACCGGAAGTTGCTCATCAATCGAGATGCCTGCATCCCCTAGGAGGGGAACTGGGCGGGCACCGATTACGGCAACCCGCTGATAGCGCTCAATGGGATACGGAGGATTATCAAGATAGTGGCTCAAATGCTTGACAATCTGCTGGTTAAACTGACCGCATAGACCTTGATCAGAGCCGAAAACAATAAGGCCCAGCAGCCCTTCTTGATGAGTGTCGTGATTGAAAACAGTGGCGGCCTCATCTGGAAAGCTAGGCTGCCGCAGCAAAATTTGTAGCCCGAGTTCAATGGTGTGGCTGTAATCTCGTAAAGAGGCGATCGCCGTTTCATACTGTTGAATACTGACGGCTGCAAGCGCCTTCATGGTTTTCACAACAGACTGCAAATCCTGGGTGCTTTCAATCTGTGCCTTGAGTGCTTCTGGGGTTTGCATTTATTCGCCCTCCGATAGATTGCTTCGCTTCAAGTCACGACCCGTCAGAAGATTTCGATTCTATAGGGGAGGATACGGCGGTAGATACCACCTTCAGTAGGGTATTGCGATCATCTTTGGAGAGTGTTTCACCCGCTTCAATGCGATCGCATACCTCCCTTGCCTCTCGCCGCACTACTTCCCGCAGCCGATCCGTTGCAGCCTGAATCTGGTCTATGGACACCTTATCCAGCAGCCCCTCAGTAAGTGCCAACAACATAGCCACCTGTTCTGATGCCGCAATAGGGTCTGCTTGCCGCTGCTTGAGCACTTCTTGCACTCGCCACCCTCGCTCTAGGGTGTGGCGGGTAGAGTCATCTAACTGGGTGCCAAAGCGCGCGAATATTTCTACCTCTTTAAATTGGGAGTAGGAGAGCCGCAGGTCTCCTGCCACGTCCCGGTAGGCAGGCCGTTGGGTTTTGCCCCCCACCCGTGACACTGACTTGCCCACATCTACAGCGGGCAGCACCCCCTGCTGAAACTGTTCTGGAGATAAGTAAATCTGCCCATCGGTAATAGAAATCAGGTTCGTAGGAATATATGCTGCCAGGTTTTGTGCCTGAGTTTCAACAATGGGTAAGGCCGTAAGGGAACCCCCACCGTATTCAGGTTTTAGGCGAGTTGATCGCTCTAGAAGCCGAGAGTGGATGTAGAAAATATCGCCAGGGTATGCTTCTCTCCCTGGCGGACGGCGCAGCAATAAGGACAGTTCTCGATAGGCCCAGGCATGACGAGTGAGGTCATCATAGACCACCATCACATCCCGTCCCTGATCCATGAAATATTCCGCCATGGTTGTTGCCGCGTAGGGAGTGATGTATTGCAATCCTGGGGGTTCTTCTCCGGTGGACATAACAACGACGCTGTAGGTCATGGCATCCCAGTCACGCAGAGTGGCAATAACATTGGCGATCGCACTTGCCCGCTGCCCAATAGCGCAGTAGATGCAGACCATATCCTTGTCATGCTGGTTAAGAATGGTGTCTACGGCAATGGCTGTTTTCCCAGTCTGGCGATCGCCCACAATCAGTTCCCGCTGGCCTCGCCCCACTGGAATCAGAGCATCTACCACCTTCAACCCAGTTTGCAGCGGTATCTTCACGGGAGCGCGGTGGATAAAGGGCGGTGCCGCCCGCTCAATGGGGCGCTGCTCTTCAGCATGAATCCCCCCTCGGTCATCCAGAGGTTTCCCGATAGGATTCACGACCCGTCCTAGGAGTGCCTGCCCCACAGGTACGCTAACGACTTGCCGAGTGCGCTCAACTCGTTGCCCTGCATCCAGATGATCGCTTGGCCCCAGCAAAATGATGCCCAGTTCATCAGCATCCAGGTTGAAGACAATCCCCGGCACCTGCCCCTTAAACATGACTATCTCATCTGCCTTGGCATTGGGCAGTCCCGTTACTGTGGCAATGCTTTCGCTAATAGAAGCAATTGTACCGATTTCTCGTAGTTCCAGGTTTATAGAACGATCGAGGATTTGGGTAATGGTATTGAGGGTATGGTGGAGGGTAGAGGTGAGCATGGAGGGAACGAGTGAGCAGCGAAGGAGGCGGGAGTGAGGTGCAGGTTGAGGTGACCTTGCAACACCGGACGTTAGCGGACTCAATTAGCGGACTCAACGATTCGTTAAGGCTATGCTTCCACAAGCTACAACTTCAATTTTTGAATTGAGAAACCCTGCGCTGCGCATCGGATTTTCCCAATTCAAAGACTAAGTTTGTGACCTGGCAAGGTATAGCTACGATCGGCTTTCACTATGAATCGTTATACATGGTGGTTGCTGGGGTTTGAGTCAGAATGGCTTGAGTCGGCAGCGGAAGCAGAAGCACGCATTGGCTCGAATAGAGTCTGGTGCATGGTGTTTTCGAGATCCTGGAGATAGTCGCCGGCATTCCAGGCGAGGTCATAGGCGTCGTTTTGAAGGCGAATGCCAATAATAAGGTCAGGAGCTATATCAAAGTGAATGGGTTGTCCATTAAGTAGGTGATTGTCCTGAAGGGTTTGGTGCAGGGCATCTCGGTCTGAGTCAGTAAGGTCGAATCCGGTCTGCACGGTAATGGGCTGATCCGGATGCCGGAGGGATTGGGCGATCGCCCCTCGGGTCTCATCATCTAAATTCCGGACTTTGTCCTGAAAGACTCGAATCACCTGTCGTTCCAGATCTGAATTAGCTAAATCCTGAAGAATCCGATGAACGATAGTCATTACCTGGTCGCCAAACTGCTGCTGGATGCTTATCATCAGGCTCTGCTGCTCATCGCTCAGGGCTTTTTGCCACTCTTGGCGTCTATGCTCGATGTCCTCTCGAATCTGTTGCAGTTCTGCTTTGCGCATTTCTGCGGCTTCTGCTTGGGCGTCTGCTAAAATCTGCTCTCGCTGATTTTCAAGGGTTTGTTGAGCTTGTCGGTGAGCTTTCGCCTCCTCCTCGGCTTCGGTTTCCGCATCATGGGCCGACTGCCACTGAGTATTGAGCTGGTGCTGCCGCCGATCGATGGTTTTCAAAATCGGCTTGTACAGGAACCGATGCAGCAAAAACAGCAGAATCAGGAAGTTGATGACTTGAGCAATGACTGTAAATCCATCAATCAGCATCGTATTTTACCCCCCTGCTTGATCCACGAAATAGCCCCAAAATGGATTGGCAAAAATTAAGATCATTGAGACAACAAAACAATAGATTGCTGTTGACTCTACCAAGGCTAGCCCGACAAATAAGGTGCGGGTGATGGTGTTGGCTTCATCAGGCTGCTGGGCCAAAGACAGCAGGGCACGGGAGAGGGCAAGCCCCTCGCCAATGGCGGGAGCAATCGAGCCAATGGCAATCGTAAGACCCGCTGTCATAATCGAAATAATGCCGACCCATCCTAGATCTGTGAGATTTTCCATAGGTTTGTCTCTGTAGTAAGCACTGTCATATTCGGCTAGGGTATATGGGGCGATCGCTTCTAAACACACCATCACTTTCCTAAACGATTCGCTCATTCCCCCCTTAGGAACGAAGATTAAATAAAATCCCTTTTTACTAGGGCGGCGCGGCATCGCCGCGCCGCCCTAATAAAAATTTGGTTCACGTTATTTAATTCTCGGTCCTTAGGGATTTTCGGCTAAATAAAAATACCGGAAGAGAGGGGTGATGGGCGCAGCTTGCCGCCCCTCTCCTGGTACTTTTCTTGCAAGTCTCTTAAGTCTCTTGCTTTATTCGGTTGCATGAGGTGCTTCTGCCTCTTGGTGATGTCTCATGCCTGACGCAATATACACCATAGACAAAATGGCAAAAACATATGCCTGAATGACGCCGATCAATACCCCAAACGCTTGCATCACAATCGGGAAAAACAGCGGCACGATAGAAAGCAAAATAGCCACGAGTAAGCCTGTACTCATCACATTGCCAAACAAACGAATCGCCAGGGCGATAGTGCGGGATAGTTCGCTGATGATGTTAAACGGCAGCATAACCGGAGTGGGTTCAATATAGTGCTTTAGATAGGCACCAATCCCCTGGGTTTTAATGCCAAACAAGGGCACAGCAAAAAAGACGCACATGGCTAGAGCTGCGGTCGTTGATAGAGAACCTGCTGGAGAGGAGAAGCCAGGAATGATTTCTAAAATGTTGGCTGTGGCAATAAATAGGAATAATGTCCCAATGAACGGTAAGAAAGGTTCAGCCTTCTGGCGACTGGCCTCGCTGATCTGGTTCCGAATCGTTTCAGTGATGATTTCTAAGCCATGCTGCCACCGAGACATATGAGTCGGTTGTATCGCCAACTGACAGGTAATCCACCCCGATGCCAACACCAGCACCAGCATAGTCACCCACGTAAACACAAGGGTTCCATTCAACTTAAAGAAGTCCGATTGCCAGAAAATAACGCTGTCTGGGGTAATGTTCATAGTGACCTTTCATGGAGTTGGGCTATTTGATGGGGCGGGCTAGAGACCGGGACGATGGCTGCAGTTGTTGAACTAAGATGAACCGAACCGTTAGAAACCCGAATAGTCCAGCGATCGCCCGCTTCCAGTCACTCTGCATGATGAGGTAGAACCCCAGGAAGGCGATCGCCATCCTGCCGATGTAGCTACCGACCACCAATCGAATGGGCCACCCCGTCGTTGGCAATTGTCGCACCGTAATCCAGAGGCTCCCAAAAAAGAAGCCGCCCAACATCATCCCAGCCAAACTAGCTAGAACCCACGTCCAAATCTGCATAGGAATCTCCTACAGCCAACACCTGACCCTACTTATCAAGCCATAGTCCATAAGCAAAAGCACTCCCAAAATTTAATGCCCTGGATCAACCTATAGCACTGTATACCCTTGCTAAGTATGGCAATGCAAGGAGAAATGATTTCCACACTGTCGTCTAAGCGCTGATTCAATAAATAAGTCAAAAAAAGGGAGGCACTCAAGCGCCTCCCTTCAACTATAAACCTATTGGGTTTTCAATCAAACTTTATCTACGCTGCAATTTCAGGAGCAGTCAATGCAACAGGAGCAGACTCACCAGCCGCC
>CAYXJG010000189.1:0-9940 GCA_964465285.1 uncultured bacterium
GCCTACTCAGTTGCTGCGTGGTTTCTATTTGCAGATTACACTGAGTAGGCTTTTTTACGACCAATCCACCTTTTCAAACACCCTCTAAGGGGGGCGAATGCAGCATGTTGAGATAGTAATCGAGATGTGTAATCGAGATGTGTATAAGCCGTAGCCCAAAGGGAGAGGGCTAAGGTGAGGGGTTTTCAGAGGATCTGTGCATAAGTTTTGTCAGTCAATGAGGGGATTTACCCTAATTTCAAGAAATGACAGAGCACTAGGTGAGAGCACTAGTACTCGATGGCGTAAATAGCCCACTGTTTTTGATAAGCAGAACTCCTGGCACATAAAGAATCCCCATTCTGCCTTCATCCTTCTGACTTCTGCCTTCCGACACTAAGTGCGCTTAACCAATTTGCACACTGTAATTTGCACACTGTAATTTGCACACTGTAATTTGCATACTGTTGTAGCGCTCAACGAGTCTACCTTTCCTGTGACGGTTGCCTGAGTAGGGTAGCATCGCTCACAATGTAGTGATATGCAAGCGCATTAAGCACAGTTTGTTGAGTGGCGGCGCTCTACGCCGCCACTCAACAAATTCGGGTGTGCTTAACCAATTTGCACACCGCTATAATAGGCACATCTAGATGGATTTCCTCCTGTGACATACACTGCTGCATCCACATCACGTATAGATGGCGATCGCCGGAAGCAAACGGATTGGCGACTCGTAAAACTCGTCATTCCCTATGCGATGCGGCGGAAACGGCTGTTGGCGATCGCCATGGTGCTCCTTGTGCCGCTGGCATTGGCTGAGGCGGCTCAACCAATTCTGATTGGGCAAGCCGTGGCGTTGATCCGCAGCGAAGATACCCTGTGGTTCCTAAACGGGCGATCGCTCTCCACTGGGCTAAATATTCTGGTCATCCTGCTATTTATTACCATCGCAGTCAAGCTATCCCTGGATGGCGTACAGGGTTATCAGGTGCAGAAGGTTGGACAGAAAATCACTGCCGACATTCGCAATGATTTATTTGATCACGTTACATCTCTCTCCCTTAGTTTCTTTGACCGAACGCCCATAGGTCGCCTCATTACGCGGTTGACCAGCGATGTAGAAGCCTTAGGCGATGTGTTTTCCACAGGGGCGATCGGCATCGTGGGCGACTTCTTTACAATGGTCGTCATCGCGGTGACGATGTTTCTGGTGCAGTGGCAGCTTGCGCTGCTGCTGTTGTTGCTGCTTTTCCCCATCACGTTTCTGACAATCTTTTTCCAGAACCGATATCGGCGGGCGAACTATCGGGCGCGAGAAGAACTGTCGTCACTAAACTCTAATTTGCAGGAGAACATTGTTGGGGTCGGTGTTGTACAGCTATTCCGGCGAGAGCGATTTAACAGCGAAGTCTTCCGCTCCATCAACCAGCGCTACGTTGATGAGGTTGATCGCACGATTTTCTATGATTCTGCCGTTTCTGCGACTTTAGAGTGGGTCGCCTTTGTCGCAATTGGTGGGGTACTTTGGCTGGGGGGCAACCTGGTCATGAATGAATTGATCGCCCTGGGAACCCTGACCAGCTTTATCCTCTTTGCCCAAAAGTTATTCAATCCCCTCCGCCAATTTGCTGAGAAATTTACGGCAATTCAGGCTGGGTTTACGTCTCTAGAAAGAGTGAATGACATTTTGGCAGAACCGATTGAAATTCGCGACCCTGAACCCGTTGAGGAGAAGGCGGCGTTCCAAAGGGTTGGGACAGCCACAATCGCTGCCGGGGCGGAGTCTCACCCCCATGATGCACAGGTAATGACCGCAGCGTCGGAAACATTGGACTCAGCGACGATTACGCCAGGGGAAATTTGCTTTGATCATGTTTGGTTTGGCTACAAGCCTGATGAATTCGTCCTTCGAGATTTGAGCTTCACCATTCACCCGGGCGAGAAAGTCGCTATCGTCGGCCCCACAGGAGCAGGAAAAAGCTCTATTATCCGGCTCCTGTGTCGGCTTTACGACATTCAGAAAGGAAGTATTCTGATTGACGGGACTGATGTGCGGGATATGCCTCAAGCGGAGCTAAGGCGTCACATGACAGTAGTCTTGCAGGACGGCTTTTTGTTCGCAGGCGATGTCAAGGGGAATATTGCTCTCGGAGAATCCTACTCCCTGGGGGACATTAGACAGGCGGCGGAGCAAACTAACGTAGCGTCATTTATAGAAAGTCTTCCTGAGGGGTATGACACCCAACTGCGACAGCGGGGCACCAACCTCTCCGGTGGACAAAAGCAGCTACTGGCATTCGCCCGCGCGGCGATTCGCAATCCGCCTATTTTGGTATTGGATGAGGCGACAGCTAACCTCGACGTGGGCACTGAAGTCATGATTCAAGAGGCCCTAGAGCGGCTTTTACTAGGCAGGACAGCGATTATTATTGCCCATCGGTTATCCACAATTCGGAATGTTGATCGTATTTTGGTGCTCAAGCAGGGTGAGCTGATTGAGAGCGGCAACCATGAAGAATTGCTCGACGCGGGAGGGCTATATGCGAGTCTATATCGTCTACAGATGCTGGAGTCTTAGGTACTACACCATTCTTGTCAATCCAATGGGCCTGAATCTCGTCTAAAATTGAACGGCTGGGTCGATTGATGGAGGCGACTTTCACCCAGTGGTAGTGGTCTAGACAGCGCACAAGATGCTGCTTGAGGTTCGCCAACACATCACTGGAGTAGCCGACATACTGAAGCGTGTGCTGATAATCGAAAATAGTATAAATTTCAACTTTTCCAGAAAATTGTTCGGGTAAGTGTTCCTCGTCGTTGATATAAGAGATGGGGGGTAGGGTGTTCAAGGAGGGGCGATCGCAATCTGTCGATGACATGGGGATAGCATAGCAACAAGGTCATCGTTAGCCTACGGGATTCTGGCAGCAGATAGAAGGTCGTGTCGATTCCATTGAGGGCCTATCTAAAAACTCGAATGGGTCTTTTCTGATGGTTTCTCAGGGCAGCTTGTACACGTCTCCAATTGCGCTCACCTACTTACCGCTACCAAATTGCCGTTATTGACAATCCAGCAATTCTCATTTTGGAAATTTAGGGAGCAAAAAGGTCGCCTAAGGCGACCTTTTTGCTCCCTAAATTTGTACAAGTGAGCGCCTGTAGGGCGCGAAGCTTCCTAAAATGAGAATTGCTGTTGACAACCAAAGCAACTTGACATTAAACCAACTTGTACACTAGTCAGTAGGACGGTAAAGCACATGAACCCTCCAGCATGGTATTACCAAAAAGGAGACGAGGTCGTTGGCCCTCTGACCCCTGCCCAACTCAAGCAAGCCGCCGCTCAGGGGCTTATCCAGGCAGATACTTGGTTGCGACAGGAAAATGGAGAGTGGCTTGTTGCCTCCAGCATCAACGGACTGGCACAAATGCTGACCCCAAAAGCACAGCCTGCGGCACCTCAAGAGGGCTTTCAGGGAATATCGCAGGATGACAATTATCAAGTCCTTGATTCTATTACGCGCCCATCTATGAAAATCGAGGTACTGGGATACAAGCAGCTTCGGGGGAGCCAAAACCCGTATACTGCCACGAATCTCTTCTTTGCAAATCAGGCAGGCTTGCAGTTGAAGCAGGTCAGAATCATCCTGAATAACGGGCAGATCATTACCGAAGCGGGGGCCTTGCATTATTTGCATGGAGCCGTTGAAGCAACGAGCAGTGTGGGAGGAGCTGCGGGACTTGGCAAAGCCTTCCTCAAAAGCCTGACCACCCAGGAAAGTATTTTCACCCCCAAGTATGAAGGGACGGGTGAAATTTATCTGGAGCCAAGTTTTGGATTTTACTTTATTTATGAACTACAGAATGAGCAAATTATCGCCGATAAAGACCTGTTCTACTGCGGGAGTGCTTCGTTGGATGTATCAATGGTGGCGCAGCGGAATATCTCCTCAGCAGTGCTAGGGGGAGAAGGACTGTTTCAAGTCAGTATTAAAGGGTCGGGACTATGCGTGTTTGAGATTCCAGTTCCCGCCAGTGAGTTAAAGCGGGTCGATTTGCGAAACGATGTCCTTAAGGTTGACGGCAATTTTGCCCTGATGCGAACCGGAAACCTGAGTTTCACAGTGGAGAAATCGACGAAAGGCATTCTGGGGTCAATGGCCAGCGGTGAAGGGCTGCTTCAAACCTTTCGGGGTACAGGAACCGTGTGGCTTGCGCCAACCCAGGCAATTTATCAGCGCATTAGCATGGGGGGACTCTCTGGAATGACCAGTGCCCAGTTGTCCTCGGGGACAAGAACCTAACTTTTTCGTTCCTAAGGACCCCGACACAATCAAAAAGCGATTTCAAAACCCTGCACCACAGGCGGCGCAGGGTTTATGGGTTTCACGACTTGGCAAGGTTCTCAAGTTCACAACCCCCTATTTTTGCGTGAAACTTGCCAAGTCGTGTCTGTAGACGGCTACCAGAGGTGTCATAGTCAGGAGCTACCGATCGCGTTGACGGAAAATAAAATAGGTGCTGAGATGATGGGGAGAATTGGGCTATGGCGCGCATGAACAGAAGAAATCTTGGGGTATCTTACAGTAGACAACCGGCTTTGGAGGCAATGCGTCGATTTCGCTGGCGTAGGCTCATCGGAACAATTGGCTATGGCGTCGTGGTGTTGTCTACTGCAATGATTGCCTCACTGCCTGCGATCGCCCGTCCCGGCGTTTTATCCGCTGAAAGCACCAGCGCCACCATTAACATCCGCACCCGTCCGACTGTCGAATCGACATCCATTTACCTAGGGCATCCTGGCGATCGCATCACTGTCATCGAGGAAGTAATAGGGGGCGATCGCATGTCCTGGTATTTCATCCAACTCGAAGGCGACAACGTAGCAGGTTGGGTTCGGGGAGATTTGGTGAGTTTCTCCAGCGCCCAGGGTAGTCCTGCACCCTTAACACCTCAAGGAGTGCCGTCTGCAGCTCTGGAATCCTGCCGCAATCGTGCCTTCGTGGAGCTAGACACCTTTCGGGGCGACATTGACATCGCCGAGGCAACCGTCATCGACACTGGAATCTACGACGTGAGTTGGCAGCAGCAAAGCACGGAACTCATGGGACGATGCACCGTCAATGCCAGCAACGTGGTTACCGATTTTGAAATTGCCGCATCACCGAACATGTCTCCTGAGTTAACAGAAGTATCCCATGCCGGACAGCCCCAGATCACGCTCCACTCGTTCACCACCGATCGATACAATGCCCGAATTTATCAACTTAGAAACACTAATGATGACCGAGTCTACATCAATCTCTGGGATATTGATAGCCAGTCCTTTGCTCTTCAGGGAGCAGCGCTGCGGTCGGATACGGCCAGCGATGTCACAGTGTTTTGGATGGAGCAAGACGGACGAGAATACCAGGTTCGTGTGCAGCCTAATAACCAATATGTGATGAGAATTAGCACCGACCAAGGAATCGAATACGAAGGTAACTCAGTGTAGAGCTGGTTGACTGACAAAACTTTTCCCCTCATCCCCCAACCCCTGCTTCGCACGCCCTCCGGTCTACTCCCACAAGGGGAGCAAGAAGGCGGCCAGGCTTTCAAAGCCCCTCTCACGACTTGGCAAGTTTCACGCAGGAATAAGGGTTTGGGGGACTTTGAACTCCGGTCTCCCCCCAGAATTGGGGGGACTGAGGGGGGCGAATGCAGCATATTGATACGACTTGGCAAGTTTCACGCAGGAATAAGGGTTTGGGGCGCGCGGAGCGCGCCCCAAACCCTTATTCCTGCGTGGTGAATTTGAGAACTTTGCCAAGCCGTGTATTGAGGTAGTAATCGAGATGTGCATAAGCCGTAGCCCAAGTAGGGAGAGGGATTTAGGGTTTATGGTTTTAATGGTGCCAAGGTACTTATTGCTGAGTGTTCCGTAGAGATTGAACGCTGACTTGAATCAGGGGAAAGGCTCCAACTCCAATCAGACCTGCAATAAACAGGCTGATGAGCGGATCAGTCCAGTTCCAATGAAATGCCCAAATCAATACAGCGGATACCAAGACACCGACAGAACTCGCCGTGTCTGCAAGAATATGCAGAAATGCCCCGCGAACATTCAAGTCATGGTGGCTGTGGTCATGCAGCACCGATGCCGCCAAAAGATTGATCCCTAAGCCCACAATCGCCGTGACTAGCATCACCTCGCTGACAACAGCAGGATGCTGATGCTGAAAGCGTTCCGTTGCTTCCCAGACGGCCCAGATGGCTAGCACTAAAAGCCCTATCCCGTTCGCCAGCGCAGCTAGGGTTTCTGCCCGTTGCCCTCTTAAACGAGACTTGTGCGTGGTCGCTAACTGTGCAAGCCAGGTCGCTCCTAGGGCAAGCCCTAGTGCCACACAGTCCGACAACATATGCCCTGCATCTGTCACTAGAGTGAGGCTGTGGCTCCACCATCCTGCCACCCATTCCACCAGGGAAAAACTTCCCGACAGTAATAAGCCTAATCCCAGCACCCGAATTTTTGTTGCTGTAGCAAGTTGAGAGGTCTGATGAGAGGTGTGATGGGTCGGGTTCTGGATAGAACAATCCGTCGAACTCTCTTCTGAACGCTCAAGGGGCAATCGGCCTTGAATCAGGTTGACGCTTTGGCAATCACACTGGTGCATTGAATTTTTTCCGTAAAACCTCACGTCTGAAACTCTTCCTGACCCAGGATATCCACAGGTGTCTTGTTCAAAATCATCCCAGGAATTATCAACGTCGAGATTTGAGTCAGCATAGGGAGAAAAAGAGGCGGCAGGCTCAGCCCGCCGCTTCTCCTGATTTATTTGCTCAGGCAATTGAGCATTACTTAGCGAGTTGAGGTTCAGCTTCTTTTTGGGCAGAATCAGTCGCTTTCGACTTGAGCTGAATCAGCTCAATCTTGTAGCCGGTGGGGTCTTCGACAAACGCAATGACCGTCGAGCCATGCTTCATGGGGCCAGGTTCCCGAACCACTTTGCCGCCCTTTTCTTTAATCGCTTCACAGGTTGCATAAATATCGTCTACGCCGAGGGCAATATGGCCGTAGCCGTCCCCGATAGTGTAAGAATCTTGCCCCCAGTTGTAGGTGAGTTCAATGACCGTGTTGTCAGACTCGCCACCGTACCCAACAAAGGCAAGAGTAAATTCGCCACCGGGGTAGTCTTTCTGGCGCAGTAGCTTCATGCCCAAAACATCGCAATAGAATGTTAGCGACTCTTCAAGGTTGCCGACGCGCAGCATGGTGTGTAGCATTCGCATAATAGACTTATCCTCAATCAGAGCGTCAATAGAATTAGGAACGAGAATGAAATAACTTGAACCAAATCTTGCTGAGGCAGCGCGGCATCGCTGCACCGCCTCAACAAAATTGTATTTAATTTCATTTTCGTTCCTTAGGACTTACGCATTGGGGATAGGTGGCGATGGGTGCAGCCTGCCACTATCTACTCCAATGTCGTTGATGCAGAAGATTTGCATACGTCCTACAGAACTGAATTGTCAGGTTGTGCGTTCTGCTTGTCATCTTACTGTGAATAGAGGCATTGGTGTTGGCCACATCGTCAGGTATGTCGTTGAGCGAATCGATTCATTTAGCGTTGAGTATTGGCAATTCCCGGTTGCATTGGGGACTGGTGTCTCAAAATCGGGTTGTTGTCCACTGGGATACGGATTACCTGGAGGATGAGGCGATCGCCCCTCTCATCCCCCACCCGACACACCTTACCCAACTCCTCACCCTCGCTGCTGCTGACATCTCGCCGCCTGCTCCCATCACTCCGCCCCTGCTGCTGGCATCCGTAGTACCCACCCAGACCCGACTCTGGCAGCGCCATGTTGAAACAGACACCCTGATCCTGGAACACATTCCACTTCAGAATCTTTACCCCACCCTCGGCATCGACCGAGCATTGGCGGTGTTGGGGGCAGGCGAACGCTATGGCTTTCCAGTGCTGGTCATTGATGGGGGGACAGCGCTGACATTGACCGGGGTCGATGGCGATCGCCGTTTGGTCGGTGGGGCGATTCTACCAGGCTTACAGGTCCAAGGGCGATCGCTCGCCTCCCAGACTGCCGCCTTACCAGGCACTCTGTTTACGTCTGACACCGCTATCCCTCGATGGGCAACCAATACAGCAGACGCCATCCGCAGCGGCATTCTCTATACGGTGCTGGCAGGCATCAGCGATTTTGTCCGCCACTGGCGGCATTACTATCCCAGCAGCCCCGTTATCTTTACAGGAGGTGACGGGCAGATGCTCTTAACAAAGACACAAAACCATCATCCTCACCTATCTATCGGTGCAGCTTGTGATGCCACGCTCGTACTCGAAGGGATGCGAGTTGTTAAGCTGTCCTGCTCCCTGACATCCCCTTCAGGTCCTTGGGCATAATTGAAGAAGAACGACACACTTAATGGACGCATGACATCCTCGACGACCCCCAACACTCAGGCCGCCCATGCCCGGCAGACCCGCCAGCAGTTCGTCACCCCTGATGACCATCTTTCCTATGAGCTAGGAAAAGCGGTGCGTCAACTGCCGCCTCTCTACACCCGCCTCCTTGCTGGAGCACTGAGTGCAGCAATATTTGGGGCGATCGCCTGGGCACATTTCAGCAAAATCGATGAAGTCGCTGTCGCCCAAGGAGAGCTGATTCCCGCTGCACAGATTCGTCCCGTTCGTGCCCTTGACGGCGGCGTAATTGGCGAAATTCTGGTAAGTGAAGGCGATCAGGTGGAGCAGGGCGATGTACTGATCGTGCAAGATCCCGCCCTAGACCAGGCTGACGTAGAGCGCTTGAAGGCGGCTGAAGCCCTCATTCAGCAAGATATTGCTCGATTAGAAGCGGAACTGAATGGTGAACGCTCCACCGGCATTCCTCTCCAGGATGAACTATTAGCCGCACGTCTGTCTGAATTCACGACCCGTTTGCAGGCTGCCGATGCTGAGGTGGCGCGGCAAGTCGCTGCTCTGGATGAGGCAAAGGCCCGACTCAACCAGCTTCAGGCGAGCCTGCCCAATGCCCGCACCATTCTTGCCAATGCAGAGGATCGAGAATCCAGCCTGCGAGAACTCGTAGAGGGAGCCGTTGCCCGGTTTGACTACCTGGAAGCGCGCGATCGCCTTACGGAGGCCCAGGATCGTGTTCAATCGATTGAACAACAAATGAGGGTCCAGCAACAGACGATTCGTCAGGCTGAGCAGGCGTATGAGGTGGCTGTCCAAGAGCGCGATCGCCTCTCCTCTGAACGCGAAAGCGAGACCCTCGGCCAACTTGCCCAACGCCGCGAAGAGCTATCGGAGGTGCAAGGCCGGTTGAATCAGGCAACGATTCGCACAGACGGACAGACCATCACTGCCCCTATTTCCGGGCGGGTCTACAACCTTCAGGCTACCCTGGCGGAAAAAACCATCGAACCCGGCGAAGAACTGCTCTCCATCCTGCCCGATGACAATATCCTCCTCCTCGAAGTCAAGGTTCTGAACCGGGATATTGGTTTCATTAGTGAAGGCATGAGAGCCAAAGTGAAAGTTGTGACGTTCCCCTTTCAGGAATTTGGCACCATCGATGGAACGGTCGCTCAGATTAGTCCTAATGCTGTCGTAGACGAGCAACTTGGCCCTGTCTTCCTGACCCGCATTCAGCTCAACCGCACGTTTATGCCTCTGAAAGGCCAAGAGGTTGCCCTGGTTCCGGGCATGGCCGCAACGGGCGAAATTGTTACCCGGCAAAAATCGATTCTGACGTTTATGCTTGAACCCGTGACCCGCCGCTTTGATGAAGCCTTCTCAGTGCGTTAGGAGCAAGGGTCAAACAAAACCAATCTAATTGTATTAATCCAACTGTGATTAGGGACTTGCAAGCAAATAAAGTACCCGGAAAAGAGCAGCGGGCGTAGCCCGCTGCTCTTTTCTTCCGGTATCTTTTTTAGCCGCAGATCCCTAAGGGCGTA
>CAYXJG010000190.1:0-9884 GCA_964465285.1 uncultured bacterium
GGGCGGATTAGGGGGAGCGGGGGAGACAGCGACGGTGTGGGCAGTAACTGCGGGAATGGAGGCGTTGGGTTGAGGGGGGGCGGCGCTGGTGGCGGCGGGTTGGGGAGCTTGCCTGTTGCTGTGATGATTGCTGCTGCCGTTGGCGGATAAGGACTTGGAGGCGGGAGACGGGGGGGAGAGGCGGAGGAAGCCGAGGGCGTCCATGACCTGTTGGGCGGAGGGGTAGCGGTCGTCGGGGCGATCGCTCAGCATCCGTTTCAGCACGGCTCGGAGTAATTCTCCCATGGCGCTGTGGGAGCTGAATTGGCTTTCCCAGTGAGACGCGGACTCTGAATTGAGCAAATCGTGGGGGGCTTGCCCGGCCATCAGCACTAGCACGGTCACTGCCAGGGCGTATAGATCGCTGTGGGGTTTGACGCGCCCTTCCTGCATTTGTTCGCGGGGGGCGAATCCCTGTTTGCCGACGAGGGTGATGTTCGGTGCTGCGACGTTTTGGGCGGGTTGGGGTTGAGGGGGTTGGGGCGATCGCCCTAATTCCGACTCAATCGTGACTGCCGCCTGCTTCACGCCGCCAAAATCAATCAGCACCGGACAGTCATCCGCTGTTCGAAGAATAAGATTATCAGGGGAAATGTCTCGGTGAACGACCCCCATGCGGTGGATGTAGTCGAGGACGGGCAGCAGTTGGCTGAGAAACTGGAGAATTTCGGGTTCGGTGAAGCAGCGCCCCTGTTCCAGCCGCCGATTCAACACCTCCTGGTAGGTTGGCCCGTCGATGTAGTCCTGCACTAGAAAGAGGCGATCGCGCCCTTCAAATTCTGCCCGCAAGAGTTCACGAAATCGCGGAATCTGAGCATGCCGCAAACGGTAGAGAACACCCGCCTCTCGCTCAAACAGGCTTTTGGCCTTTCGCAACGCTTCAGATCCTTCCACCTTGGGCGCAAATTCCTTCAGCACACAGGGTTCTTGAAACCGCTGCTCATCGTCTGCCAGGTAGGTGCAGCCAAATCCACCGTCTCCCAGCCGCCTGATGATGCGATAGCGCAACCCTACTAGCGGATGGCCGGGATGAGGATGCCCCGCAGTTGGCGGGCTGCCCTCAGCCACCATCTGTTCACCACAAAAGCGGCAAAAGCGACTGTCTGGGGGATTCACATGGCCATTGGTACAGCGGATAGAAGACATAGAGAAAAGGCAGACGAATGTGAACAGAGCGTTGCTATTAGTAATTAATAGAAAGACGAGTGTAGACTCCCGAAATCAGGAAAAATAGATCTATTGCGAGTTTCCAGAAATAATTAACTGGTTTCCAGCAGCCACATACACGTCCAACTGTCTATTCTCAACTCTAGTCTCTCATGGTTGAATACACGACTTGGCAAAGTTCTCAAGTTCACAACACGAGGATAGGGGTTTGGCGTGCGCGGAGCGCGCGCCAAACCCCTATCCTCGTGTGAAACTTGCCAAGTCGTGTGAGTAGGTAGGTGAACTGCATTTTCTGACTCAAACGAATAAGGAGAGGGCGATCGCCCTCTCCTTGAGTTCAGAGTACCCCTAAGCTGCGATCGCTTTCAGGCGTATTCCTCAAGGCGGGAAGTTTTCCCAAGGATAGAATTCAGGAGACAGAAGCCAGCTCCCTCCTGAATTCTGACTCCTAGATTCTGGCTCCTTGCCCATCCAAGATTTCCCGGCTTAAATTACAAGCCCGCTTTCACAGCATTACTTCAAAAACCACTGGGTTGGACGATAGGGATAGGCCCAGTAATAGTCGTAGGACTTCGCGGTGAACGTTCTGAAGTTGCCCAGGTCGTTGCGGCGGTAGACAGGCTCGGCAGGGTTGCCCACGGTGCCAATAAACAGCAGGTCAGACTGCACCAAGTCTACAATTTCATTGCCCAACTCGTTGGACTCAGGGGTTCCTAGATTATAGGACTGGTATTCCACAGACTTGGAATCCAGTTCCGTTACCCATGCGGGAGGCTCCAGACCCTCTGCTCCATCGGTTTCAATGTACTTCGCCCAGAGATGACCATTGGTGAGGCTGAAGTAGTCACCAAAGGGAGGAATCAGCGGTTCCCGCGATCCGGCAACGAAGGCGGAGGTGTAAGTCTTCGTCCAGGTCATGATATCGAGGTTATTGGACGCCTGGCTAGCACGGTATTCGTCGGAGGTGACTTCCTTCAACTGGACGTTCAGACCGACATCATCCAAGTACTGGGCAAAGAGTTCGTGCATCCTCACTGGACCGCCTTGGGTAGAGAACTGCAGGTTGATGATCAGAGGGCTGCCATCGAGGCGATCGCGCGTTCCATCTCCGTTGGCGTCCACCAGTCCCATCTCATCCAGAAGTTCGTTAGCCTTGTCAGGGGCGAAGTCTGCCATGTAGTTAATCTGCTCGTCGGTAACGAAGCCGACAGTGGTGGGGTCAAAGACCGTGTACTGGGCAGGGGTTCCCAGGCCAAAATATACCAGTTCGTTTATTTCTTCCCGGTTCAGGGCATGGCTGACTGCCTGACGAAAGCGCAGGTCGCCAAAGACTTCTCGCAGTCCCTCATCCTTATGGTTCACATTAAAGGAATAGGTCACCATCGACTCACCCGCCGTGGGGATTACGTCTACGGTATAGTTGCCTTGCTCTTCGTTCTGCTGGAGTACAGGCAGGTCTTCGCCAAACACCGCCTGGGTTTTGTAAACCACTTCTCCGTTTGAGAGCTTCAGGTTTTGCACTTCCTTTTCAGGGACATACAGTTCATCAATCTTGTTGATGTAAGGAAGCTGCTGTCCCCTGGTGTCAACCTGGTGGAAGTAGGGGTTAGCGACCAACTGGCGGCCCTCAGCCGTGTCAGAAATCAGAATGTGGGACTCCAGGGTCGGCATGACAGCCCGCTCTAGGCTAGCAGCCTTCGCTTCATCCTTAAGCAGGGGCGAGGGAACGTCTTTCCAATCACTGTTGCCATAGTAGAAGTTGAACGCTTCATCCCAGCTTTCAAAGCCGTCTGCCTGAGCATTTGCTTCCGCATCAGGGGTGATGTCGGGATGATACTTACCGAGGAAGTGCTGGGGCAGGAAGGGCTGAGCATAGTCAGTGGCAAACAGGGCAGTCAGTCCTGGCTTAGACTGGGGTAGGGTGAAGGTCACGGTCGTTGCGTCCACAGCGTCAACCTGCACGGGTTCGCCATCTACTAAGAACCGATCGGGCATGCCTTCGCTGTAGAGGGTATCATTGCCCAAGACATGGTTATACCAGAAGGCAATATCCTCAGCAGTAAAGGGTTCGCCATTAGACCACTTGTGACCTTTCCGGAGATAAACGGTGAGAACTGTATAATCGTCATTCCACTCAAAATCGCGGGCGACGTTAGGAACAATGGTTTGCAGGTCGTCGGAATAGCGGAACAGGTTGACATGGCGCACAGACAACAGATCAGAGGTGCCGGATTCTGTGGCCTTAGAGAGTCCTGCCAGGGTGCCGCCGTATTTGCCAACTTCTTCGTAGGGAACCACGACTAGGGGTTCTTCGGGCAATCTTTCATCTAGAGAAGGCAGATCGTCATTGCCTGCAATCTGGCTGTTCAAGTCCTCAATTTCAGGGTTGGCCGAGAACTCCAGATCACAGTCTGCAGCAGATTCAAATTCCGCCAGATCAAACTGCTGGGGGTAGGCTCCTTCAGAAACGCCCTGGGAATCTGCCACCGTAACAGCGGGACAACTACCTTCTGCACCAGCCTGGCCGGTTTCCGTGGCTGATGGTGTAGGGGATGTTTCTCCACCGCTACAGGCCGCCAGCCCTGCCATCAAAAGCAGTGCTGCGGACTGAGAGATAGAACGGTTGATGAATGGAAGGCTAGAATTCAAACGACTCATCGGGTCTCCTTGGATGGTTTAAATGAAGAATTAATGACAGGTAACTAATGACAGGTAACAGTAATGGTTCAATCAGAACCGGCTAAATCAGAACCAGCTAAATCAGAACCAGCTAAATCAGAACCGGCTAAATCAGAACCAGCTAAATCAGAACCGGCTACATCAGTACCGGTTAAAAAATAACTCGCTGCACGAGTCGGGGATCTACCCTGAAAGGGTTTCTGTGACACGGATGGGCATCTCAGCAGCAGCATAGGGAAGCGAGCATCCCGGCACAGGGATGGCCTGCATAGCCGAGGCAAAGGGAAGGTTAAGCAGGGTGCAGATGAGAGGGGCGATCGCCAACTGCGATAACCCTGCTTCATCCACGTACACCCCTGGCATAACATCATCACCCATGCAGTACAATGGCACCTCCCGCACATCCGGCAACGTGCCGCCATGCTGTCCGTCCGCATTCATGCCGTGGTCGGCGGTGATGAGAACTTGGTAGCCCCGTTGCCGCCAGCGGGGGAGGAATTTTGCCAGAAGCGTGTCCGTGGCGATCGCCTGTCCCCGATATTCTGGGGTATCGGCTCCGTAACGGTGTCCTGCATTGTCAATGCCCATCGGATGTACCAGCATGAAATCAGGGAACCACCGCTGGATTATCATCTCCGCGTCAGCAAACAGGTGAGAGTCGGGGTATGAATCTTCCCAGTAAAACAGCCCATGCTGAATGGGTAGATGGGGATTGTGCTGCTCCCGTTCCGTAAAAAGGTCGAAGGGGGCACGGTTATACAGTTCGCTGAACCAGGAATAGGCAGCAGCTCCGGTGGTCAATCCCTGTTCCACTGCCAGGTGAAACACACTAGTCTGATGGGACAGGCGCACCACATCGTTGGCTCCAACGCCATTTAAGGATACAGGGGTTCCTGTCAACAACACTTCGTAGAGGGGGCGAGACAGGCTAGGCAGTTCTGCCCGCACTTTGTGAACGCTCGCCTGACGCGCTTCCAGAAGATGGCCTAAATACCCCATTGAATGGCGAGCCACATCAAACCGGAGTCCATCAAGGATGATGAGAAGAACCTTACGAGCCATAGCGGATGGAATTCATGAAGGAAGTGGCTGAGTCGCAATTGAGCAAGCTACATGACGATGCCAAATTTCAGTAGCACAAGTAGAAGATACGACGAGTATCCTAAGGTGCGGTAAAGGTTAGGTTAAGTTTCTGGAAGTAGACACGACTTGATAAGTTTCACGCAAAAATAGGGATTTGGAGCACGCTCTGCGCGCCCCAAATCCCTATTTTTGCCTTGTGAATTTGAGAACTTTACCCAGTCGTGTATGTTAGAGAGATTGGCATAAAATTTGACCTCCTACCCTTCTTTCTGTACAGACTCTCATACACAATGCTTAAATCCCTGGGCCAGAAGGGCAAGCCTCCTGATTACCGTCTCCGGTGTCTCCACTGTGGCGCAAGCTACTCTAAAGCCCCCTTTCGACTCTACTGTGATAATGACCATAGACCCGCTTTGTTGCGCACTGAATATGAGTCAAAGAGCTTAGACATTAAGTCCCATCTGCCGGGAGTTTTTCAGTATATTGACTGGCTACCTGTGGAACGTTGGTTAGACACAAATGGGAAGCCAGTGACCTATGAAAGTAAGGGATTAGCGCACTATTTGGGGCTGAGTCAGCTTTACATCAGCTTCAATGGCTATTGGCCTGAACGTCAGGCTCAGCTAAACACGGGGTCGTTTAAGGAATTAGAAGCAGCCTCAGTACTTGCGCGCATTCCTAAGGGCCATGGGCGCACCCTCGTCATCACATCTGCAGGCAACACGGGTAGAGCATTTGCAAACTTGTGTTCGAGGTTCAACCTGCCGCTGCTCTTGGTGATTCCCGAGAAAAACTTAGACTCAATCTGGTCAGAACATCTCTTCAATTCTGAAGTACGGTTGATAGGCGTTGGGAACGATGGAGACTATTCTGATGCGATCGCCCTCGGACAACACATCAGCCAAATAGACGGCTTTTTCCCAGAAGGAGGAGTGTTTAACGTTGCACGTCGAGACGGTATGGGGCTGACGGTGATTGATGCCGCTGTCACCCTTGGTCGCCTCCCCAAGCATTACTTTCAGGCCATTGGGTCTGGCACGGGGGGCATTGCCGCCTGGGAAGCGAGTCTGCGTCTTTTAGAAGACGGACGATTTGGCTCTCATTCAATGAAATTACATCTCGCCCAGAATCATCCATTTGTCCCTGTTGTAAACGCATGGAAAACTCGTTCTCGTGTTATCCCTCCCTTGCAGAAATCCCTGGCAAAAGTTCAGATTCATCAGGTTGCTGCTAGTGTATTAACGAACCGCACCCCGGCATATTCTTTATCAGGTGGGCTTTATGATGCCTTAACGAGTACAAATGGTGAACTGTATGCTGTGACCAATAAAGAATCAGCCATTGCTCAACATCTGTTTGAAACCTTAGAGGGCATTGATATCTGTTCGGCGTCAGGTGTAGCAACCGCAGCTCTAGTGCAGGCTGTTGAGTCAGGCACGGTGCAGCGACAGGACTCTATCCTGCTTAATATCACCAGTGGAGGGACTCGACGAATGCAGCAAGACCATCCTATTTACACTCTGCAACCTCAATGGATGATTCCGCCAAACCAGCCGATCTCCAACGCCATCATCCAAGAACTTCTTAAATCCGTGAACTTCTTAAATCCGCCGCGCCTACCTGTACTATTCTCAACTAAGAAACAGAACTAAGTAGGTGGTCACAATTAAATATAAAACCCATAAGCCCTGCGCTGCGCGGGCAGCGCAGGGCTTTGTAGTTGGTTTTTCATTGTGCCGAGGTACGTAAATAACCTGAACCAAATTTTGGATGGGACGGCACGGCTGTCTGTGCCGCCCCGCCCAAAATTTGGTTTGATTGAATCCTCGTTCCTAAATCCGCATCTCACAGCCTGACCTCAAGACTATGGCCGACTTTGTTTTACCCATATTGGCGGCGATCGCCCACCGCGCTAAAGCAAATTTTCTTAGCAAAACGCAGCAGATGGATGCTGTTCAAGAAATTTTTCTGCGATCGCTTCTAAAAACCCATCAAAACACTGCCTTTGGCAAGGACTATGGACTTGCCGACATTCGCACCATTGACCAATTTCGTGCCCGTATCCCCGTTCGCCCCTACAGCGCCTTTGCTCCTTATACCGAACGAATGGCAAATGGCGAACCCAATGTGTTGGTTTCTGATCCGCTCATTTATTTCAATATCAGTAGCGGTTCTACAGGACAGAAAAAGCTCATTCCTGTCACGAAGCGATCGCGCCAAATGCTTTCGCAGGCAAGCCGGGCTGCCATGGGTTTTGTCATTGGAGCTGGCATGCGAGAACACCGTCCCCCAGGGAAAATGCTGCTGACGCTTTCCGTCAACGCTCACGGCCAAACCTCTTCAGGCATTGCCTATGCTCCTGTGAGTACAAGCGACCTGCGGTTGATGGATGTGCTATCTCGGCAAGTCTTTTCCTGCCCTTTTGACGTCTTCAAAATCGCTGACACCGACACCCGATACTACGTCTGTCTGTTGTTTGCGCTGCGAAACGAAGACCTGCGGATCATTGCAGCGACCTTTCCAGTACTAGCCCTACAGCTTTGCTTTTTTCTGGAAAACTACGGTGAATCGCTCATCCACGATATAAAAACAGGCGAACTTGCGTCCTGGCTAAAACTCCCCCCCGCCCTACACGCTAAAATAAAGCGCCAATGGGCAGCCTATCCTAAACGGGCTCAGTCACTCCAGCATCTTTTTAGGCAATGTGGACGACTGACCCCAAAAATGGCCTGGCCACAGTTATCGTTTATGGTAACTGCACGGGGCGGTACCTCAAATTTCTACTTTGAACGTTTTCCAGAGTATTTTGGAAATGTGCCTGTCTTTGGAGGAATCTATTCCTGTGCTGAAGGGATTTTGGGCATTCACCGTGACTTCAACACAGACAGCGCCTTGCCCGCCTTCGACAGCGCGTTTATAGAATTTATTCCTGAAGACCAGTGGCACCAAGACAATCCCAAAACCCTTCTCCCCCAGGAAGTCGAGGTCAATCGACACTACCGTATCGTGTTCACTAACTACAGTGGGTTTTACCGCTACGACTTGGGGGATATCGTCAAAATTGAGGGATTTATCGGTCAAGCCCCCTTGATGGTATTCCTCCATCGCCAAGGGGGAATTATTTCATCCTCTACAGAAAAAACGTCTGAGGCCCATGTAATTGAGGTGATGAGACGACTTCAGAAGACCTTTGATGTCGTCCTGGAAAATTTCTGCATTACCCTTTCCGAAGAATGTATACCCGCTTCTTACCTGGTCAATATTGAATTAGCATCGGGAACACGGCTACCCGAACCAGAACGATTTTTGCAAGCGTTTGACGACACGATGAAAGAGGTTCAGAAGTTTTATGCGATTAAGCGGCGCGATCAGATCCCCCTGCCCCGGTTGCGAATCTTAACGCCCGGTAGTTTTGAACAACTGCGACAACGGATGATTCGTCATGGCGTTGCTGAAGCGCAACTCAAATTTCCCCATGTCAGCGAAGATCGGCAGTGGCTAAATGGCTTGGCTATTGATCAGGAAGTCAGGTTACCGGGCGATCGCACAACCGCTTCCTTGAGTAATCCGCGATGCTAAATAGAATGCCTTTGCTCCGTAAATTTCCATCATGAGAATGGTCCATTTGATTGATGCTAGGCTGTATAAACTCAACTTAACCTAACTCCACCTCGACAGCGAAGAGGGTTCCGGATGTTCTGCATCATCTGCATCATCAGTATCTGACGGAGACAGATGATTTAATACAGTGATGAAATCGCTAATGCCCTGAAACTTTTGATACACTGATGCAAAGCGAATATACGCAACCTCGCTTAAGTCCCGCAACCGCTGTAACACAAGTTCTCCAATTTCTGCACTGGTAACTTCTCGCACCGCACGCTGCTGCAGTTCAGCCTCAATTTCATCCACTAAGTTTTCTTGCTGAACAAACGGTATACCCGTCTTTTCACAAGCCCTGGCAACGCCGCGAAGCAGTTTAGACCGATCGAAGGATTCGCGATCGCCATTTCGCTTGACTACGGTCACAGGAACAAACTCGATTCGCTCATAGGTCGTAAACCTGCGCTTGCATTCTAAGCACTCACGGCGACGCCTGACACTTTGTCCAGACTCAGCGGATCTCGACTCAAGGACTCGGTTATGGGGAAACTGACAAAAGGGACATCGCATGGGTTATCCCGCAAGTACATCTATCACGTCAAAAGGTTCCTTATTGTACTCTCACCATCTGAAAATGAGGCATTCATTTGAATGGATTTTTGTAACTCCTTAATCTGAGCTCGAGTTAAGCGTTTTTTGGAGGCGGATGCACCGCTTCTGTTCCCAAAAAACGCATTCTGTCGTCCGCGTCGCGGACGACAGAATGCGTTTTTGAGCTTATCCCGAATTGACGTTAAGTACACGCATCTCGATTGCTTCCTCAACAGTTTGCATTCGCTCCCCTAAATCCCCCCAATTCTGGGAGAGAGACCGGAGTTCAAAGTCTCCCAGAATTGAGTAATTTTGGGGACTAGATTGCCGAGAAGTCATCATAGACAACTGATGTGTACCTAGTGCTCTGTCATGTCTTGAAATTAGGGTAAATCCCTCAGGGATTTACCCTAATTTTTAATTTTGACGCCGCACTAGCTTACATGTACTTAATAGCCCGAACTTGGGAGCAGGGGAACCGAACCAGCTCAAAGTCCCTCTCCCTGCTTGAGAGAGGGATCTAGCGTGAGGGCTGGTTCGGGCTTTGAGGCGGACTGAGTAGCTATAGCCCTAGCCTAAGTGCGTATTGCTACGCATTCAGTTATTAAAATGGTGACTTAGTCTACTTGAGGCGGTGCAGCAGCGCTACCCCGCCCCAAGAGAATTAAATTTTACTGAACCCTTAATCTCTAGTCCCTATCTCTAGTCCCTATCTCTAGTCC
>CAYXJG010000191.1:0-9883 GCA_964465285.1 uncultured bacterium
GCGCCCCAAACCCCTATCTTTGCGTTGTGAATTTGAGAACTTTGCCAAGTCGTAGCGTGTAACATTGCAGGGCTAGGGTAAGTGGATGAGCACAATTAACTGTAAAACCTACAAAACCCTGCGCCGCTTGCACTGCAGGCGGCGCAGGGTTTTGTATTTAATTTATAATTATGCCAAGGTACTTAGGACTTACGCATTTTTGTAGAGAGTTGACGGGCTGAACCTGCCAACTCCCTACAGGGAGACGCTATGCATGCAGGACTTGCGTAGGTTTAGGTTCTGTTAGGGATTATGTAGGGTGATATAGCGGGACGAATACACCGTCTACCGTCTTGCTATACTGCCACAGGCTACAGTTTTAATTTTTGACCTGGCAAGGTATCGCAGTGTGCAATTGGTTCAGCACACCCAAATGTGTTGAGTGGCGGCGCTCTGCGCCGCCACTCAACACATTGTACTTAATGCGCTTGCACAGCGCCATATGTATCTTTCTCGCGTTTAGCGGAAACCCCAATAAAAATTGATGTACTAAAATTCATAATCCCGAGATGGATGATTTACAAACGGACGTTCTCGTAGTCGGTGGAGGAACGGGTGGGACGGCAGCGGCGATTCAGGCTGCACGACGAGGGGTTCGAGTGATTCTAGTGAGCGAGTTTCCCTGGTTGGGGGGAATGTTGACTTCCGCAGGGGTCTGCGCCCCCGATGGCAACGAACTCCAGCCATTTCAAACAGGAATATGGGGCGCATTTTTGCGGGAACTGCACCGCCGCCAACCGGGAGGGCTGAACCACGGATGGGTTAGCTTTTTCACTTACCATCCCCGCATTGGTGCGGAAATTTTTGCAGACTGGGTCGCAGCATTGCCAACGTTAACCTGGATTGCGGGACAGGTTCCCCTATCGGTGACACGGAGAGGCGATCGCCTCTCCGCTGTCCAATTTCCCGACTACACTATCGCCGCATCCATTATCCTCGATGGCACAGAACTGGGCGACCTGTTGGCCTTGGGTGATGTGCCTCACCGGTGGGGGTGGGAGTTTCAAGCTGAGTTTAGCGAACCCAGTGCCCCCGTCCATCCGAATTCCCTCACCGAGCGGTATCCCGTACAAACCCCAACCTGGGTCGTGATGCTGCAAGACTATGGCAATGGTGCCGATGCCCCTGGAGTTCCATGTCCCAACATGGTTGATCTGGATGCCTTTGGGGGCGCTTGGGAGGGATATGGAGCCGACGTGTTTCTGAACTACGGCAGGCTGCCGGGCGATCGCTTCATGATGAACTGGCCTCAACACGGCAATGATTATGGGCAGGGGTTGAATCGCCTGGTCGAATCCTTTGAAAAGCGGCAGGAATTTTTTGCTGAAGCCCTGGACTATTCCCTAGGATTTGCCCACTCCATCCAGAAAAATCTGGGGAGGCGCTACGGCCTAGCTATGGATATGTTCCCGGTGGCTTTGGCTGGCACCATTGGTTGCGGTGCCTTTGCCCTACATCCCTACTTCCGGGAAAGCCGCCGGGTAAGGGGTGTAGTCACCGTCCGAGAACAAGACATTCTCCCTCACGCTAGTGGACAGGTTTCACCTCTTCCTCTTAATGCGGAGGGAATCTGCGAAGCGATCGCCCTGGGCAACTATCCCAACGATCATCACTATCCCGCCCCCGAATCGTCTTACCTGACGCTGACGCCCAAAGCAATGCAGTGGGGTGGGCGCTGGACGGGCACGCCTTTTGCTTTGCCCTACCGTTGCCTGATTCCCGCGACGGTTGATGGCCTATTGATGTGCGAGAAAAATATCTCGGTGTCCCACATTGCCAATGGCGCTACCCGGTTGCAACCTGTGGTGATGGGTATTGGTCAGGCCGCCGGGATGGCTGCGGCTCTGTGTATCAAGCTGCGATGCCAGCCTAGGGACTTGTCAGTCCGGGCTTTACAGGAGGCGCTACTGACAGAGGCGATCGCCCCTCCAGCACTTATTCCACTCTTGAATATTCCCGCCTATCATCCTGACTGGCTCCAGCACCAGTTTAACTATTTAGAGAACCCAGATACCTATCCCGCTAGCGGCATGGTACCTGATGGAGCTCTATGTGGCTCTACTATCAAATCAACAAATGTGAAGAACAGGGATCACGGGGATCAATTTACGGGAATTTTTCAACGCCACGCCTATCAGCACTATACTCTCATCCTCGACGAACCAGAATCTGAGGAATGCCCAGCATCAGACACAGAAGCCACCAGACAAAAGACTGAGCTGACGATCGTAACCATCCACGCAGCCTTAGATGCTTTGCTGAAAGCCCTGGTCTCTGGGTACAAGATTACCCTCCACGGTAGCAAAAACGAATCTGGACACTGGATTTTGGCAGACCGGATTGAGATCAGCGTAAATTCGACTCAGTAACCGGGCACAATTAAAAACCAGATGTAAAACTTTGCTTCCCCCTGCGCAGGCAACGTAAGGTTTTACAGGCGAGGGCTTCATAACAGTAGATTTTATTCTTCGAGGATATCCGAGAGTTCCTGAGAAGGAGCATCGATGATAACAGGATCTTGGTGCAAGGGTACGGTAAACGTGACCGTTGACCCTAGCCCTTCGCCCATGCTGAAGAAGTTCATGACACCATTCATGGTTTCTACCAATTTCTGAGAAATCACCAATCCCAGCCCCGATCCGCCAAAGCGCCGCGTCCGTGATCCCTCAATTTGGCTAAAGGACTGAAACAGCTTGTCCTGGTCTTCCAGGGATACGCCAATGCCTGTGTCAGCAACGCTAATTTTGGCACAGCCCGTCGTTTTAGAGCTGTCCCGTTCCTCAATATCGGCTGTGATCGTGATGCCGCCTTCTGGAGTGAATTTAATGGCGTTGTTCACAAGATTTAGCAGAACTTGTAGCAGTCGCTGGTAGTTGCCATAGAGAATGACCTGGTCATAGGTGGCAGGCAGGCGAATTTCGTAACTCAAATTTTTCTGCTCCGCCTGAGTACGGGTGATTTTTTTCACGTCAGTCAGGAGTTCTTCCAGATTCACCGGATTCATCTCAAGCTGCATCTTGCCTGCTTCGACGCGCGCAATGTCGAGAATATCGTTGATGATATTCAGCAAGTGAACCGCAGAGCGGTGAGCTTCCCGGACAAATTCCTCCTGCTCTTCAGGATCATCTGCCATGCCGTCTAGCACTAATTTCAGGAAGCCGATCATGGCATTTAGAGGCGTGCGTAGCTCGTGAGAGGTGTTTGCCAAAAACTCACTCTTCACCCGCGACGCTTCTTCTGCCTGCTGGTGCGCCTCTTCTAATTCCTGATGCTTGCGTCGGAGTTGATCATTCACCTGCTGGAGTTCAGTGGCTAAATCGCGGCTTTCTGCAAAGAGGATAGCGTGGGCGATGCCTGTCCCTACCTGGTCGGCAAATTCCTGAATCAAGTCTATTTCTGCTTCATGAAGCAATCGAAACTGTTCTGGAGCATCAATAATGATAATGCTGTTTGGTTTGTCCTGGGAACAGGTTGTAATCGTAAGTACCGGAGATGATTGGCTTTCGGCGTCTGGAAACTGGATGACAGGTTTCATCGTCTCGATCGCCTGATGGAGCGCATCGGACTCAGTGCTGAGTTGATGTCCCAGCATGGATTCAACACCCAGTTGACGATATTCTGTCACGACTCGGACAAAGCGATCGCCCGGCTTATAGGAACACAGCAAACACCGATCGGCCCCTAGTGCCCGACCCAATCCATCAACCGTATGCTGCCAGATGGTATCCAAGTCCAGGGTGCGGCGAATATTCCATGCTACTCTGGTCAAAAGCTTCTGATACTGGTTCAGCAGAATGGGAGAGCGGGGAGCCGTCAGCTTATTAATGTGGGCGATCGCCTCATCCTCTGTAAGAGCCTTGAGGCCATGCCCCTTAGTAATCGCCTGGGACGCCTGTTCGCCTGGCACTAGAATGGGGCTAATGGTTAGGTCAAAGAGCACCACTTGCCCATTGCAGCGGAAGGGATACTCAAACTGTAAGGGAACCTGAGCGTTGAGCGAATAGCGGACACGGTTCAAATAGGTGGCGATCGCCACGGGGCAAAACTCATCATCAAAGCGTCTGGACGTCGCGCCTGAGGGAAGGCCATATTGACCTGCATCCCCCCACACAAACGTTGAACAAAACCCAGACTCATCTTGTATCATCACCAGGGAGTTATGGGACGTACACTCCGGCGATTGGTAAGAGATACGGGTTGGAGTGGAATGAGTCGAGGGCATTGAAGGCTTGCGGGGCAACGTCATGGGCTGGGAAACAGAGTCGAAGGGTTGAATAGCTTAGGGCAGATTGCATGACGCTTAAAACGCTAGCGCGCATAAACGCTACGTATGCATCATCTATGCACAGCCAGCAGCGCAATCATTTTTAAGGAAGCTTAAACAACTTAGGAACAGGAATTAAATAATTTGAACTTAATTTTAGTAGAGCAGAGCAGCAATTCAGCACCGCTCCGCTAAAGTTGGATTTTATTTAACTCTTTATTTAATTCTTGATCCTTAAACGAAATTCTGCCGGAGTAGCGGACAAGGTTGCCCTGATCCAACACTATTGTTCTGTGTTTAATCTTTCTCCCTAAAACTATTTGCAGTGCTCTACTCATCATTCGCCAAGCGAACTTTGAGCAGTAGCCTAGTGAGTAGCGCACACTACTCACCAGGTAAAACTTATTGGGTCAACCGCTAGATTGCAATCGTGTTTTTACTGAAACTCAATACACACGGGAGCCGTACATGCTTGCTAGCATTGGCTGCCAAGCACTCCCTATAGTACTGATTCTATCTTCTTCCTACGTGGGAACTGGAGTTTTCCCTACAGACACACTCCAATACCCACACAAGATTCGCCCTAGTATGGCTATCAGCATCGCTAATCTAGCATCGCTAATCTAGCATCGGAGCTGTGACATCGTCACAGATAGCACCCATCAAATCTAACACTCGCATCGCCAAAGCATCAGCTTCCGGCTTAGTCGTTCCACTCTCCACGGACGGGAACAGGCGGATTCCGCTCTAAATTTCGGGTCAGGTCATCATCGCGCCGCGCCCCTGCCCGGAGCCATTGACGAACGGCAACCTCAATCACCTTGCTGGGGTCATCAGTTAAATATCCAATTTGCCGCAATAAATCGGCGTCAATGTGGATGGACACGTCCACCTTGTTCTCAGGATAGTCGTGCCCGGATGAAGAGTGAGAAAAAAAGTCTAAATCGGCCATGATAATTGACTTCCTCAATATTCCATTGAGCGTCTCTAGCTAGTCCAGCATAGCCTATGTTCTCCAAGAGTGAAAGGCACATACCCACGGCAGCTAACGGAGATAGCTCGAAAAGCTACAGCTTTAACACAGCCATGAATGCCTCCTGCGGAACATCCACCGTGCCAATCGCTTTCAGTCGCTTCTTCCCCTTTGCCTGTTTCTGAAGCAGCTTTTTCTTTCGGCTGATGTCACCGCCATAGCATTTTGACAGCACATCTTTGCGGAGAGCCGGAATATTCTCACTAGCAATGATGCGGCTACCGACAGCAGCTTGGAGGGGAATCTTGAACTGGTGGCGGGGAATGAGTTCCTTTAGCCTTTCCACCAATGCTTTGCCAACGTAGTAGGCTTTGTCACGATGAACGATCGTTGCCAGGGGATCAACCGTGTCGCCATTGATCATAACGTCTAACTTGACCAGGGTATTTTCCCGGTAGCCGACAAACTGATACTCCATACTAGCGTAACCACGGGAGCGAGACTTGAGTTGATCGAAGAAATCGGTGACGACCTCCGCCAGGGGAAGGTCATAGATGAGGTTAGTGCGCCCCTGCACCAGATATTTCATGTCTTTGAAGTCGCCCCGGCGGCTCTGGCTTAGCTCCATGAGAGCACCAACAAATTCCTCCGGAACAATCATTTCCACACGTACGTAAGGCTCCTCGATTTTGGTGCGGTACTGGGGATCAGGAAGTTGGTTGGGATTGTCAATCATCAGCATCTCCTCATCAATGGTGGTGACCCGGTAGATCACTGAGGGTGCCGTTGTAATGAGGTCTAAATTGTATTCCCGCTCCAACCGCTCCTGGACGATTTCCATGTGAAGGAGGCCCAGGAACCCACAACGGAAGCCGAAGCCCATCGCACTGGACGTTTCAGGTTCATATTGCAGGGCAGCGTCGTTGAGCCGGAGCTTATCCAAGGCCTCGCGCAGGTCTTCGTATTGCTCTGAGTCGGTGGGGAAGAGGCCGCAGAACACCATGGGCTTGGCTTCGGTATACCCTGGCAATGGTTTAGAAGCCGGGGATTTCGCCAGGGTAATCGTGTCGCCCACCCGAGCGTCTTCCACAGATTTAATGGCAGCAGAGAGATAGCCAACTTCTCCGGCATGGAGCGTATCGACGGCAATTTGTCCCGGCGACAACACCCCAATCTCGTCAATTTCGTATTCCTTGGCCGACGCCATCAGCTTAACGCGATCGCCCTTGTTCAGTCGCCCGTCCATGACCCGGAAATACACGATGACGCCCCGGTAGGCATCATAGTAGCTGTCGAAGATGAGCGCGCGGAGGGGGTCCTCAGTTGTATCTCGGGGAGGGGGAACAAGGTAAACGATGGATTCCAAAATTTCGGGGACGCCGACCCCTTCTTTCGCAGAGGCAAGGATGGCGTTGCTACAGTCCAGTCCAATAATTTCTTCAATTTCCTGCTTGACCCGGTCTGGATCGGCTCCAGGCAAGTCAATTTTGTTGAGCACTGGGATAATTTCTAGATCGTGCTCCAGAGCGAGATACACATTCGCCAGGGTTTGAGCCTCGACTCCTTGGGACGCGTCAACCACTAACAACGCCCCTTCGCAAGCGACAAGGGAGCGAGATACTTCATAGGAGAAGTCTACGTGGCCGGGTGTATCAATCAGGTTCAGAACGTACTCTTCGCCATCTTTTGCTTGGTAGTGCATCCGGGCGGCCTGCAGCTTGATGGTGATGCCCCGTTCTCGCTCCAGATCCATTGAGTCGAGAAATTGCTCCTTCATCTGGCGATCGCTCACGGTGCCTGTCACCTGCAGCAGACGGTCGGCCAGGGTAGATTTGCCGTGGTCGATGTGGGCGATGATCGAAAAATTTCGAATTCGAGAAACGGGTGCGTCGGTCATACAGTTGAAAAGTGTCGTAGGTGTTCCGAAGGGATGCTTATTTCACGTGTGAACCACTGCTGTAGCGATTCCATTTGATTTCTATCCTATTTGATTTCTCTATTTGATTTCTCTATTTAATTTCTAAAGGTGGGGGCGGGCTGCGACCGCCCCCACCTTTAGAGATATTTTCAGGAATTGAACAGGATTCTTATATGAGCGAATGACATCCTTTGCATATTGTAATGCTTTCAAATCGACGTACCCTAAGAAATCGGTTCAACGCCATCAACGGGGCTGCTGAGATTTTGCTTTGATGACGGTAATGCTGAACTAGAGCCAGGATTTGATGGCGATGGAGCGGCAGCAGAAGGCTGAGATTGATCGGATTGGGGAGGGGCCGTTGTAGCACTCTGAGGTACTTCAACGCGCAGGGTAAGGACAGCGGCGATCGCCATAAACACGCCCCCTAGTACCACAGCCATCAACCGATTATCTCCCAGCACATTCACCATAATCCAGCCCAGCCCCAGGGATGCAAAAACTTCAGGTAGCACAATAAAGAAATTGAAGATGCCCATATAAATTCCACTCCGCTTGGGGGGAAGTACCCCGACAAGAATGGCATAGGGCATTGACAGTAAGCTGGCCCAGGCAATACCAACGCCCACCATTGAGGCGAACACCCAATATTGATTCGGCACAACCATTAAGGACATCAGCCCGGCAGCACCCGCTAGCAGGCACAGCATGTGAGCCGTGCGACGGCTTGTCGCTTTCGACAGGCGCGGCAGCACAAAGGAGAACCCAACACAGACTAGGTTGTAGGCGGCGATACACAAGCCTGCCCATTCGATGCCTTCGGTATAGAGGAGCGTGCCTTCGCCCTCTGCCCCAAAAATGTTATGGGCGATCGCCGGGGGAAAATAAAGAAACATGCAGTACATCCCCAGCCAGCTAAAGCACTGCACCCAGGCAAGCTGACGCATGGTCTTCGGCATATTGCGCAGCGCTTTGATGATCTCCTGGAGAGTACTGACGACACCCAGACGCTCTTCTTGCTGACGCTGGAATGCTTCCATGTCCTTCGGGGGCCGTTCCTCTGTGGTCACAACAGTCCACAACACCGTGCCCAAAAAGGCGATCGCTCCCACATAAAACGAAATTTCTACGGACCAGGGAACCGTATTGGCGTTTTCCGATGAGCCGCCCAGATTCAAGCCATGACTTAACACCCAGGGTAGGGCTGATGCTGTAATGGAGCCTAAGCCAATCAGCAAACTTTGAATAGCAAAGCCTTTTGTCCGCTGGGTTTCGGGCACCAAATCCCCGACAAATGCCCGAAAAGGTTCCATGCTGACATTCGCCGACGTATCCAGCAACCACAGCAGCCCTGCTGCCATCCACAGGCTCGACGAGTTGGGCATCAGCACCAGGGCAACGGAGCTGAAGACGGCTCCCATCAGAAAATAGGGGCGGCGGCGGCCCAGTGGCCCCCATGTGTTATCGCTCAGGTTGCCAATGATGGGCTGTACCACAAGCCCCGTGAGGGGAGCTGCCAGCCAAAGAATCGGAATTTGGTGGGCATCGGCTCCTAAATATTCAAAAATGGCGCTAGTATTTGCCATCTGGAGACCCCAGCCAAACTGGATGCCCAGAAAGCCAAAGCTCATATTCCAGAGCTGCCAGAAGGTTAACTTTTGAGGTTTGGCACTAGGTCGGGATGTCTGCGTCTGAGTTGTCGCGGATGATGGTGAGGATTGTACGTCCATAATTGACTGCGCTTACGGCATGGCATGAGAGCCAGATATTGTGGCGATCGCAGCAATCGAGCTTAGGGTCGAAATAGGTTAGGGGGGCGAGGCTGTCCGCGCCGCGCTAACCCATTTTGAGTGGGTTGAATGCCCATGCCTAAACCTGTCGCGATGATCGCTGTACTGATTAACTACTCATGTCTGTCCCATCTATTGTATCGGCTTAATCAAATCCGCCGGGGATGGGAGCGGTTTTTGAAACCGTCTCAAACCGATTCATTATTTAAGGTTCGTTGTTTAAAAATGGTTTTCTAGTTTTGTACCACGACAGGTGTGCCAATGCTTGCCCAGTTGAATAGCCACTCCGCGTGATCGATGGCCACATTTACACAGCCATGGCTTACAGGTGTACCAAATCGGCTGTGCCAATATGCTCCATGAATGGCATAGCTGCCCTGGTAGTACATCGTAAATGGCACATCGGGAACATCATAGTCATCGCCTTGCATACGAGCTGTCCGATGCATAGACTGAATGGCAAATACCCCTGTTGGGGTAGGCGTTGCAGCGGTCCCCGTAGAGACAATGACAGCGTAGAGTTGCTGGTTCCCTCGCCATGCAATGAGCCGTTGGCTGGACAAATCAATCTGAATCCAGCGTTGCCCCGACTGCTGTAATGAGGCAACATGTTGATCCGTAGCACTGCCCTGGGCACGAACAGGCTGCATGAGATGAACAGGGGCACTCCATACTCCAACTATTGCCGCTGCTCCGACTAATGATCCCACAAGTGCTTGAAGGCTGACTAACCTTTTTTGATTAGAAAATTGGGCAGACACGGGTTTTGTAAATAAATGCAGTAACAAACCAATTATGGTTCTCTCTTTAATCTTAAGGGACTTCCAAGAAAATAAAGTACCCTAAAAAGAGCAGCGGGCTGCGCCCGCTGCTCTTTTCTTCCGGTATCTTTTTTAGCC
>CAYXJG010000192.1:0-3120 GCA_964465285.1 uncultured bacterium
ACTCCCCACTCCCCACTCTCCACTTCCCACCTCCCACTCCCCACTCTCCACTTCCCACCTCCCACTCCCCACTCCCCACTCCCCACTTCTTACTTCTTACTTCTTACTTCCCCCTCCAGCGCACTTAGCATTTTGTATTCGTCTACTGAAACGACTCGCCAAGACTGATCAGCAGACAATTCTAAAATGTGATCATGGTATTCCAACAATGAAAGCCGATGGCCAACGCTGACATAGGTGGTGGACGTCGCTTTCAATTGCTGATAAAGATTGACTTCATTGGGTGTATCTAAGGCACTAGTGGCTTCATCCAGCAATGCATAGAGAGGTTGAGTCAGCCGCAACCGAGCGAAGGCCAGCCGCTGCTGTTCTCCAACGGATAGAACCTGCGACCAGTCTTCTAGGGCATCCAAGCCACCAAATTTTTCTACAAGACTAGGTAAGTTCACTTGCTCCAGAATGGTCAGGAGTTGAGGGTCAGAGATCACTCGTTGGGAATTGGGATAGAGCAACTGTTCCCTCAGTGTTCCCAAGGTCATGTAGGGTCGCTGGGGTAAGAATAGCAAGTGCTCAGGGGGGGGATGGCTGATGCGGCCTTTACCCGATCGCCACAATCCAGCGATTGCCCGCAGCAGTGAACTTTTGCCCACCCCACTGGCTCCCATAATGAGTAAGGATTGACCAGGAGCCACCAGCATCGATAAATCTCGAATCAGCGTTGAGGTGTGATCAGGGGTGCAGAGTGTGAGTTGGTGGAGAGCGAGGTGAGGGGCTTCGACAACTTCAATATGCGAGTTTTGACGGTCATTCTCATCGACTCTTTTAGCGCTTTCAACCAGGGTAGCCAACCGCTCAACCCCTGCGGCTAAGGCGCTGAGTTGAGCAAATTCGTGAACCACCAACCCTAGGGTAAATCCCATCCGTTCAAAAGCGACCTGAGCCTGGGTAACAGCACCTAGATCTAGCTCCCCAGCAATAATGCGGGGAGACAGAATAATAATAGGCAGTAAAAGGGTCAGATATTGGTAGCTGCTTTGGAATACGTTTAAGTTAAACTGCCAGCGAATCAGCCGAGTAAAATTACGAAAAACTGCCCCAAATCGCTGGCGTGCTTGCTGAAGTTCCTGGAACTGCCCCCGATAGAATGCGATCGCCTCAGCATGTTCTCGTACCCTCACCAGACCAAACCGAAAGTCTGCCTCTCGTTTGAGTTGGGCAAAATTGATCCGGGTCAAGGCACGGCCAAAGACAAAGGTGGTGAGGACAGTACCGGTCAGAATATATAGTAATAAAACGCCCATGAGAGGACGGGAAATCGCCCACAAAACACCTATAAATCCAGCAAATTGGAGGATGACATCGAGTAAGGCCACCAAAAAGTAAAGCGCCTGTTGTGTCACCGTGCGAATATCTTCGGCAATTCGCTGATCAGGATTATCGAGGGTTGGCGTGGTGCTGAGGGGATAAAATGTTTGAGGGTCAAAATAGTGTTCTAAAACAGAGTGGGTCAGCCAGCGCCGCCAGTAAAGACTCAATTGGGATTGCAGATAATTTTTATAGGCAAAGGTGGGAATGGCGATCGCCGCAATACCTACAAAAACGCCCAACCCCCGCATGAGTCTTGAGTAGTCTTGGGCTGCGAGAGCCGAGATAATTTCACGCACGGGGAAAGTTTCTAAGACAATCAGTCCGCTGCTGATGATCGATAGTCCGATGAGTAAAACCAGCAGGGCGATCGCCCCTCCCCGCTCTTGGGATACCCAGTAGGGACGGGCAACCAGCCAAAACTGCTGCCATAGAGAAAAAGGAAACGAATTACGAAACAAACCAGGTATTGCCATAAACGTTTTTCGGCGGTGCAGAATGGGCACTTTTCTGCTGCGATCAATAATTAATATGCATTAATTGATATGCATTCTTAACTGCGTTACCTTATCATTAACTCTGAGGAGTACGCAATCTTTAGCTTTTAGAACAAAAATGTCAGCAATTCTCATTATGGAAATTTAGGGGGCAAAAAGGTCGCCTGAGGCAACCTTTTTGTTTCCTTAAACCGATACAAGTGAGCGCCTATAGGGCGCGAAGTTTTCTAAAATGAGAATTGCTGCAAGAATGTAAAAATGCTTTGACAAAAGTTACTTCCTACAGATATCGTTTGGAATTGTAATTGATACTCATTCTTAACAAGGATTCTTTAACAAGGATTCTATTAATACGCTATGAGTAGAGTTTGAGGGTCAGACCTCATGAATTGGGCCTCATGAATTGGGTAATTCATGGGTCCTTCAATCTCCTAGACGTTGCTTTAGTGAGCTGATGCGTAAGTTCGCATACCCGTAGTGCGGGCATTTTGCCCGCGTGGGCTTCTAGCCTGCACTACAAATGGTATGTAGATGTCTGTCCTGACCTACTGGTTCTGGGTTTTCTACATGAAGTGCAAGAGGATTTTTAAACATTGGCACCAACTATCAGCTTCACGGTCAATCCCGTGAATGGCATTGAGTCAGAAAAAACCGTACTGACCTTTCGGTTCGAGCTGAGTGAGCCTCCTCCTGCCGCAGGAGTTACTGTGGCCGTTAAGGGCGATCGCCCTCAATCCCTCAATAATCTCGATTTGCTCAATATCAGCGTTACTGGTGGAGACTTTCCGGTTGGTGATTTTGACTTCACCGGATTTGACTTCACGATTCGAGCCGACGTAGCGACCATTAGCGTACCTGTCTTTGATAATCCGGAGGGACCCGAACCGCTGTTTGACGGATTGAGGACGGTAACATACACGCTCCAGTCTGGAAGCGGCTATACTCCTAGCGCCCAGGCCAGTTCTGTGGTGATTAACTACACTGATGACCCCAGTCAGATTCCAGATGATTCTGATGATGATCCGAATCAGCCCCCTATTCCAGATGATTCTGACGATAATCCGAATCAGCCCCCTATCAGTCCTGATCCATCTGGGCGCATCATCGGAACCAGAGAGGGCGATCGCCTGGTCGGTACTCGATCTGGTGATCGCATTGTCGGGTTGGCAGGTGACGATAAATTAATCGGCAAGGCAGGTAATGATAAGCTTTTCGGCAGGGCAGGTAACGATAAGCTTTTTGGCAGGGCAGGGGATGA
>CAYXJG010000192.1:3220-9860 GCA_964465285.1 uncultured bacterium
TCGGCTGAAAGGCAACAACGGAAGCGATCGCCTCAAGGGCGGTAATGGTGACGATAAATTAATCGGCAAGGCAGGGGATGATCGGCTGAAAGGCAACAACGGAAGCGATCGCCTCAAGGGCGGTAATGGTGACGATGTGCTCATGGGTGGGCGCGGCAATGACATCTTAATCGGGGGCAAAGGCGAAGATGTTCTCGTACTTGAACGAGGCCCAGGGCAGGCTAAGATCCGTGGGTTTCAAGATGGGCAAGATCATCTGCGGTTGCGAGGAGGATTACGATTTAATCGCCTCACCATCGAGCAAGTCAGACGCAACACCATCATCAGCCAGGGCAATGATGTGGTGGGAGTTTTGGTTGGGATCGATGCCGACGCGATTACCGCAGCGGATTTCACATGAGAACCATCCAGAAAATAAGATGGAGTTCCCACGCAGCCTGAATGAGGAAAAAGCCTGAACAGCAAGGGTTTCAGGACTTATGTGTACACAGTAGCCCGCTCTGGGAGAGGGGTCTGGGAGAGGAGTTCGGGGTGAGGGCTTTTGAGTTTTGTTAGTCAATCAGCCACACAGCAGACGCTCCATCTTACTTTCTGGACAAGATTTTTTGGTCAGGATTTTCCGGTCAAGTTCATCGATGAACGCAAAAAAGAGGTTGTTCATGGGTCGCTATTCAGTGTCTGTTGTGATCGCCACTCTATCCACACTATCCATTCTTCAGCCGTTTATCCTTCAACCTGTCTGGGCCGAGGAGCTTGAGCATCCTGCGACCGACCCGGCTACCACCGTCGCCGAGTGGATAGCGCAATTTGATACCTCACCCGTAGACGCCTCACCCGTAGACGCCTCACCCGTAGTGATTACCAATGTCAGGGTTGAATCGATCGAATCTGGACTCAGACTGGTGTTGGAGACCGCTAGCGGTTTTCTTACCCCACCTGAGACTCGGGTTGTAGAAAATGCGCTGATTGCCGATGTGGCCAATGGGGCGATCGCCCAAGAGTTCTCCCAAGCAAATCCGGTTGAGGGAGTCGCCCTAGTGACGGTGACGGCGTTGCCCGATGATCGGGTACGAATTGTGGTGACAGGAACGGATGCTCCCCCTGTGGCAGAGGTGGCATCCACACCCCAAGCTTTGGTTTTGGACATTACACGGGGTACCCCTGAAACGGGAGAGACCGGGGAAGATACGATTCAAGTCATAGTGACGGGGGAGGCTGATACTCCCTATCGAGTTCCTGATACTTCTGTCGGTACCCGCACAGATACGCCCATCCTCGACATTCCCCAATCGGTGCAGGTGATTCCCCAGGCTGTGATTGAGGAGCAAGGAGCGGAAACGGTAGGCGAAGCTCTGCGCAATGCAGCGGGAGTCTCTTCTGGGCGGGTGGCATCGGATACGCAATCGCTGGTACCCGTGATTCGCGGGTTTGAAAGCCGGAATGTGTTGCGAAATGGCCTACGGGACCCAAACTTTAGCTTTGGGGGGGGCACCAACCTCTCAAATATTGAGCGGGTGGAAATTCTTCGCGGACCAGCGTCCGTCCTTTATGGGCAGGGCAATTTGGGGGGCACGGTCAACTTGGTTACAGAGCCGCCGTTGGATGAACCGCGCTATGTTCTGGACTACACCGTCGGGATGTTTGATCAGCATCGTCCGTCTCTGGATTTTACAGGGCCGTTATTCGAGGATGACGCAGAAAATGGGGCGATCGCCTATCGACTCAACCTAGCCTACGACAGCTCCGACAGCTTTCGAGACTTTGAGGAACTGGAGTCTTTCTTTGTGGCTCCTGTGGTTCGCATCGGCAATGCCGATGAAACGCAACTCATTCTCGATCTGGAATACTTCAAAAGCCGGAGTTGGGGCGGTGCGCCAGAACTGCCTGCCCTGGGAACAGTGGAGGATAATCCCCTGGGCGAGGTGGATCGGGACGCCAATTTAGGGGAACCGTCCCTCAGCCAGTCGGAAACACGGGTGACCCGATTGGGCTATCGCCTCGATCATCGCTTTAACGACTACCTGGCCCTCCGCAATGAGCTGCTGGTGGCTGGCCGAGATACACCCCGGAGTAACTTCATTATCCCCAGTCGGCTGGAGCCCGATCAGCGCACCCTGACCCGTCTGCTGGCTGAAAATCCAGGTGATCAGAACAGCCTGCTACTGAACACTCAGCTTGTCAGCAGCTTTGCTACAGGGTCTATCGACCATGAATTGCTGGCGGGGATAGAGCTTTCACGGGAGAACATCGAAGACATTATCCGCTTTCGTTTTCTCGACCCGATTGACATCTTTGACCCGGTGTACCGTCCAGAAACGTTATCTGACCTGGCCTTACCTTTTGGTGACACCGCTACCCGCACCCATGCCCTGGGATTCTACCTTCAAGATCAGATGACGGTGCTAGACGATTTGATTTTAGTCGTAGGTGGCCGATTTGATATCGTCGATCAGGACTATGAAGATCGGCTGAATCCCAGTGAGAGCTTTGATCGTCAGGACGATGCCTTCAGTCCCCGTGTGGGTCTGGTGTATCAGCCAACGGACACCCTGTCCCTTTACGCCAGCTACACCCGCTCCTTTGAACCGGTCATTGGACGGGCGCGATCGCTCAATCCCGTCACCAACCAAACGATTGTGGGCGATCCCTTTGAGCCAGAGCGGGGCACCCAGTACGAAGTTGGGCTCAAAGCGGATCTGCTCGATGGGCGACTGCTGACCACTCTGGCCCTGTATCACCTGGAACGCACCAATGTGGTGACCCAGGGAGCGGACAGTCCCCTGTCATCAGTGCAGGTTGGAGAGCAGCGCAGTCGCGGGGTGGAACTGAATGTGGCCGGAGAACTTCTGCCGGGGTGGAATATTCTCGCCAGCTACGCCTTCACGGATGCTGAAATCACGAAAGACACTCAGTTTGAGGAGGGAAACCGTTTACCCAATGCGCCTCGGCAGGCCGCCAGCCTATGGACTACGTACGAGTTACAGTGGGGTCAGTTGGCGGGCTTAGGCATCGGCCTGGGTTTGTTCTTTCAAGGAGAACGGCAGGGTGATTTGAGCAACACCTTTGACTTACCCGGCTATGTGAGAACTGACGCCACAGTTTTTTATCGGCGCGATCGCCTCCGTCTCGCTCTCAATGTGCAAAACCTGTTTGACATTGAGTACTACGAAGGCGCACGCAATGATGTGCGGGTCATTCCCGGAGAACCCCTCACCCTATCCGGCACTATCCGCTGGGAGTTTTAACCTTTAATGCGTACCTTTCTTGTCACCTGGTCGGGCCAACTCCTCTCCGTGATGGGCAGCTACATGACCGTATTTGCGGTCATCCTTTGGGTCTGGCAGATCACCGGGTCGGCCACGGCACTCACCACCCTTACCTTTTTCTCCCTCCTCCCCCGCATTCCCATGACAACAGTCGGGCGATCGCCCCACCCTCTGGAAAGAGTTGAGCGTTGGCATTCACTACATTCGCCAACACCCCGGCTTACAGGCCATGATCATTACCTTTACCTTATTCGCTATCCCCAATGATTTGGGCCATGCCCTCTACAATCCCCTGGTGCTGGCTCGGTCTGGGGGCGACGCCCAACTATTGGGCACGGTCACCGCTGCCGGAGGGGTAGGGGGCTTGGTGGGAGCGGTACTGTTAAGTGTTTGGGGTGGGTTTCAGCCTCGCATTCACGGCATGTTATTGGGGTTTATCGGAGCCGGACTGGCCAGACTGATGTTTAGCCTGGGACAGGGGGCAATGGTCTGGATACCCGCCCAGTTTCTAGCGGCTTTCCATATGCCCTTATTTATCAGTTCTACCACGGCGATTTGGTATGCCCAGGTTCCCCCGTTGCTTCAAGGGCGAGTATTAGCGGTAGATCATCTGATTGGGCTGGTGGTGGGGGCGATCGCCACCCTAATCGCTGGCCCATTGGCAGAAACCGTTTTTGAACCCGCCCTCCAACCCGGAGGTAATTTATCATTCCTGATGCCGCTATGGGGGGGCGGTACAGGTGCAGGCATCGCCGCCTTATCTGCTCTCACCGCCCTTTGGATGCTCTTGGCAGGCATTGGAGGGTATGGATTTGCAGTTTTGCGAACCGTTGAACGAGATTCAGGCCGTTTTTAACAATAACCATCTCTTTATTGAGAATAGAAATCAGCAAGACTAAAGCTAATGTTGCATCTTTATGAAGAGTTCTGAGATGGATCTGAGGATACATAAAGCCTAAAAAGTTTTAATTGAGGGGTGTTATGCGAATCACTTCACTAAAACTTCATAATTAAAGTATTCTCAATAGAACCTAACGTGATACTCTCAAAAAAGATTCAATTGAGAGTTAATCTTAATAAGATCGTTGAAAATGCTTTGGAGTCTATTCCCAGAAGCCCGAATTGTGATCAATGAGTTTTAGTTTTCGAGCTGTGCTAATTCACAGGATCGGGCGTTGCTGAATAAATATATGAAATCAGAATGTGAGCAAGATGCTCACACTACCTTAGTTGTGAATGAAGCGTGAGTGTGAGCGTCTCGCTCACGGTTCGTTAGCGCAAATCATATCGTGATTCAGCAACGCCCAGGATCGTGGCCTAAGTGGTGCGATCGCCATGTTGTTTTGCTGAGTCAATTGCTGACTCACTATTTGTAGTGCTTAAAGGTAAGAAATGAGTGTCTTATTTTTGGGCATGTCTCTTACGTATCAATCCAGGCGTATCAATCCAGATTTATCGGATATAGCTACCTGGCATTGAGTTCTGTAGTTTTCTCTCAACTATCACATCATGAAGGAGTTATTTTATATGGCTAATGTAGCGGCCAGTTCGTTAACCCAATCGGCCATCAATTCTGACATCATGAGCGCCATGAGCGCCATGAGCGCCATGAACGATAATGGCAATGTTGCCAATCGAGCATTTGTGATTCTCGATTCCAGGGTCGATCACTTACCTCAATTACTTGTCGATCTGCGATCGGTCGATGTCTTTGTCCTTGATCCATCAATAGACGGCATTGAGCAGATTACCAAAGCCTTAAAGACACGACAGTTTGTGTCAAGTCTGCATATTGTATCCCACGGTTTGTCGGGCTGCCTTCAACTTGGTAACACTCGGCTCAGCTTGGACAACCTTTCCGACTATGCCAAGTCGTTGCAGTCCTGGGCTGAAGCCCTAGAGGGGAAAGAATTGCTGCTGTATGGCTGCCAAGTTGCTAAAGGGGCACTGGGTTACCTGTATCTGCAACAACTCCATCAATTAACTAGAGCCAATATCGCTGCATCCAGTCAGCAAGTGGGTCGTGTCGGCGGTCATCATCATTGGATCTTGGATACTCACGTTGGCTGCGTTAAGTCCCAACCTATCTTTTCGTCCCAACTCCAACAGTCTTATCCTGGCCATTTTGAGGCGGTAACGTTCAGCGTTAGCACCGACTCTCTGATCGAGAGTGAAAGCACTCCTTTGAGCTTTAACTTCAGCGTGGACGGCCCAATTCCTCCTAGTGGCAGTATTGTGCGATTAGAGGGCAGCATTCCTCAGGCCATCAACCAGTTCGATCTATTTCAACTCAGTTTTTCTGGCCTAGCTGGGGGTTTTGGCGTTGGCATTATTGATGTTTCTCCAGGGGAGGATTTCTCCGCTTTTGATGTTGTGATTACCGAGCCAACTGCCTCTATTAGCCTGCCCGTTTTCAATGATGGTCAGCCGGATAGTCCCCAAGAACTTACCTGGACGCTAACCCCTGTTTCGGTAGGCACGACGGTCAATAATGGCTCTGCCACAGTGACGATTTTCGACAATCCTAGTCAGGTTCCGACCCCACAGCCCACGTTACCAGAGGTCAGCATCACCTCAGACATCACAACCCTGGTAGAGGATGAAGGCACGACAGTTACATTCACCCTCAGTTTGAGTGAACCACCGCCAGCCAATGGAGTAATCATCAGTGTTGACACAGGAAAACCCTTTGCTCTCGGTGATTTCGATGTGTTTCCTCCGCCACCCCAGGCTTCTGCTACTGGAGGTCAGTTGGTTTCTGGAAACGCCGATAACAGCGGGTTTAACTTCCGAGTAACCGCACAGACGGCTACTCTTACCTTACCGATTTTTGATGATCCTGATCGCACCGAAAATGGCGCAGTGACTGATCCCACAGGGCCACTGCGTAACGATGACATTGGCGAAGAGCAAACCACTTTCACGGTGCTGCCGGGGGATGGATATACCGTCAATTCCAGCGCTAACGCCGTAACCCTGACGCTGAAAGATACTAATGTCGTCAATACTCCTCCCGTCGCTGATGACGACAGCTACGATACCGATTTTGAGACTGCTTTAACTCTAGATTCAGCAAACGGTGTGCTAAATGGAGATACTGATGCCGATGGCGATTCCTTGAGTGTAGCGATCGCCACCGATCCCAATAACGGCACCGTTGATCTGAGCACCGATGGCTCCTTTACTTACACCCCCAATGCAGGTTTTAGCGGGAGTGACTCGTTTACCTATACGGTCGTCGATGGGAATGGTGGCAGTGACACCGCCACCGTCAGCGTGACGGTCGGAGAAGAAGGCACCAGCGGGGGAGAAGAACCTATCGTCAGCTTCAGCACCACCCCCGAGGTGATCAGCGAAGCCGAGGGTACCAACCT
>CAYXJG010000193.1:0-9849 GCA_964465285.1 uncultured bacterium
CTGTCTCCTGTCTTCTGTCTCCTGTCTCCTGTCTCCTGTCTCCTGTCTCCTGTCTCCTGGATTCTATCCTTGGGAAAACTTCTCGCCTTGAGGAATACGCCCAAACTCTTATTTTTTCGTGAAACTTGCCAAGTTGTGATGATTGATGGCGGCAAGCTGTGGCTGCCACACTGATGTGCTAAGTACCTCGGCACAATTAAAACCTAACTACAAAACCTTGCGCTGCCCGCGCAGCGGGCAGCGCAAGGTTTATGGGTTTTATACTTAATTATGACCACCTACTTAATAACCGTTTGAGGAGTGGGGAGAGACACTGTGGGTGCCGATGACCTCCCGAACGCGATAGATCTGCCGTCCCTGTGATTCATGATAGGTTCGCATCATTAGTTCTGCCAGTACGCCAAACCCAAAGAGCTGGATGCCTGCGAGAATCAGCACGACCGCCAGAATTAGCAAAGGGCGATCGCCAATATTCTGACCCAGAATAATTTTGACGTAGGTGAGATAAAGGCATAGCACACTTCCCAGAGTCGCCGACCCCAGGCCAAACATCCCGAAAACGTGCATGGGACGGGTCAGGAATTTTTTCATGAAAAAAATGGTCAGTAAATCCATCGTCACCCGAAAGGTTCTGCCCAGGCCGTATTTACTATTGCCAAATTGACGGGGGTGATGGCGCACAGGAATCTCAGTGATGCGCCCCCCTTCAATAAACGCAAGGGCAGGGAGGAAGCGGTGTAGCTCTCCATACAGGTTCATATCTGCCACCAGTTCTGCCCGGTAAGCTTTGAGAGAACAGCCATAATCATGGAGGCGTACCCCGGTCACTCCACCGATGAGCCAGTTGGCGATCCGAGAAGGCAAGAGGCGCGTTAGGGCTGCATCCTGGCGATTTTTTCGCCAGCCGCTGACCATGTCATAGCCTTCGTTCAGCTTGTTCAGCAAAACCGGAATGTCCTTGGGATCGTTCTGCAGATCCCCATCCATGGTAACGATGATGTTTCCCTGGGCGTGGTGGAAGCCCGCCGCCATCGCCGCTGTTTGCCCATAGTTGCGCCGTAGGATGACTGCCCGGAGGCCAGGGCGATCGCTCGCCAGGGTGCGCAGCAAATCCGTAGAACCGTCCGTAGACCCATCATCGACAAGCACAATTTCGTAGGCGAGTTGAGTTGAACCGGCTTGGGCGGCGATCGCATCCACCAGGCGGTTCAGGCTCTCTACTTCGTTGTAGATGGGCACCACAATAGATAGATCTGGGCGCTTTTGATGGGTCAGGGGAGCAATTTCAGCGGTCAGCAGAGAATCGGTCATACATTAAGCGGTGGTATCTGGGCAGAGCAGCATTTTTTTCACATACTTCACATAAAAGAATACGGCATTGGAAGCATCCTACTTTTACAAATTGATTAATTTTCACGACTTGGCAAGTTTCACACAAAGATAGGGGTTTGGCGCGCGCGCCAAACCCCTATCTTTGTGTTGTGAATTTGAGAACTTTGCCAAGTCGTGTAATTTTGTTTTGTTAGGTAGGGCTGCACCCGCCCAATAAAACAAAAATGGGATGCACCCACGGCATTAGGGTCACTGCATGGAGGCTTTCGGAACAAAGACCCGCAAGCTTTGGGGAACGCACTGAATTTCAACGGGGGTGGTGCCAATGACTTCACCATCAACAACTACTTTTTGAGGAGGGTTCGTTTCAATTTTGATGTGTTTGATTCGGCCATGGCGGACGTTGGGCTGATTTGCAGGCGTCTTGACCAGAGCCGCACTAAAGACGCTGATCAGAGACGTGACCGCTTGCAGCTTGGATTCTGGAGATGCGGCTGTCAAGTCCAGCAGGCCGTCTCTGAAGTCCACTTCGCCAATGCCCTGAGCTAATACGGAGGTCGGGGGTGCGGCATTTGCAACGGTAATCGCTCCGGCCTGGGCATCGTAGGTTTGCCCCTCTACCTCTGCCGTGACCTCAAAGAGGTTTTGCTCGTTCAACTGCCGCCATCCTGCCATAAGGTAGGCTAGCGTACCCCATTGGTCTTTGAGGTCTCGATTCGCTTTTTCCACCATTTCTGCCTCGAAGCCTATACCTGCCAGGAGAATCATCGGAATGCCATTGCAGCGAGCCGTATCAACGACAATAGTATTGCCGTCTAAGATAGTGCGGCAGGCACTCCGAATCGGCGTTAGAGTTGTCTGAATTCCCACCGCCATACAGAAAGCATTGGCAGTTCCTCGGGGAATTATACCCAGGGGAACCCCTGTCTCAACCAACTGTCCTGCGACAGCAGACACTGTGCCGTCTCCCCCCGATGCAATGACCAAATCAGCACCGTCATCCACAGCAGCCTTAGCAAGCTGCTCTGCGCTCATATCTGGCGTTGTGAGGTGGACATGAAGATGGTAGTACGGGTCGAGCATGTCTCGAATCATGGCCAGATCGGCATCTGCATTGCCGTGACCAGCAACAGGGTTAAAGATGAGATAAGCAGATTGAGTGCGCGCCAGGTTCTCCAAAATGATGCTGCTGGTAGAGAGGTTCAATCCCAGCGGGATGTCATGAAGTTGGCAGGCACGAAGGAGGGGTTTCATGTCTGCATCGTGAGCCATGACCGTTTTGGGGTCAATTAAGAAAATAACAGCCTTGACATTGCCTGCAATAACCTCGGCAGCAATCTGTATATTGCCGCCCATCGTTTCCGACTCAAAGCAGTCAATCGCCAGCCCTGTTACGCTTTGGAGCCGCCGTCCCGTCGCCAGGGGAGCCATCAGCCGATAGCGCGACAGAATGGGGCGATGATTTCTCGCCAGCAGAACAAGGTTATCGATCTGAGCATCGTGAGCGATGAGGGCAAGAGTATTGGGCATGGCAATCAATGTTAGTTGGATATGTCCTAGAGTTGTGGAATGGCTTGAAGGGCTTGCCGGAGATGTCCGTGGTGAGATTGGAGGAGGCGATCGCCCGCTTCAGCATCCACCCCTGCCCAGTGCATCAACAGCGCTAGCTTTACCCGGCGGCCACTCCGTTCCAGCAATTCCGCCACTGCCAGACGCTCTAGGCCGGTCAGGTCTTGGATAATGCGAATTGCTCGATCATAGAGTTTGCTGTTTGTTACCGATACGTCCACCATGCGGTTGCCATAGACCTTTCCTAGTTTCACCATTGTGCCTGTGGAGAGGATATTAAGGGCAAGCTTTGTGGCAGTTCCTGCCTTAAGGCGGGTTGACCCAGCCAGCACCTCTGGCCCTACCAGGAGCCGGATATCCACATCGGCGTCCATTGCTACCTGCTCTCTAGGGACACAGGCGATAAAAATGGTTTTGGCTCCCCGCTGACGAGCCGCTTTGAGCGCCCCATGCACATAGGGAGTTGTGCCACCTGCAGTGATGCCGACAACCACGTCCAGTTGAGTGACATGATGATGGGCGATCGCCGTTGCCCCATCTTCTGGCAAGTCTTCTAACCCTTCAGAACTTCGTACCAGCGCTCCTGCTCCCCCGGCAATGATGCCTTGCACCAGTTCCGGTGGCGTGCAAAAGGTGGGGGGACACTCCGCCGCATCTAGCACTCCCAGACGCCCACTGGTGCCCGCCCCTACATAAAACAGCCGCCCCCCAGCGCTCATACAGGGCGCAACACAGTCGATAGCGCGGGCAAGATCATCACGGGCAATCGCCATTGCTTGAACTACGTTGGCATCCTCTCGACAAAATACATCCACGATCTCCGGGGTAGAGAGCTGGTCGAGATTTTCACTGGATGGATTAGCCTGCTCGGTCAGCAGATGCCCCCGCTCAGGTTCATGGCTATGGTTCAGTTGAATCTTTGGAGGTTGAACATTACGGCTCTGTTGAGTCATGGCGACCATTGCAAACAAGTATTAACGTGCTTCTTATACCATTAGAAGCGCGAGATGCAATAGCGTGAAAGGGGGTTGCTTATGCTAAGAATGCCAATACTACGGGGCACTGTGGCATTGCATCAGCATGATTCCATGAGTGGTATTCATAAACGTCATTCAAATTATTTTTGGTAGTTTCTGATACAGAAAAGTTAAGTTTAAAGGGTAGTCCACTATGGAGTTGCTGATATGAGCACTGATAAGAAATCTGGTTTTCACTGGTATACGGCTGCATGGCATGTCGGCTCATCTGCTCGTGCTCACACAGCTTCGTTGTCCCATCTCTCATCCGGTGGTTCTGGAAATCCACTTAATAGCAATACGGATTGGTACGCTGAAGGATTGCGGCTGGGAACGTCTGCTGACGTGGGTCACGAGGATTCCTCTCTAGCAGATTTGAGCAGTCGATTACAAAGGGCGATCGCCTATGTGTGGCAGTCCTTCAGGAATTTGCTCAGCGTATCTGACGAACTCCGTCTATGGCAAACTGTTGACTCAAGCGGTGATGTCCTCTGGAATGCGTACGACCCTAAAACCAACCACTACGTCCAGGGACTTACAGAGCAGAATATGCGAATTTGGATTGATAAAAGATACGCCCGCTAAGGAACCTGAGTTCGGGTTAAGCGGTTTTGGGGAGCGGACGCACTGCGTTCGCCCCCAGAAGCCGTACTCTGTTGCCTGCGTTTCGGACGACAGAGTACGGTTTTGCGTTTATCACGAATTGACGTTAAAAAGTAAGGAGCAAACAGAATTATCGGAGGAAGGAACCGCAAGCTATCATGCCGTTTCACCCTATCCAGATTGAATGAATCCTTTAGATGGTGCAATCTCTGAAAATCAATGATTTTTTTGAATCCCCTGGCCCAATTCTGGATGTTCGGAGTCCAGGTGAATACGAGCACGGCCATATTCCAGGGGCAGCTAGTGTTCCATTGTTTAGTAATGAAGAGCGGGCGCAGGTAGGAACCTGCTACAAGCAGCAGGGGCGTGATGACGCCATTGAACTGGGCTTAGAACTAGTAGGAACCAAGCTAGCTACCTTTGTCCGACAGGCAAAAGCTCTGGTTAGCGAGTCTCAATGGAACCAACATCTGACACAACCTGTCCGGGTTCACTGCTGGCGCGGAGGAATGCGCAGTGGCAGCATGGCATGGCTCTTGGAAACTGCAGGGCTATCGGTTGTGACGCTGGATGGAGGCTATAAGGCATTTCGACGATGGGTGAAAACAACCTTGAGTCATCCAAAACCTATCATCAGCCTGGGGGGGATGACGGGAACCGGAAAAACTCAGCTTCTCTACGCTCTGCAAAAGCAAGGTGAGCAGATTCTTGACCTGGAAGGATTAGCAAATCACCGAGGCAGTAGCTTTGGCAATCTGGGGCTGCCTGCTCAACCCAGCACGGAACATTTTGAAAATACCGTGGCGATGCAGTGGGCTGCACTGGATGCGTCCCGTCCGGTATGGATTGAGGCTGAGAGCAGCCGCATCGGTACGTGCCGAATTCCTGAAGAGCTATTTCAGCCAATGATGCACGCTCCTGTCATCCAGGTAGAGCGATCGCGCTGTGAGCGGATTGCCCATCTTGTTGAAGAATATGGAGCTGTCGAGCGCGAAGAGCTCATTTCGGCAACAGAACGGATTCGCAAGAAGCTAGGAGGACTGAGAACCCAAGAAGCGATCGCCCTCATCCAGCAGAATCACCTAGCCGCTGCCGCAGACATCATTCTCGATTATTACGACAAAACATACACCTATGATCTCCACCGTAAGCGGGAGGTGCCTATTCATCTGGTCAATTTGCAGGGGATGAGCGCTCAAGCAGGTGCCAGAGTTCTGATTGCTAAGGCAAAGGAGCTATTCAAAACTCAGCCGTGCTTGGAGCAAGCCCAATTAACGATCGTCTAATCAGAGGAACCCACATGCACCCGATCGGCGCAGGTTCTTGCTCGTTGGCGAGCTTCTTCAACCGTGGCACCAAGGGCGATCGCTACACCCATGCGTCGATTTTTCCGGCAAGCAGGCTTACCAAATAGACGAATTTTACTCATAGGTACCATCAGTGCTTCATGAATACCTGCGAAAGTAGGGCGATCGCCGGGAGCCTCTGCAAGAATCACCGCTGAGGCTCCTGGCTGAATCAGGGTAACCTCCCCAATAGGCAGCCCCAAAATGGCGCGAACGTGGAGTTCAAATTCTGTCATGTTCTGGCTCGCCATCGTTACCATGCCCGTGTCATGGGGACGAGGACTGACCTCACTGAAGTACACGACCTGCTCTCCAGATGCATTTTCCTGAATGAACAACTCCACTCCAAAGATGCCACACCCGCCCAGGGCTGCAGTGATGGCATCGGCAATTGCCTCACATTTCTGCACTGTCTGCTCAGGCAATGCACAGGGTTGCCAGGATTCCCGATAGTCCCCGTTCACCTGGACGTGACCGATGGGCGGGCAGAAGCGAGTACCATCAATGGCCCGCACGGTAAGCAGAGTCACCTCTGTATCAAAGGGGACAAATCCTTCAACAATGACCCGCTGCCCACGGGTGCGTCCCCCAGACTGCGCGTAGTTCCACGCTGGGGAAATTTCATCCTCAGAGCGGATGATGCTCTGCCCCTTGCCAGACGAACTCATGATGGGTTTCACCACGCAGGGAAGCCCTAGGGTGGCGATCGCCTCCTGGTATTCAGCCTCAGTGCTGGCAAATCGATAGGGGGACGTTCTCAGCCCCAACTCCTCAGCCGCAAGACGACGAATGCCCTCCCGGTTCATGGTAAGCTTTGTAGCCTTCGCCGTGGGAATCACATTCCAGCCTTCCGCTTCCAGTTGCATGAGGGTATCAGTGGCGATCGCCTCTACCTCAGGGACAATCAGTGACGGAAATTCTGACTCCACAAGCTGACGCACCTGGTCCCCGTCCAGCATGTCGATTACATAGGAGCGATGCGCAAGTTGCATAGCAGGTGCGTCGGCGTAAGCATCCACCGAAATCACCTCAACCCCCAAGCGCATCGCTTCTAGAGCCACCTCTCTTCCCAACTCACCAGAACCAAGGAGCAACAAGCGAATTGCTCCAGCCTGGAGTGGTGTACCCCATTGCGTTAGAGAATGAAGCACCATAGATGGAGTGGCTTTTGACGCTGTGTCCGCCATACCTATCGATCGACAGACCCCATAATAATGTCGATACTGCCCAAAATAGCCATAATATCGGCCACCTTTACGCCCTTTAACAGATGAGGCAAAACTTGGAGGTTGTTGAAGTCGGCAGCACGAATTTTCCAGCGCCAGGGGAATACATTATTATCGCCGATAATGTAAATGCCGAGTTCGCCTTTACCGCTCTCCAGACGAACGTAGTGCTCACCCGCTGGAATCTTAAACGTGGGGGGAATCTTCTTACCGATGAACTGGTAGTCAGGGCCATTCCATTCAGACTTGGGGCCACTCGCCATCCGTTTTGCTTCTAGATTCTCGTAGGGACCGCCAGGAATCCCTTTCAGCGCTTGCCGAATAATCTTGATCGACTCGCGCATTTCCCGAATGCGAACGGCATAGCGGGCCATGCAATCTCCAGCAGTCTCGTACTGGATATCCCAGTCAAAATCGTCGTAGCACTCATAGTGGTCTACCTTTCGCAGATCCCACTTCACACCAGACCCACGCAGCATAGGGCCAGACAAGCCCCAACTAATCGCGTCTTCCCGCGTAATGACACCAACACCTTCAATACGGCGACGGAAGATGGGATTATTAGTAATGAGGCGCTCATATTCATCAACTTTTGGGAGGAAGTAGTCGCAGAAGTCCTCACACTTGTCGATCCAGCCGTAGGGCAGATCAGCGGCGACGCCGCCGATGCGGAAATAATTGTTATTGACGAGCCGGGCACCAGATGCCGCTTCCCACAGGTCATAGATCATTTCCCGCTCGCGGAAAATATAGAAAAAAGGAGTTTGTGCGCCCACGTCTGCCAAAAATGGGCCGAGCCAGAGCAGGTGATTGGCAATACGGTTTAGCTCCAGCATAATAACGCGGATGTAGCTAGCCCGCTTGGGAACCTCAATGTCTGCCAACTTTTCAGGAGCGTTGACCGTAATCGCTTCGTTGAACATGCCCGCCGCATAGTCCCAGCGGCTGACGTAGGGCACAAACATGACGTTAGTACGGCTCTCCGCAATTTTTTCCATACCCCGGTGAAGATAGCCGATGACGGGTTCGCAATCAACCACATCCTCACCATCAAGGGTCACAATTAGCCGCAATACGCCGTGCATGGAGGGATGGTGCGGCCCCATGTTGATTACCATGGGTTCCGTCTTTGTCTCGATCATGGTCATAGGTGAGGATTCTCCCGTGTCTGACGATACCTACTACTGAAGCTCTTGAAGCTTTCTTTTGAAGAATTGGGACGATGTTCGGACGCCCTTAGCAATCTACCGTACTGTGGTGGTGAATGCGTCGGGGCACCCAGGCGTTTACAAAAATATACTGTCTTAATTATAAGAATTGATGGCGTTGTGGGAAGGCGCTCTCAGGATAGAAGTTCTAATGTGATGTATTAGGCAGAGTTGATGAGAGGGGGAAGGGAATAGGAAAGTAGGGAACAGGCGGCTTGTTGGAACATTTCAGCGTTATAAGTAGCTTGACACAATTAAAAACTAGATGTGAAACCCTGCGCCGCCCGCAGCGCGGGCGGCGCAGGGTTTACGGGTTTTGTAATTAATTGTGCCCGCCTACTTACGTTTCAGATACTAAGTGCTTCATTGGAAATAGGGGAAGCAGAGGATGGATGGGTCAGGAAAAGATTTAGGAGATGTATTGAGTCATGAGATGGAGTTGCAGCCGTTTCATCATGTTCCGGTGATGGTGCAGGAGGCGATCGCCCACTTATCCCCCAAACCCGGAGGTCACTATCTCGACGCAACCGTTGGTGGAGGGGGGCATGCCTGGGCAATTTTGGGGGCGTCCCCGAATGCAACGCTGGTGGCAATTGATCAGGATGAACAGGCGATCGCCGCTGTCAAAGCGCGACTGGCTTCCTATGACGACCGGGTGCGGTTCTGGCAGGGCAATTTTTCTGACTATGAGCCAGGAGATGATAAATTCGACGGCATTCTGGCAGATTTAGGCGTCAGTTCCGTACAGTTTGACCAGGCAGACCGGGGTTTTAGCTTTCGTCAGGATGCGCCCCTGGATATGCGAATGAATCGCTCTCAGGATCGGTCCGCTGCGGATGTAGTGAACCACTACGATGAGAAAACCCTGGCAGATGTGATTTACCAATATGGAGAGGAACGGTTGTCGCGGCGCATTGCCAGTGCCATCGTGCGATCGCGCCCCCTGTTTACTACATCGGATTTAGAAAAGGTGATTTGGGCAAGCGTTCCAGCATCCTATCGGCGCGGTCGCATTCATCCGGCGACCCGAACCTTTCAGGCTCTCCGCATCGTCGTGAACCGAGAACTGGAAGTATTGGAAACATTTCTCCAAAACTCTCCTCTCTGGCTCAAGCCGGGAGGTAATTTAGTCATTATCAGTTTTCACAGCTTGGAAGACCGCCTCGTCAAACGTTCCTTCCGAAACCATCTTGATCTTCGGGTTCTCACCAAAAAGCCCATCGTACCCTCTGAACAAGAGATTCTAGACAATGCCCGCGCCCGATCAGCCAAGTTGCGAGCCGCACAACGAGTCGAGCATCAATAAGCTAAACAGAGGAAGCATTGTCTTTGCCACAGCAATTTCCCTAGTCGTACGAGAGTAGACAGGCAAAAAACGGAAAAGATGGAATTCTAATCTTTTGAGGCAGGTGAGCTCAGTTCATTCACCCTAACAACACGACTTGGCAAAGTTCTCAAATTCACAACGAAAAGATAGGGATTTGGGGCGCGCTCAGCGCGCCCCAAATCCCTATCTTTTCGTGAAACTTGCCAAGTATTTCTAACAAAA
>CAYXJG010000194.1:0-9830 GCA_964465285.1 uncultured bacterium
CCCCGTCGGGGTGTGCCCCTAGGAAACTGTGTAAATAATTTTGCTCAACTACTTAGAGGCTCTTTTATCCACAGATCCAAGAATAGATCCAAGAATTCTGTAAAATTCATCTATACTTTTCCCAGGTTTACATTAAAGTTTCTATGAACCTCCGACCAATTCTGGGGGTATTCCCTGAAGAGTCATTAGAGTAATACTGCAATTTAAGGGATCTGCGGCTAAGCAAGATACCGGAAGAAAGGAGCAGCGGACTGCGCCCGCTGCTCCTTTCCGGGTACTTTATTTTTTTGCAAGTCCCTAAGTGAATCGATTGAGTAGTTGGTCAAGAGCTTTTGCCCGATTGAGTTAGGTTGCTTCTTGCTTCAGACTCACTCTGTCACTGGGCAACGTTTCAAAGCTTGCGCTTATACAAGAGAGCAGATCATTTCTGCACGCTTAATGGAGGTCTGTATGCGCAAACCCGTGCTCACCATTTTTTATCAGTTTGATCCTTGCAATCCTAGTATTGGGGGCATTCAAAGCTGCATCAGAAGCAATATCAAATATTTGCCTGATACGCTTGACCTTCAATTCGTGGGCATTGGCACGAACTGTGACTTAGCACGAGGCCGATGGCACAGCGTGGCATTGGACGGGCGTTCTTTTTCATTTTTGCCGCTATTTCATATGGCGAGCGACGATGTACGGGGGCGCATTCCCACGACGTTACGTTATACCGGGTCACTCCTTAAATACCAGATTAAGTCTGATTTCTATGAGTTTCATCGGATTGAGCCGTCTATGGCTGCCATGCGATGGCCAGGACGCAAACTTCTCTATATTCACAACGACATCTATCAAGAGGTCAAAGGTCAGGGAGTCGAGGGAGGGATTTTGTGGCGCAAGTTTCCTACCGCATACTTTGCCCTTGAAAAGCAGCTTGTCAAGCAGTTCTCTTACATTTTGTCCTGCAATACTGCGTCGTCTGAATTCTATCGACAGCGCTATCCTACCACCGCAAGCCGCATTACCTACCGCCCCAATACGGTCGATGGCGATCGCTTCTATCCCTTGCCCCTGGATGAACGTGACCGACGTCGTCGTCACCTTGCCCAAACGATGAGACTGCCTGAACACACCTTATTTCTGCTATTTGCAGGACGACTACATCCCCAAAAGGACCCCCTGCTGCTGATCCGGGCGATCGCCCAGCTCAAGCATCCTGCGGCCCATCTGCTCATCGTTGGCGAGGGGGAACTAAAGCCAGTGCTCCAGGATGCTATTCGTCAAGCGGGACTGGCAGATCGGGTCTCTCTTTTGGGGAGCTTAAAGCAGCATAAACTTGCGGATCTCTATCGCGTGTGTTCTCTCTATGTCCTCTCCAGTGCCTATGAAGGATTGCCTATGGGCAGTATCGAGTCTCTTGCCTGCGGTACACCTGTGGTCACCACTCCCGTTGGCGAAACCCCCCGCTTCCTTGATGCAGATGCAGGAGTTGTGACCCCTGACCGGACGCCTAGGGCGATCGCCCACGGATTAGACCAGGTATTGTCTCAGCCTAGGCGCTACTCTGTGCAGGCTTGTACCCGTGTTGCGCGCCAGTTTGATGCCAAAGCTGTTGTACACCAGATCTATGCCCCCCTGATTGATGATTGGAATTCTCAACATGCCAGAGGAGAACCCATGGCCACGATGCTGTAAAGGTTTTGAGAACTCTGCCAAGTCGTATTATGTTCATTCGTGTAGTAGGCATCTATCTAAGTGAGAGGCGATATCTATGAAAATTGCAGTTATCGGTTCCAAAGGCTTGCCCCCTCGCCAAGGAGGAATTGAGCACCACTGCGCAGAAATTTATCCCCGGATGGTAAAGCGGGGGCACACAGTCGAACTCTATGCCCGGTCGTCGTATACCCTCAAAATGTGGGGACAACGTACCGCATACAAGGGGATCGCCATTAGCCATATGCCTTCGGTGTATCTCAAAGGAGCCGATGCCCTCGTCTCGTCGGCACTGGCAGCGGCGATCGCCAGTGGCAAGCGATACGATATCATCCACTTTCATGCCCTAGGCCCGTCATTATTTACGCCTCTCCCAAAAATCTTCAACACCGCTAAAATTGTGGTGACTTGTCACGGCCTTGACTGGAAACGCTCAAAGTGGGGAGCTTTTTCGAGTCGTGTCATTCGCCTGGGTGAGCAAACGGCGGTTCGCACTGCAGATGGCATCATCGCAGTCTCCCAAGATATTCAAACATACCTCCAAGATACCTACGGCAGAGCATCTGCCTACATCAGCAATGCTCCCGCCACGTATCCTGAGTTTGAGCTGGGCTTTGATTATGGGGCTTCTTTGGGCTTGGAGTCTCAGCGTTATATCCTCTTTCTAGGGCGGCTTGTCCCCGAGAAATGTCCTGACCTATTGATTCAAGCCTTTCAACGCCTGCAACTCCCTGGATGGAAACTTGTCCTTGCCGGAGGAAACAGCGATGCTTCTGATTTTGCGGCGAGGCTTCGTTATTTAGCCCGTGAACAGCCCAACATTGTGTTCACAGGGGAAATTAGGGAACGACAACTGGCTGAAATCGTGCGCAATGCTGGCCTGTTTGTATTGCCTTCAGACGTTGAAGGGTTGCCCTTAGCGGTGCTGGAGGCCATGAATGAGGAAATTCCCATCGTTGTGAGCAATATTCCCTCTCACCAAAACCTTGTAGGCTCCCATCGTGGGCTGCTGTTTACCGCAGGCGATATCGAAGATTGCATGGTTAAGCTGAAGTGGGCGATTAACCATCCTGACGCTATGGCTGTCCGGGTAGCCAATGCAAAGCAATATGTACAGCTCAATCACAACTGGGATGCCATCGTATCAGAACATATTGACTTTTATCATGACCTGCTGAATGTGCCGAAGTCAGCGAATTTTGCACAAGCTGGCGATCGCCCGGTTGCACAAGATGAAAAGCAGGCGGAATCAGTTCAGCCCTGAGCGCTCGACTCGGAAACTTCCCCCTCATAACCCTACCCAAAGATTCTCTCAGGGTTTTGGGTCTCAACAAATTTGGCAAGTCTTTGAAGGCACGATTTGGCAAAGTTCTCAAATTCACAACACAAAGATAGGGGTTTGGCGCGCGCGCCGCGCGCGCCAAACCCTTATCTTTGTGTGAAACTTGCTAAGTCGTGAGGATTAAACAATGTGAACTGAGTTGGGGTCAAGCGGCACAGCGGTATCGCTCTACCCTAATCGGGATTTTTTGACTCTTGCGCTTAACCGAAGGAATCTTTAGCGTACAATCAGCCTGAATAAACAAAGGTTGACCTATGACTCAAACCTCAGAAACCCAGCCATCAGAAGCCCAGCTTCAAACCTTCCTGGACATTGCCACCGAAGCGGCTCTTGCAGCGGGAGCCGTGCTTATGGACTATCTGGGTGAACTTGACAGCATTCAAGAAAAAGGCCGTCCAGGTGATTTAGTCACTGCCGCCGACAAATCCGCAGAGCAGACAGTCCTAGACATCTTGCAGCGGCACCTCCCCAAACACGACATCCTCGCAGAGGAGTCAGGACAGGTGGGCGATCGCACCAGTTCTTACCAGTGGGCGATCGATCCCCTAGACGGCACCACCAACTTCACCCATCAGTACCCCTTCTTCTCAGTCTCTATTGGCCTGCTTTATCAGGAAAAACCCTGGTTAGGAGTCGTTTATGATCCCTTTCACAAGGATTTATTTCGAGCCGCCAAAGGATTAGGTGCGACCCGAAACCGATGCCCTATTTATGTATCTGGCACTCAAGCATTGTCCAGCAGTCTGTTGGTGACAGGGTTTGCCTACGATCGCCGCGAAACCTCAGACAATAACTACGCCGAATTTTGTCACTTGACCCACAAAACCCAGGGGGTGCGCCGGGGGGGATCTGCCTCCATCGACCTGGCCTATGTCGCCTGCGGACGCCTGGATGGCTACTGGGAGCGGGGGCTGTCTCCCTGGGACATTGCCGCAGGCATCGTACTTGTTGAAGAAGCAGGAGGGCGAGTGACCGCCTATGACCAAAGCCCTATTCAGGTCGCATCCGGGCGGCTCTTGGCAACCAACGGCATCATTCATCAGGAACTTAGCGATGTTCTGGTCACAATTGAGCCGCTCGCAGAATTTCGGGTTGACTAACGAACGATTGACGAGCGATTGACGAGCGATTGACGAACGATCGAAGGCAAACACTCATTCCGTGCATTTTGCTATAACCGAGTAGAAGTCTTTACTGATTTTAAAGGCGTCTCATTGAATTCAGGATATAGAAAGTTGTGCAAACCCATCAGTGTGTCGTACTGAGGGAATACCCCAGCAGAGTGTTTCCTCCTAGAAATATTTAGGTACCGCTAATTCTGCATGGGGAGTGCTGGGTCTAATGCACTAGACCCAACCCATTTTTCTCTGCAAGCAGGGCTGGGCTACTTCTCCGCCCTATCTGCAACAATTCGATACAAATAATTCAGCATAAGGGATTGACCTCAGCTTCGCATGAGGAAGACACAGTACACTGAAGTGAGCTTAGTGGGATTTAAGTAGGATTGCGAGAATGGCTTTGAAAATTGATAGAGGGCTTTTTGCAACGGATTTTATCGACCACCATGCCATTCTTGGTGTGGCTGTTGACGCTGATCCCAATGATATTCGTAAACGCTATCTGAAAATCGCTCGGCAGTTGCACCCAGATAGCTCTGCGGCTAGAAACGAAAGGGAAAAGCAGTTAGCCCAGGAACTGCTGTCGAAATTTGTTAACCCTGCCTATGAGAAGCTTTATCAAGCAAAGGATTATAAGGAGTACACAATCCTGCTAGACCTCAAAGGCAAGAGCTTAAATCAGCAGCAGGAGACAGTTCTCATTACCAGTCCCTTTGCCCAGAAAGTCGCTAGCTCAAGCAATATTGCTGAAGCCTACCATCAAGCCCTGAACAGCCTCTCTACCAAGCAATATGAGTCATTGAATGACAGCATTGACCTCATTGGTCAAATTAGTGAGCTAAACATGGTGTATGTGATGCGCCAAGCTCAGGGAACGTCGCTACCCAAGACTCAGCCGAGGCGATTTCCTCCAAGTGACTTGGTGGACAAAGCCATTAGGCGGGCTGTGCAGTTTGAAACCAATGGCGAATTGCCGAAAGCAATACAAGAACTGCGCGAAGCCATTCAGATGAACCCCAGGCACCCAAAAGTTGCGGATTGTCACGGTCGGCTTGGCACAATCTATCTCAAGAGCAAGCAGCCAACCATGGCGAAGATCCACTTCAGAAAAGCGCTAGAGCTCAACCCTAATGATGCGATCGCCCGAGCTGGAATGAATCGGCTAGAACCTAAAACAAAACCTGAACAGTCTCAGGCAAAAAGTGGCAAAGGCAAAGATGATCACTCTGGTGGAGGATTATTTGGCGGGCTGTTCGGCAAAAAGCGGTAAAATTCAGACATGCGGATATGTTGCTTGAGCCACAGTGAGGTCAGGAACTAGCGATTTTTCACAGGAAAAATGCCAGTTTCCAGTAGACCTAGGCAGAAGTCCACATCCCATTTGTAGTGCAGGCTTCCAGCCTGCGCAGGCAAGATTCCCGTCCTACGGTATGCCAATTTACGCCTTAGTGTACTCGTGCAGCGTCAAAATTAAAAATTAGGGTAAATCCCGGAGGGATTTACCCTAATTTCAAGAAGGGACTTTAATCTGGCTCCGCCTCTCCCTTGGGGAGAAGTGGCTGGGGGATGAGGGTGATCGGAGCAGTACGTGGATTTACGCCGTAAGGTACTATAGCGGTGTGCAAGTTGATTAAGCACAGGTGAGGGGCGGCGCTCCGCGCTGCCCCTCACCTGTGGGGTACTTAATGCGCTTGCAAAGCGCTACAGATTGGATTGAGTTTAAATATCTCGCGCGTGTCATGAAACGATAGGCAAAAAGGTCATGGTGTACCAACCCCCGGCTGGGTCACGGGACTTGTTTCCTCTGGATGTGGCTCAAAAGCAATGGATTGAAGAAAGAGTACAGATGGTCTTTCAACGCTGGGGCTATCACCGCATCATCACATCAACGCTAGAACGTCTGGATACGTTAATGGCTGGCGGGGCAATCCATCGTTCAACCGTGATCCAGCTTCATGATGCCAATAATGAGGTCCTTGGACTTCGCCCTGAACTCACTGCATCGATTGCCAGGGCAGCAGCAACTCGCATGGCAGGGGCAAGCTTGCCACAGCGGTTTTATTACATGGCAAATGTATTTCGGCGTCCCTCAAAAAATAGTCATCAAAGACAGCAAGAATTTTATCAAGCAGGGGTTGAGCTATTGGGCAGCCGTGGGCTAATGGCAGATGCTGAGGCCATTTTACTCATCGCTGACTGTGTAAACGCCTTGCAGCTTGGTACCTGCCACCTTGTGTTGGGAGAAGCGTCACTCACGCGATCGCTCCTCTCCACGTTTCCTGAGCCGTGGCGCGATCGCATTCGCACGGCGATCGCCCGCCTCGACCGCATCACCCTCGAAACGCTGCCTCTAACCGATGAGTTGCGCGATCGAGCCCTCTGGCTTTTGGATCTGCGCGGACACCCTACCGATGTCTTACAGAGACTTTCGTCTATTGAACTAACGGATAATCAGCACACCATCGTCACCAATTTAAAGTCTCTAGTAGATCTTCTTCAGGAAAATCTGAACAATCACGCTCCCCTTAACGTGTCATCAATGGTGCTCGATTTGAGCTTGATTCAGCCCTTTGACTACTATACAGGTGTCGTTTTTGAAGTTGTTGCGTCTCCTCCCCAGGGTCAATGTGTTTTAGGACAAGGCGGGCGCTACGATCAATTGCTCGCCCTTTACTCACCCGATCATTCAGGATATCCGGGCATTGGCTTTAGCCTTAACATCGAGTCTATTCATCAAGCACTCTTGCCCACAGGGCACTTACCCAAGACGCCATCCGTCAGCGATTGGCTCGTCGTCCCAGAGACTCCCCAAGCTGTGTCCGCAGCCCTTGAGCACGCCCGCCACCTGCGAGAGTTCAGTGCTTCCCTCCAGGTGGAGCTGTACCTGGAAGAGGTTGATACCTCTGATGAGGTTATGACCTATGCGCGCCAACGCACCATTCAAACGATTGCCTGGGTGAAAGTGAATGGCGATGTCACCACGACTCCTGTGGCATAGAATTAAGTAAAATAGCTGTCGCTGTCTTCTTTGCACGGTTAACCCGTCGCTGGTAGCGCAGCAAAGCAGAGTTTGCCTGGGGAACTAATGAGGCGATTGTCCAGGTTAGTTGCTTCTCATGCACGGCTTGGCAAAGTTTAGAAAGGAAATACGACTTGGCAGGTTTCACGCAAAAACAGGGGTTTGGCGTTGTGAATTTGAGAACTTTGCCAAGTCATGAAGGAAAGGGGGTTTTGGACGCGCATTGCGCGCCCAAAACCCCCTTTCCTTCGTAGTAAATTTGAGAAGTTTGCTAAGTCGTGTCTCATTCCTAAGCTGGGGGTGTTAGGTTTAGTGAAGGATTACTATTAAGGAACAGAAGACCCGTGCCCCATACAATCGTTACAAACACCTGCGAAGGCGTTGCCGACTGTGTTGATGCCTGCCCTGTTGCCTGTATCCACGAAGGCCCTGGAAAAAATGAAAAGGGCACCGATTGGTACTGGATTGACTTTGCTACCTGCATCGACTGTGGAATTTGTCTCCAGGTGTGTCCCGTAGAAGGGGCGATCGTGCCAGAGGAGCGTCCTGATCTACAAAACACTCCCTAGGTGCAGAATCGATATGACGGCCTTGGAACCTCTTCTCGATGTAACTGATGTATATGCAGGGTATGTCTCTGGTCTTGATATTCTCCAGGGTATTAATTTCAGAGTTTATCCTGGAGAATTGGTTGCCGTCATTGGCCCCAACGGTGCTGGCAAGTCAACTCTGGCTAAGACAATTTTTGGCCTGCTGACGCCCCGCACTGGAGATATCCAGTTCAAAGGTAAAAGCATTATCGGCCTCAAATCGAATCAGATTGTTCCCCTAGGCATGTGCTACGTACCTCAAATTACTAATGTTTTTGCATCGTTGACCGTCGATGAAAACTTAGAAATGGGTGCGTTTATTGAAAATGCTCCTCTTGCTCCTCTGAAGCGCCATATTTTTGAGATGTTTCCAATCCTGGCAGAACGTCGCCATCAGCAGGCAGGGACACTTTCCGGAGGCGAACGCCAGATGCTGGCAATGGGGCGATCACTCATGCTAAACCCTGATCTGCTGATTTTAGATGAACCGTCGGCAGCTTTATCACCCGTGTTGGTCACTTCGACGATGGAACAGATTCAGCAGATCAATAAAGCCGGAACAGCCATTATCCTGGTTGAGCAAAATGCTCGGAAGGCTTTGGCGATCGCCCACCGAGGCTATGTTTTAGACACAGGGCGCGATCGCATGGAAGGGAAAGGCTCTGACCTGCTCAATGATCCAACCGTAGGAGAACTCTACCTGGGGCATCGGCGCGTAGCCAAACCATCATCAACAGATCCTGAGGGATTCAACAATTAATTCTGTGATGTAAATGGGGATTTGGTGCAATGATTTAACTCGATCCTTAAACCTCAATATAAGAATCCTATGCAACTTGGCAAAGTTCTCAAATTCACAACGCAAAAATAGGGATTTGGCGCACGCTCAGCGCGCGCCAAATCCCTATTTTTGCGTGAAACTTGCCAAGTCGTGAATCCTATTTGACTCCCGAAAATATTTCTAGAGGTGGGGACAGGCGCAGCCCGCCCCCACCTCTAGAAATCGAATAGGATCGCCATACCGACATTCAAGATTCAAAACCCAACGTCAGTTCGACAGATACACGAAACCCTTTCCCGCGCAATGCCCGAAAAAGAACTTTGAGTGAGTTTATCTGCGCGCCGTGCATCTGAACTCACCGTATCGAATTCACGCAAACCCAACACGCAAACCCCAAAACCCAATACTATGGCAGGCAAATTTTTTAGCAAACCCGATCCTACATTGGGCGATCGCGTTCCACCAGGGCAGCACCTTGCCAGCGGATTCCCTGTGCTCACTTATGGCGACACTCCGGCGGTGTCAACGGATCAGTGGGAACTCAAAATTTTGGGACTGGCAACGTCTCAAACCTTCACCTGGAAGGAAATGATGGATATGCCTCAAGCCGACTTCACCGCAGACTTCCACTGCGTCACCCGCTGGTCAAAGCTAGACGTAAAATGGACAGGCATCAAAGTGACTGATGTAGTGCAGCAGATTCAGGTGCAGGACGCCGCCAAGTATGTCATGCTCTACTGCTACGGGGGCTACACTACTAATTTGAGCCTAGATGACTTCATTCGAGACGAAAACTTCTTTGCCCACACTCTTTTCGGAGAACCGCTGCCCCCCGACCACGGCGGCCCGATGCGTCTTGTTGTGCCCCATCTCTATGCTTGGAAAAGTGCGAAATGGATCAATGGGCTAGCGTTTCTTGATCACGAAGAACTTGGGTTTTGGGAAAAGAATGGCTATCACCGTCGAGGAGAACCCTGGGCCGAAGAAAGGTATGGAGGGAGGTAACTCATCTAGAACAATTAGAAGGACTACTGCTGAAAGGTAGAAATAAGAAGGCAGAAGGCAGAAGGCAGAAGGCAGAAGGCAGAAGGCAGAAGGCAGAAGGCAAAAGGTAGAAGTAAGAAGGCAGAAGGCAGAAGGCAGAAGGCAGAAGGCAGAAGGCAGAAGTAAGAAGGCAGAAGGCAGAAGGTAGAAGGCAGAAGGCAGAAATGGAATTCCAGGCGTTGCTGATTTAGAGTACTGCCCAAAAACAAACGCGCTTTGCCATTTAGCAAAGCGCGTT
>CAYXJG010000195.1:0-9814 GCA_964465285.1 uncultured bacterium
CCCCACTCCCCACCTCCCCACTCCCCACTCCCCACTCCCCACCCCCCATGCCCAACACCATCATCCGGCTCGAACACGTCTCCAAAATCTACGGCAGCGGCAACACGGAAGTCCGCGCCCTGTTTGACGTATCCCTTACCGTGGACGCGGGCGAATATTGCGCCATTATGGGGCCATCTGGTTCAGGGAAGTCTACGGCAATGAATATCATCGGCTGCCTTGATCGTCCCACCAACGGCTCCTACTACCTGGACGAAGTGGACGTAGCGAGGCTTAATGATGCGGAACTCGCCCATATCCGTAACCGGAAGGTGGGGTTTGTGTTCCAACAGTTTCACCTACTGCCTCAGCTCACAGCGATTGAAAACGTGATGTTGCCGATGGTCTATGCCGGGGTGCCCACGGGCGATCGCCAGGACAAAGCGGCAGATGCCCTCACGCGAGTGGGACTGGGCAATCGACTCAACAACCGACCCAATCAGCTCTCCGGGGGACAACAGCAGCGAGTGGCGATCGCCCGAGCCATTGTCAACCATCCTGTGCTCCTCCTCGCTGACGAACCTACCGGAGCGCTTGATTCGCATACCACGCAAGAAGTCATGGGCATCTTTGAAGAACTGAATGCCAGCGGCATGACGGTCGTTATGGTTACCCACGAACCAGATGTCGCCCGCCTCAGCCGCCGCATTGTCTGGTTCCGAGATGGCGAAGTTCTCCATAACCATCTCACCCCGGATAATTTGGGAGAAGTGGCTGTATTTTCTTAAAAAATAGCGTTAGCCCAAAATTGTATGACCATGTCTGACTTGACCCTCCAGGAGCGCATTGAATCTCTCAAAGCTGGATTAGCAGGAGCGATCGCCCTCTTTCTTGGATTTTTGCTCGTCGTGGCGGCCCATTATCTATGGCGCTATACTCCCTTAGCATCAACAGGGTTCGTGCCCGTGTATGGCACCGGCGGAGAAGGGCTCATCAGCGGGGCGATCGCCCTGTTCTCTGGATTTCTCTTTGGGGTAACCTACCGATATATCATCCGCACAGATGACAATCCCTATCTCAAATCGGGTGCCGTGGGAGCTTTTGGGCTAATTCGGGGGCTGTCTCAAACTGATGTGGGACTGATGCTGCATGGCAATCGATGGATGCTAGTACTGCTTATTGGGGAAAGCTTGCTCTTGGTGGCGATCGCCCAGATTCTTCTGGACTGGAGCATTCAAAAGTCCTGGGTTCGTCCCTTTGGGGTACCCCACCAGCCCTCCACCTCACCTGACAGTTCATCACCTCATGCCCATTCATAGGAAACCTCATCCATTAAAATGGGCGGCAATATTTCACAGGCGGCAATATTTCATAGGCAGCATACTTTACAGGAATAGGTCATCAATTCGTTACGTTTCATTGCTGTTTTCAAGTCCACCCTGTTTTAGATGCACATCTACCGAAAACGGAGTTATTCTGTTGGCAGTAGTTTGAGGATGTGGACATGCGATTACCGCAGCATGGACTTCTATGGGCTGTTGTTGTGATGCTGGCAGGCTGTACTGGGGGAAGCCCCCAGCAGGATGGCCCAGCAGCCAATGAACCGGGTAACGGCGATGCAAACACTGCCGACGTATCAACTGAGGAGATTGTCAACGAAGGGGCAATCGCCTTCGACGATGAACTGCCCAAAGGCCGGGTTGATCCCTCTCTGCTACCTGCCACTTCTCCAGAGCAGCGAGTGGCTCAGATTACAACTGGCCGCTCTGATCCTTTCTCTCCTCCAGCGGCATCACTTACCATTGTGCCAACGGCTTCCACTCGCTCACAGTCTTCTGCCCCCCCTCTCCAGCCCGTACCCCTGGCCTCTCTCCCTAACTTGCCGCCGCCCCCCCTGTCCACTGTCCCCATTCCCGTACAGCCGTTGCCAGGGAATGTTAGCCCAGCGCCAGATCAGGTTCCCGCCGTATCCGCGACTGCTCCCACAGCCACTGCCCCCGCTGCTCCAGCCGTGCCAGCCGTGCAAACTGTTGAGGTCAATGGAGTAGTACAGGTAGGGGGGCTGACTCGCGCGATCGTCACCACTCCCAACGAAGGTTCAGGCCGCTCGGTCGGCGTGGGTGATCGCATTGCCAATGGCCAGGTCTTGGTCAAGCGCATTGACATAGGCTATGGCGGCAACCCTGTAGTAGTTCTCGAGCAAAATGGTGTTGAAGTGGTGCGGTCTGTTAGCTTGACAGGAGGGTAAGAGCCTTCTGTTCTCTGCCCCATTAACGTTGTTGTAGAAATCATCCGTTAGATTTCATGGATTCTGCCCCCGAGACTCAGTCTCATCAGACAAATTCTCAAACGCTACTGAAAGGGCGATCGCCTTTCAGTTCCCGTCAGCATGCTCAGCCGCATCGGGCGCTGGCTTACGGCGATATATACATCTGTCCAGTGTGCCGTCACGGTCATATTGAACAAATCACCTTAATGGACGCTTTTGCCTGTGATTTTTGTCGGCATATTTTTGAGATCAATCCTCAGCAGCAAACGATTTGGGTTGTGGATAGCACACAGCCCTTGCTGTGGCATTGGAATGGCCGCAAGTGGAAGTCTTGTCATGATTTGGACGAGAGCCTGACCATCTTTTTATGGATGGTTAGCGGATTTTTGACGCTTGTGCCTGCATCTATCATCGCAATCTCAGCATATATTTTTCCTCCCTTGCCAAACGGTCAGTGGATCTGGCTTCCGTTTGCTTGGGCAGCCGCTACACTGCTGACTCACCTGCTTATGGTGGGGTGGCTCATGGCAGAGCATTATCAACTGCCCCTTTATGTGTTGTCGAAACTGAGAATTCGACGCTGGCTCAACCGTCAACCCTAAGGGACTTGCAAGGAAATAAAGTACCCGGAAAAGAGCAGCGGGCTGCGCCCGCTGCTCTTTTCTTCCGGTATCTTTTTTAGCCGCAGATCCCTAAGGAACACGACTTGGCAAGTTTCATGCAAAGATAGGGGTTTGGGGCGCGCTCCGCGCGCCCCAAACCCCTATCTTTGCGTTGTGAATTTGAGAACTTTGCCAAGTCGTGTAAGGAACGAGAATTAAATAATTTGAGCCAAATCCTAGCAGAGCGGCGCGGCACCCCTTACCTGTGCGGTACTTAATGCGATCGCAAAGCGCTATACGTCACCCCAAGACGCTCACTGGCGAAACAGCAATTCTCATGATGGAAATGTCTGGGGCAAAAAGGTCGCCTGAGGCGACCTTTTTGCCCCAGACATTTGTACAAGTGAGCGCCTGTAGGGCGCGAAGTTTCCCAAAATGAGAATTGCTGCTGGCGAAAATCGAGGCAGCAGGTCAAACCTGCTGCCTTCTGCTTAGAGGTTTGTATCTTGGCGAAACCCTATTACAGTAAAGGTATGACGACACACCCTAGAGACACCATGATGCGTTCGCTCTTTTCTAGGCTTTCATGCCTTTTTCTCTGCGTATTACTCATCAGCGTTATCAACTGGACATGGCCCGTAGCTAGAGCAACAGCCGCCATTGTGAGCGATGTTGACTTGCTTCTGTCTACTAAGGACTGTCCAGTTTGTATTCTGACGGGAGCCGACCTGCACGGTGAAGATTTATCGAAAGCCAATATCAAGATTTCTGACCTGAGCGAGGCAGATCTGAGCGCAGCTAATCTCACGAAAGCTGATTTGCTAGCCGCCAACTTGATCAATGCGAACCTGTCGAATGCAAAGCTCCAGGGAGCAGACCTATCTCGTACTGACATGACCGGCATCAACCTGACCAATGCAGACTTGACCAACGCCAATATCGCTAGCGCAATTCTTATCAATGCAGATTTAACAGGCGCAAAGCTAAAAAATATTTTTTGGGTCGGCGCTGAGTTCAAAAATGTCAATTTGACGAATGCTGACCTGACCGGGACGAAACTGCAAGGGGTTGACCTTACTTCAGTCACCTTATGCAATACCACCATGCCCCGGGGCGATATCGCCAACCGAGACTGTCCAAAAGACTCATAGTGGGCCCGATGAGTTTTTCCTGGTGAGCGGGGCGCGCTTTTCATACCTCGCTCACCGGGGCAGCGCTCCAAAGTTTACTCGGCGGACTACTGGAACATAGGAGCGCTCACCCGTATCCCGGCCAAGCTCGACCCCAGCAAACTATCCATAGCACACGACTTGGCAACGTTCTCAAATTCACAAGGAAAGAATAGGGGTTTGAAGCGCGCTCTGCGCGCCCCAAATCCCTATTTCTGCGCGAAACTTGCCAAGTCGTGTATGGCAACCAAAGGGTTGGTTAGGACAAAGCCATTTTAAGGAACCCGCGCGCCGTACGGGTTCCCTAAAATGGTTTTGGTTTCACGAACTCTTTCGTTGCTATATATCCCCTGCTATATCCCCTGCGGATTAGCACCCCCCTCATCTGGGCACTATTCGTTTCCAACGCGGCGAATGTTGAGAACGTCACTGAGCTTCCGAATTTGAGCAAGCGTTCGGTCGAGCTGTTCAGAATCACGGATTTCAATTTCCAGGTCAATGCAGGCAGGTCGCTCTGGAAACGTCTTCACCTGGGCACCCGTGACATTAATTTTATGGTCGCTGAGTCGCGACAGAATGTCCTTCAGAATGCCAACCCGATCAATTACTTCCATTTGAATGGGCACCGGGTAGGTTTGACACCGCCCTGCCGACTCGCTTGCAGAGTTCCAACTAACAGGAATCAGGCGATCGCCCGGCACGTCGCTAGTGTTTTTACAGCCCTGGCGGTGAATCGAGATCCCTCGACTTCCCTTCGTTACAACTCCCAAAATAGGTTCGCCCGGAATGGGCTTGCAGCATCCTGCAATGTTATGCAAAAGCCCTTCAACCCCAACAATGGGTGCATCCTTCGCCCGGCTACTGGGTGGAGAGGTCGAATGGGAGGGCTGAGGCGCGACACGTGTTAGCTCATCTTCTAATGTGTCGGCAGTGACATCGGCAATGGGCTGCTGTGCCTTGATTTCTTCCCGAAGCCGATTAACCACTAGGCTCAGCGTAATTTCCCCGTAGCCCAGCCCTGCCAACAAATCATCGACGTGCTGATAGTTGCACCGCTCCGTTGCCCGCTGCATGGGATCAGACTTAAGCAGGGCTTCCAATCCACGCTTGCCCAGTTCTCGCTCTAGCATGTCGCGGCCTCTGGCGACGTTCTCATCTCGGTGCGATCGCTTATACCACTGACGAATGCGGTTGCGGGCAGTTGCAGTCACCGCGAAATTTAACCAGTCCAGACTAGGATGGGAATTTTTTTGGGTGATAATCTCAACAATGTCACCGTTTTGCAGAAGCGTATCCAGTTGGGCAATGCGTCCGTTGATGCGTGCTCCTGCACAATGGTTCCCTACTTCGGTATGAATGCGATAGGCAAAGTCCACAGCCGTTGCGCCCCGAGCGAGAGCAATGACATCGCCGCTGGGCGTAAAGGCAAAGACCTCATCATCAAAAAGGTTCGTCTTGATATTTTCCAGGTATTCCTGGGCATCATTCAGGTCATTCTGCCATTCCAGCAGTTGCCGCAGCCAGGTGAACTTCTCATCTTCCGCCGATACTTTGGTGCTGTTGCCAGATTCCTTATATTTCCAGTGAGCTGCAATCCCGTATTCAGCAATATGGTGCATTTCTTCTGTGCGAATTTGCACTTCAATGGGCCGCCCTGCCTTGCTCATGACAACCGTGTGAAGGGACTGGTAGCGATTCGGCTTAGGAAGCCCAATGTAGTCTTTAAACCGCCCTGGAATTGGACGGAACATATCGTGGACAATGGCTAGGGCACGATAGCATTCATCATTGCTTTCAACGATGAGGCGAACCGCCGCCACATCGAGAATTTCGTGGAACTCTTTTTGCTGCCGCTGCATTTTCCGGCAAATACCGTAGAGGTGCTTGGGGCGTCCACTCACATCTCGACAGCGAATACCGACGTTTTCAAGCCGCTCTTGGAGGGTTTGGGCGATCGCCACTAGCCGTGATTCCCGGTCAGTACGCTTGTCTGCAACATGCTGCTGAATCTCCCGATAAGCATCTGGCTCCAAATACTTAAACGCAAGATCCTCAAGTTCCCACTTAAACCGACCGATCCCCAATCGATTTGCAAGGGGGGCAAAAATTTCCCGCGTTTCCAACGCAATGCGCCGCCGCTTGTGGTCTGGTAAGTGCTCAAGGGTGCGCATATTATGGAGGCGATCCGCCAGCTTCACCACGATCACCCGGATATCTTGGGCCATCGCCAAAAACATCCGGCGGAAGTTTTCGGCCTGACTCTCCGTCTTGCTCGAAAAGTTAAACTTTGAAAGTTTCGTAACGCCTTCAACCAACTGGCGAACTTCGACACCAAATCGCTCTTCGATTTCCTCTGGCGTAATGTCTGTATCTTCTACCACATCGTGGAGAAAACCTGCGGCAATCATCGTTGCGCTGCCGCCCAAGTCCCTCAACAGTCCAGCAACAGCAATGGGATGCAAAATATAGGGCTCCCCCGATGCTCGTCGCTGGCCTTCATGAAGCCGATAGGCAAATTCAAAAGCTCGACAGACGAGATTATTGTCCTCCTGGTTCAGTTGAGTAAGCTGTTCCTGCCCAGGGTATTCAGACAGCAAGCAAGACCGGAGCCACGTTGGAAGCTCGATATCAGAAGGCAGTACAGGAGTCGTTATCAGGTTCATAAAAGAAATTCGAGACGCTGCAAGTTCTCAAGGTAGATGGGTCACTATTGTAAAAGGTTTGTGAGGAGCGCCATGGGTCAAAAGAGGCTTAGTCTTTGTCAGGATGTCAAGAAATCATAAAACTCAGATTTCAAATTGATCAGACTTCAAATTGAATTGACCAGCAGAGGTTATTTCCAAGAAGATTCAGTCTTCTTTTAAGGGATCTGCGGCTAAATAAAAACACCAGAGAAAAGGGGCGACGAGCGCAGTTCCTTTCCTGGTACCTTATTTTCTTGCAAGTCCCTGAGCAGCTTGCTCTGAGTGGCTTGGCACAATTAAAAACTAGATATAAGACCCTACGCCGCTCGCTGCGCGATCGGCGCAGGGTCTTACGGGCTTTGTGATTAATTGAACTCACCGACTTAGTTCGATCTTAGTAAAAATTAGATTCCGATTTAACATCTACTTCATGTTGATTTCATGTTGAATTGATTTGACGTTGAGCAGATAGAAATCCAAGCACTTAAGGGCTTGTAACTTAAGCCGGGAAATCCTGGATGGGCAAGGTGCCAAAATCTAGGAGTCAGAATTTAGGAGGGAGCTGGCTTCTGGCTCCTGGATTCTATCCTTGGGAAAACTTCCCGTCTTGAGGAATACGCCCACTTAAGTCATAGGCAGTTCCAAGCTGGTTTAGATCAAATGTATTAAGAAAGCCACCCATTTCTGAAGAAAAGATTCCTTAACTTACAAGAGAATGCTCAAAAATGTAACCTCTAATGGTTAATACATAATGTTTTCTTAAAACTATAATACATTTAAATTTTCGTTACATTACTTTCGAGTGATGTTTGGCTGAATCGCAACCCTAAGGATGACAGATTAAATTAAACATCCAACGTTGGTGGGGCAGCACGGCGATGCCGCGCCGCGCCGCCCGAATTTAGTTCAAGTTATAGGGGTGTGCAATTGATTCAGCGCACCCAAATGTGTTGAGTGGCGGCGCTCTGCGCCGCCACTCAACACACTGTACTTAATGCGCTTACACAGCGCTATATTTCATCCTCGTTCCTAACTCACACGACTTGGCAAAGTTCTCAAATTCACAACGCAAAATAGGGGTTTGGCGCGCGGAGCGCGCGCCAAACCCCTATTTTTTCGTGAGACTATTTTTTCGTGAGACTTGCCAAGTCGTGTAACTCAGATACGTGGCGGGCTGAATGAACAGATTCTCTGCGCGTTTGTATGGTGTGTTAGCTCACAAATATGCAATCGGTTGGAAGCGGTGACTATCCCAATCGGATCGCACCCATCCCATGTGGGACGCTGCACTTGCGATTGATCTGTCCAATGATTGAGGGATATAAGCCTCGCCCAGAATAGCCTAATGGCGAGGCGCAGTTAAACTGTATGTTGCGGCGATCGCCCGAAACGTCTAGTAGATGGCCGATGTCAGCCCTACGCTATGTGTCACCTGAGATCATTGCGCCACTGCAATTGGATTTTTCAATCCTTGATTCTAAGGGATCTGCGGCTAAAAAAGATACCAGAAGAAAAGAGCAGCAGGCTGCGCCCGCTGCTCTTTTCTTCTGGTACTTTATTTTCTTGCAAGTCCCTAAGCTGGGATAGAATAGGCTATTACCGTCAATGACCCGTTGATGTATACCTTGCCAGGCCATAAACTCAGTCTTTGAACCGGGGAAATCCTACGCTGCGCTCAGGATTTCCCCAATTCAAAAATTAAAGTTGTAGTCTGTGGAAGTATAGCCTGGTGATTCAGTTTCAGACAGGTAGGTGTCCTAATCTAGCGTAAGGTTGTGGCAGGCAAAACAGTCAAGTTTTATCAGCAATTTGAGTCACTGCTCCGCCAGATGCACGAGCAGCTTGCTCAGCAGCAAATGGCAGAGCTACAAAAATCTATCGGGTCTGGGCAAAGGCTATTTCAGGCGCACCTTAAAGACAGTCTGGAGAGCGAGGAAGATGCCGCCATTGCAGGAATCGAGCCAGGAAAAATCCAGTCTATTACAACAGAAATCAACAAAGACCTGCGGTTGCTGAATACAGACATCATGTTTCTTCAAGCAGCCCGCCAGGGACAGACCGTTCAGCAGCGCATGACGCAAGTGGGCGATCGCCTCAATCGCTTAATTCAGTACTGCCAGTTTGTTCTAGAAAATGCTCAAGCCCCACCCACTTAACAAAAAAATCCCTTAGAAGCAATTTTTTGGGAGAAATCCTTCTGGCGCACGACTTGGCAAGTTTCAGGCAAAAGCAGGAGTTTGGGGCGCGCTGAGCGCGCCCCAAACTCCTGCTTTTGCGTTGTGAATTTGAGAACTTTGCCAAGTCGTGTCTGGCGTCTGCTCAAGCCACGGAGAACAGAACGCTGACGTTCAGTGGTTTAATGAAGGTCATGTTGGTTTTTGGAGTCGGTTGTGGACTGTCCTAAAGATAAAAATACTGTCCTAGTTGACTGTGTTCTCGATGGCGGATTAACCGCTTTTCATTGTCCTGAGTGTAAGGGAAACTGGTTGCCGGGCGATCGCTACCAGGCGTGGCAACAGCAACAACCCCAAGAGGTGCAAAACGCAGCACCAAAGCTCATAGACGTTCCTTTTGAGCCATCTGCAACCGATACCCAAGCAGGTCTATGCCCCGAATGCACCTACTACCTCTCGCGCATGAAGATAGGGCAGAAGCACAGCTTCTACGTAGAACGGTGTAGTAACTGTGGCGGTATTTGGTGCGATCGGGGGGAATGGGAAACTCTTCAAGCAATGGGATTGCACGGTTCCATTGAGCAATTTTTTTCAGCCGACTGGAAAGTGCGAATAAAGGAGTTAGAATACGCAAACCGAGAACGACAAGCTACCGTTGAAAAATTAGGTGAAGATATTGCCACACGGGTTTTCGAGTTAGCAGAACTGCTTGAGCATCATCCCAATGGAGACTTCGGCGTTGCCTACCTAATGCGGCGGTTTGACAAGTCTTGACAATGACCAGGTGAGCATAGACTGCCTCTTCTACTCTTCCGCTTCGACATCCGCCTTAGTATTATCATTCACGACTTGGCAAGCTTCACACCAGAATGAGGGTTTGGCGCGCGCTCCGCGCGCCCCAAACCCCTATCTTTGTGTTGTGAATTTGAGAACTTTG
>CAYXJG010000196.1:0-9812 GCA_964465285.1 uncultured bacterium
GGCAATTGACACGACTTGGCAAGTTTCACGAAAGAATAAGAGTTTGGGGCGCGCTAAGCGCGCCCCAAACTCTTATTCTTTCGTTGTGAATTTGAGAACTTTGCCCAGTCGTAAATTGATTTGGATAAAGGTGAAAACGTGGTTGATTTTTTGGATAAGCTTAAGGCATTGTCTGAACAGTCTGATGCTGTTGAGTGTTCTCCTTCAACCGAACGTTCTAACATTGTGTCGAAAAAGTCCCAGAATACAAACATGCCTTTTGATTCTCAGTCTCAGCCCTCCTTGCCAGAGGAACGGGCCGCTCAGCCGAATGCGGTAGACGTTGGTCAGCCCTCCTCGCCAGCACCACCCCATTCCCATCAAAAGGCACCCCGACCGCAGCGACCCCTGTCCCGCTGGTTCACGTTTAAGCAACCTATTTATCAATGGTGGTGGCTGTGGGCGCTCATGGGTATTGGCGCAGCGGCTGGAGGAACCTATGTGACTGCGAAGCAATCCATTGAGCATATCCGGCAAGATTTGCCTGAACCTAATGCTATTTTTACGTTTGTTCGAGACGGGACGTTAACCATCAAGGCATCGGACGGGGCAATTTTGCAGCAAATGGGGCCTGCGACCCGCGAGCAAATTGCTTTTGATGACGTTCCCCAGCGCCTCATTGAAGCCTTCATTGCAGCAGAAGACAAAAATTTCTATGAGCATACTGGGGTGGACTATCAGGCGATCGCCCGTGCCCTCCGTTCCAACCTGTCGGCTGGCCGCGTGGTTGAAGGGGGCAGCACCATTACCCAACAACTCGCTCGCATGGTGTTTCTTGACCAAGCACCTACTCTGGATCGAAAGCTGCGGGAAGCATTACTGGCTCAGAAAATTGAAGCGGAGCTAACCAAAGAAGAAATCCTGGAACGCTACCTGAACCTGGTTTATCTTGGGTCGGGTGCCTATGGTATTGCAGACGCCGCCTGGATTTTCTTCAGCAAGTCCGTTGACGAGTTAACGCTGTCGGAAATGGCGACCATCGCAGGGTTGGCACCTGCTCCCAGCGCCTATTCCCCCTTGATGGACCTAGACGCCGCTACCGCTCGGCGAAACTTGACTCTAGACCGCATGGTCGAGACTGAATTTATCACCTCTTCAGAAAAGGATCGAATCATTGCCCAGCCCCTGGACATCAACCCGAGTCTGCCGCGTAACTTTTACAGTACGTCTCCTTATTTCACCTCCTATATCGAAGACCAACTGCCCAACTACCTCTCCTCCGAACAACTAGAGCGGGGGGGGGTGATTATTGAAACGACATTAAACCCTGAATGGCAAACCCTTGCAGAAACTGCCCTCCAGGGAATTTTAGATGAATATAGCCAGTGGCAAGGCTTTTCCCAAGGGGCCATGGTGACTATTGACCCCCGCAGTGGAGAAATTTTGACCATGGTAGGAGGGACTGATTTTGAAGAGAGCCAGTTTAACCGCGTTACACAGGCGGCTCGACAGCCGGGGTCTACGTTTAAGACCTTTGTATATGCAGCGGCGATCGCCGCCGGGTTTTCACCTTATCAGACCTATGTCGATGGTCAGTTCATTGTCGATGGCTACGAACCACAGAACTATGGTCGCAGCTTCCGAGGCTCGGTATCCATACATGATGCCCTGGTCTCGTCCATTAATGTCGTAGCCGTAAAGGCTATTTTGGATGTCGGCTTTGACCCGGTTATCGAGTTGGCCCAGGCGATGGGCATCAAGTCGGAGCTATTTCCCTACTACTCCCTTGCTCTCGGGGCATCAGAAGTTAATTTGCTGGAGCTGACCAGCGCCTACGGCACGCTGGCAAACCAGGGCAATTTTGTAGAGCCTCACGGCATTGTACGCATTTTGGACGACCGCACCGATGAGGTTGTCTATGAAGCACGATATGAGCCGCAGCGGGCACTGGATGCCGACAGTACCGCTGTCATGACCTGGATGCTAGAGGATGTTGTGCAGAACGGAACGGGACGACGCGCTCGCCTGGGACGTCCCGTGGCAGGAAAGACGGGCACCTCTGAAGAGCGACGGGATCTGTGGTTTATCGGTTATATTCCTCAGCTTGTGACAGGGGTCTGGCTGGGCAATGACAACAGTAAACCAACCGCAGGTGCCAGTAGTACGGCAGCCCAGGCATGGCACAACTTTATGGCGCAAATTGTAGAGGGCATTCCCGTAGAAGAATTCCCTGAACTGCCCGATTTAAACAGCCGTGAAGCAACCATTGAGGCTCAACCCGTCGATCCCGATGAGGTGACTGTAGAAAAACCCCCCGAATCGACCTACGCTAGCGAATCAGAGTCAAGTCCATCGCCTAGCGAATCCAACAGCGCTGCTGACACCGCTGACTCGGAACCTCGCAACCGTCGCTCAGAGGGCGAAGCCAACGATACTGACTCAGGTTCGGATATCGCAGAACCAAATGAGGACGGGGCTGGCGATGAGTCTGAATCCTCTGGAGGGGATGGGGCCGGGCCGGGCACCTCTGACGGAGGCGATTCACCCAGCCCTGCTCCCATTGAGGATGCGCCCCCGTCGCCTGACCCGGTTCCGATTCCTGCTCCCGCGCCTGCCCGGCCCCCGCCCCCACTTCCACCAGTACAGCCCATTCAACCGTCAGCCGATCCGGTGCCTCTGAATTCTGAGCCCGCTGGCGCAGGCGGCGAGTAGTCAATAGCGGCTCATTGCAATCTAAATCCAATGTCAAGAGGGCGGCACCTATGCCGCCCTCTTAATCGACTATGCCGTATTTTCCAGCCGCAACACGACTTGACAAGTTTTAGGCAAAAATAGGGGTTTGGGGCACGCTCCAAACCCCTATTTTTGCGTTGTGAATTTGAGAACGTTGCCAAGTCGTTTTTGGTGTTACCCTAATTTCAAGAAATGGCAGAGCATTAGGGCAGAGATGTTTTTGTGGGGGCACGAAACGACTCCACAAAAACGTCCTAAGGGATCTGCGGCTAAAAAAGATACCGGAAGAAAAGAGCAGCGGGCGCAGCCCGCTGCTCTTTTCCGGGTACTTTATTTTCTTGCAAGTCCCTAACCAATGTGGCGACAGCTATGCAGTAGTCTATGCAAGTTCGTAGGGGTTGGTGAGCCGCTGGAGCTGCTGCACCATGAGGCTAAGGAATAGTCCCACGTCTGTCACTACACCGACCGATTCAACAGAGCCGCGATCGCTCAGTTTCGTAACCACAGCCGGGTTGATATCCACACAGACCATCTTCACTCCGGCAGGGGTCATGTTCCCTACACCGATGGAATGAAGCATGGTGGAGAGCATCAGAATCATGTCTGCTCCTTCAATTAGGCGAGCATAGTCTGCCTGGGCGTCGATCAGGTTCATCTTGGTGTCGGGTAGAGGGCCATCATCCCGAATGGAACCTGCCAGGGAGAAGGGGACGTTGTGTTTTACGCACTCATAGAAGATACCGCTTTGTAGAACACCCTGATCCACGGCATTGGCAATGCTGCCACAGCGACGGACAGTGTTAATCGCCTTCAGGTGGTGGCGGTGTCCTCCCATCACCGAAATGCCCCGCTTCATATCCATGCCTAGGGATGTTCCCATGAGAGACTGCTCAATGTCGTGAACGGCGATCGCATTTCCCCCCAGCAGTACATGGATGTAGTTTTCTCGAATGAGCTGTGCCAGGTGCTCACTTCCTCCGGTATGCACGACGACCGGACCAGCGGTGACGACCACCTTGCCGCCCTGATCCCGAATGCGTCGCAGATCCCAGGCAATTTGCTCGACGACCAGCTCCACACGGCGTTCGCTGGACACCCCTGACCCCATAAAGCTAAATTCCTGGGCATTACGCTGCTCTCGCGACTCGGCTTTGCGGACGGTGCGAATGCCTTCAACACCAACAACCACTTTTTCACCCGCCTTGATGTCACGGATGAGCTTGCAGCGGGCCGTCACAGGAGTACGGGAGTCATCGACGGTGATGGCTCCATCCATGCGCTGGGCGCGGACGCGAATCCACTCGCCGTCAACCCTCAACTCGGTGGGATAAATAGTAGTGACGTAAAAATCATCCGGGGCAACGCCGTCCTGGGTTGCGGCCTCAAGCTGAACATCATGGATGTCTTGGGCGATCGCCACAGCTCCCATATCAATCAACTGGCTCATGATTTCTTCCATCACCTCGTGGTCTGGAGCGGAAATCTTCACCTGAGCCGTTGAAACGTCCTGGCGCTGTTTTCCTAGATGAAAGTTCAATACCTGGAAGCTACCCCCCCCTTCTACTACGAGATCCAATGCCCGGTTAATCATCCCTGAATCGAGCAGATGGCCTTCCAGCTTGATGGTTCGGCTTTCGACGGCTGCAACCGGATAAGGCTCATCCTGTAAGGGTTCGGTAACCCGGAGAGTGAGGCATTTAGCGGCACCTCCAGCCTTTAGAAACTCGGAAAGGGGCGTTTCGATGACCGTGAACCCGACGTCGGACAATTGCCGCTTGAGGCCATCACTGATGTGATTCATAACAATAGTACGGTCAATATTCACGGCGTTGCAGGCAAAGTTGACTGCATCCACCTCGTCTACCATAATCCTCTTGGCCTCTGGCACCCGCATCTCAATCAGCCGATTAGAATAGGCGTCAAATGCAGGAGGATAGTACAGCAGATAACCATTTGCAAGGGGACAAAAACAGGTATCCAGGTGGTAAAACCGCTCATCTACCAAGCGTAGGGACAGGACTTCAATCTTCAACCAGTCAGCTAGATAGGGATGGGAATCTAGCTCAGATCGAAATCCATAGCCTGCCCAAAGCCACCGACCCTCTCGATCCAGCAGGGCATCACCGGCTCCTTCAAAGGGCAATCCCTTTGGCAATTCATGAACGGTGTACCCCTGGCTTTCAAACCATTGCTTGAAGTAAGGTTCCTCCCCCTGACGCTCGGGGTGGAAAAATCGGCTCAGCACCACCTGATCGCCCAAGACCAAGCCTGCATTCGCAGTGAACACCATGTCAGGCCAGCCATCTTGAGGCTTGACGAGATCCACCTGAACATGCTCGGTTAAAACTTGATAGAGCCGATTCCATTGCGTTTCGGCCTGCTCCCGAGAGGAACGGTGAACGTTTCCTTCCATCCACGGATTGATGACGTAGTCAACGTCATAGTGGTGAGGCGGACACATGAGGATACGAGCTGAACTATTCATAAGAAACCTATTGAGCTTCAGTCAATTGTAAAGATTAAGAAATGAAAACCAAATACCTTGGAACATTTAGCCCATTGCATGAGCCAATCGCCTGAACCCGAAATGAAGCACTGCTTTGCTGTTTTCCGACGTTCAATTCACTCAAATTCTGTTGCTCAGGGACTTGCAAGAAAATAAAGAACCAAGAGAGGGGCGGCGGTTGCGCTCGCCGCCCCTCTCCTACGGTATCTTTCATTTAGCCGCAGATCTCTTAACACTTCGCTTGTAAGCAGCACGGGTGTATAAAGCCAAGATCTTATTTTAGTACACAGAAGAAGCAAGAATGCCTTAAGTTAAGAGGGAAATCATTAAAGCAAACGCTTACGATGATTTAATCAGGCTTATGCAAGTCTTTCTCTAATAAAAAAATCTGGTGCAAGAATCTGATGCAAGTGTATGAACTGTGGCGGGTGCAGCTGTCGCTGTTCGCATACTGATTCAGGCCGATTGCAACTTCGATTCAAATCAGGGTGCCCCATTTTATTTCGATTCTCCCGTGAACAAGCCATCGCTGGTGATGTGAGCGCAATGCTCACACTATTCACTCGACGATGCAGAACAGGGGTTAAACAAAATCCACCTTTCGATGGAGTGGCGAGGCGAGGCCCGCTACTCTACCCACAATGGTTCACATTATTAACTCTTGTTCCCAAGTGCTTGAAAATCACCATAGATGACTATCCGTGAGGACTGACGCAAGTCTTGCATATCTAGCGCATTGCTTAGGAATGGGCAAAACCTGTCCTGTTTAATGTGCCAGTCCCAATCATAAACGTTGCTGAGCTGAGTTGGCTATGACGCTTCAAGCTGTGCCACTAGGGAGGGTACTGTCAACCCTGAGACAGGCTGTTTCCCAGGCTGAAACTGTCGATGTTTTATTGCGCAAAACTCTGGGCATCTTAAATGCGGTTTATTCCTGTGATTGCATTCTGTGGACTGGCTTCGATGAAGGTGACCCAGACATCTGCCAGGTTTACAGCACCGGGCAGCGCTGGCAGGCATTCATCCATTCTTGTTCCCAAGATATCGGCGGTGCTGAGGATACCACCGCAGACAGTGCCACTCAACCTTCTGGCGTTATTCGACGGTTTCGTCCCAAGGCCATTCCATCGTGGCTTGCTGCATTGCGAGATCAACCGCAACCCTGCTGCCTGGAAACTGGGGATGTGGCTATTCCAATTTGTGATTATCCTCCCCTATCTATTGCATCCCAGACGGCGGCGCAATTGAATGCAGAAACAATGGAGGACTCAGTGGCAGATGGGGCTAGCCAACGGCCCTTTTCCTCAGCCCCGATATCCCAGGGAACGCTGCAGATCGTTCTGCAGGTGCAGCAACAGCAGCATCTCGATGGGTGGCCTGATGATGAGGTGAACGACTTGCAAACGATTGGGTATCACCTACTAATGGCCTGTGATAGCTTGGCCCTCAAGCGGCGGCTCGACCAGTCCCAACGCCACGCTTCACTGCTTAGCCGTACGGCTCATGTGCTCAATACATCAGTGAATTTAGACCGGGCGATTCAAGGCGTTTTGGCAGAAATGGGGCAGAGCATGCGGTGCGATCGCCTTGTTCTGTTTGACTTGCGGCAACAGTCTGTGGCGATGCTTGCAAGCTGGGAACGTCCTCGTCAACGGCTTGCCTCGGTGAATCCTGGCACATTAACCTACGCCCTTTGGCAAGATACTATTGACCTGTTTCTTCAAGGGGGGGCATCGTATGTCGAATTTTGCTTAACGGAACCCGACGCTGATCCGCTTCAGGCATGGCTTAGCCAATTGGGGGTGGGATCTGCCCTGCTGCTGCCCGTTTTTATTCGCGAGGATTTTTTTGGGGCGATCGCCCTCCTCTCAGGTCGCCATGGCCGTCACTATTCTCTAGACGAGTTGCAGATGGCACGGCAAAATACCGACCAACTGTCCATTGCGTTAGCAATGATTCAATCCAGTCGAGCTTCTACCCTAGCGAATCCAGCAACCGCGCATTATCCAACAGCAACAACGGCTCCGATTGACCCCTTTACCGATCCTGTCACAAACTTGCCCAATGCCGATGCCTTTGAGCGAGAACTAGACACCCTGAGTCAGCCATCGGCTTGGGCCTTTCGTCCTCCCTTTAGCCTGATTGTCTGTGATGTGGATTATTTCAAGCTGGTTAATGACAATCATGGTGTAAACGTGGGCGATCGCGTCCTTCAGCGCATTGCCCAAAAGCTCCAGCACCAGCTCCGGCGGGATACGACCATCTATCGCTACGGCGGAGAGGAATTCGCAATTATCCTACAGGAAACTGATCTGCAAACGGCGAAAGAGGTAGCAGAGCGGCTGCGGCAGGCGGTGCGCTCGATGCCGATGAGAACGTCCTCTGATGTGCTGACGGTGACCCTGAGTTTCGGTGTTGCCCAGTTGACGGAGGGCGATCGCCATGCGCTAGACGTGTTGAGACGAGCAGAGCAGGCATTATTTGAGGCAAAACGACAGGGCCGCGATCGCGTTGCTACCCGCTAGGGAAACGGGCTCCTACTCGATAGAATTTAGGAACGAGGGTTATAGCGCTATGCAAGCGCATTCAGTACAGTGTGTTGAGTGGCGGCGCTCTGCGCCGCCACTCAACACATTTGGGTGTGCTTAATCAATTGGCACACCGCCATAAATAAAATCCATCGTTGTTGGAGCGGCGCGGCAATGTTATGCCGCCCCAACCCCCTATTCTTGCGCGAAACTTGCCAAGTCCTGCCCTACAGGCGCTCGCTTGCACAAATTTAGGGAGCAAAAAGGTCGCCTAAGGCGACCTTTTTGCTCCCTAAATTTCCATAATGAGAATTGCTGCTGACTTCTGCCTTCCGATACTAGTGGAGGAAATGGCGCACCCCGGTCAGCACCATTGTGATGCCCAACTCATCGGCTGCTTTGATCGAGTCTTCATCGCGGATGCTGCCTCCCGGCTGGACGATGGCGGTGACCCCTGCTGCTGCTGCTGTCCGCACTGAATCATCGAAGGGGAAAAATGCATCACTGGCAAGAACCGCCCCTTGCGCTTTTTCGCCAGCTTGCCGCAGGGCAATGTCCACTGCCCCAACCCGGTTCATTTGTCCTGCGCCAACGCCCACCGTGGTGCGATCGCGCGTCAGGACGATAGCGTTGGACTTGACATGCTTCACCACGCTCCAGGCAAACACCAGTTCATTCAACTGATCGGCTGATGGCTTTTTCCCGGTGATCATCTTCCACTCCGTCGGGTCTACGGCATAGGTATCTGCCGCTTGCAGGAGGAATCCCCCGGCGATCGCCTTAATAGCCTGCTTTGGCCCCTGGGCAAAGTCAGGCAACACAATCACCCGCAGGTTTTTCTTCTTTGCCAGCACCTCACGGGCATCAGCGTCACAGCCAGGAGCGACGACGCACTCCAGGAAGGTAGTTGTCATGGCCTCTGCCGTTGCCTCATCAATAGGACGGTTGAGGGCCACGATGCCGCCAAATGCCGACACGGAGTCTGCCGCAAATGCCTTGTGATAGGCATCCACCAGGCTGCTGTCCACCGCCACTCCGCAGGGATTAGTGTGTTTGAGGATGGCAACCGTGGGCTGCTCGTCCAGGAAATCGGCGATGATGCTGCGAGCGGCTTCCAAGTCCACCAAGTTGTTGTAGCTCAGTTCTTTACCCTGGAGTTTTTCAGAAGACGCCCAGCCAATGGCTGCCGCGCCGGTTTGATACCATGCCGCAGGCTGATGGGGATTTTCGCCATAGCGCAGAGCTTGAAGCTGACACCCAGACAGGGCAAAGCTTTCGGGAATGAGGGTGTTCGTTTGGAGGTCAGGGTCGGCGGAGGGTTGCTGGCTGGCGAGGTAGGTGGCGATCGCCTGGTCATAGTTTGCCGTGTGCCGAAATGCCTGAAGGGAGCAGCTTTGACGAAATTCAGCCGTTGTTTTACCCCCATGCTCGCGGAGTTCATCCAGGTACAGGCTGTACTGGGAGGGATTGCATAGCACTGTGAGATGGGCAAAATTTTTGGCAGAAGCCCGCAGGAGTGTGGGGCCACCGATGTCAATTTGCTCAATAGCATCGGGCAGCGTCACATCATGGCTGGCAACGGTTTGCTCAAAGGGATACAAGTTTACCACCACCAGATCGATGGGATGGATGTCGTTTGTGTCCAGGTCAACCCGGTCTTGATCTATATCCCGTCGCGCCAGAATACCGCCGTGGATGCGAGGATGCAGCGTCTTCACCCGCCCACCTAAAATTTCTGGCGACCCCGTGTAGTCTGACACTTTCATCACGGGAATTCCCGCTTCCTGGAGTGACCTGGCTGTCCCCCCGCTGCTAATGATGCTGAAGTCGAACTCATTGACAAGCTGTTGAGCCAGTTCTGCGATGCCTGTTTTATCAGACACACTCAAAATCGCGCGTTTTGCCATGATGATTCCCCTTGTCTTATCCCGTCATGGGACTGATTGAAATAGTTGTACCAATGTAAGCATCCTGCCCGCGTTGATACAACTATTTTGAATCTTAAGTAACACGACTTGGCAAGTTTCACGCAAAAATAGCAGCAATTCTCATTTTAGGAAGCTTCG
>CAYXJG010000197.1:0-1473 GCA_964465285.1 uncultured bacterium
GAGCGCGCCCCAAACCCCTATTTTTGCGTGAAACTTGCCAAGTCGTGTAGACCAGACATCCAGCCAGGCCGTTTGTCCTAAGCTATCACAGCGTTTTGTGCCGCAGAAAACTTCACTGCAATAGCGGGCGTCTGCCTGAAGGAAAACGCCCACTACCCGATTAGGATGAGCTCAAATTACTGATTATACAAACTTCATCCCCCTTTCTAGGTCGGCAGTATTGCCCTGAACTATAGCAATTAACTCCTGATGTCCGTCCATCAGCTTGAAGATCGCTTGAGCGTCTGACTCTACATCCGTCACGCCAGCAGGTACAGCGTCAATGACATACATCTCCGCCACACCATGCAGCTCAATCACATCCCCTTCACCACTGTTGAAGTCCTTGATAAACGCATAGTCCTCTAAGCCAGTCTCCTCATCGTCATTACAGTAGAAGGCAGTATGAGCATTGCCCAACACGAAGAAATCAGCGCCGCTACCGCCCAGGAAGAGATCAAGCTCGCCCAGTCCAGGCAGACTTTCAGATTTAGTGGTGCGGTGGTTAACCCCAGTGAGGCGATCGCTCCCGCGTCTGCCAAATAAGACATCATCCCCGTCACCCCCGACAAGATGGTCATCTCCAGCACCACCGACAACCCGGTCGTTTCCGGAATCACCAAAGAGGCGGTCATCATCTTTGCCACCGATCACCGTGTCATCATCCTCACCCCCAAAGAGGCGATCGCGCCCTTTCGCACCTTTCAGCCAGTCTTCTCCGCTACCGCCTTTCATGCGGTCATTGCCGTGGTGGCCTAACATCTTGTCGTTGCCGTCGCCTCCTGAAAGTCGGTCATCATCTTTGCCACCAAAGAGTTGGTCATCACCGTCACCGCCGTTGATGACATCACTATGCTTTCCACCCCGAAGAACATCCTTACCTTTACCCCCAATGAGCTTATCTTCACCCCAGCGCCCCATTATCTTATCGTCACCCTTGCCACCATAAAGCTGATCGCTATGGTTGCCACCATACACTTCATCATCGCCATCGCCTGCCCTGACGATGTCTTCACCGGCCCCTGCACGGATCTCCTGGGCTATTTCGTTTCCGAAGATGCGATCGCCATCCGGAGTCCCCTCGATTAAGACGCCATCAATCTCAATCAGCCTGGGTGGGGGCGCTGCATCAGAATTCCCATCACCTGTCCCCTGCTCTATATCGGAAGGTATCAGTGTTCCTTCAGTAGAGGGAGTTTCAGCAGGCATTGGGCTGGTATCTGACGGCTCGGTAGGAATAGAAGGATTGGTAATGTTGTTAGACGTTCCGCCAGAGGTATCGCCGGTTGTATCTCCCGGCACGACCGTCTCTCCGGTTGTTCCGTCCCCTGTGGTATCCCCTGTGGTGCCTCCCGTTGAATCCCCTGTAGTGTCTCCGGTAGAACCGCCCGTGGTATCGCCCGTGGTGTCTCCGGTAGAACCGCCCGTGGTATC
>CAYXJG010000197.1:1573-9809 GCA_964465285.1 uncultured bacterium
CGCCCGTGGTATCACCAGTGGTATCGCTAGTAGAACCGCCTGTGGTGTCTCCCGATCCGGTAGAACCCCCGGTGGTATCACCTCCAGTCGAGCCTCCGGTCGTATCACCGCCTGATGATGTGCCGCCCGACGGAGAACTAGGGCTGGTGCCAAACACCTGCGTCCAGTAGTGTCTATAGTTCACGTCACCCGTATCATTTGTCAGCAGATAATAACCCACGCCGAGTTCCTTAAAGTTAGCGTTGAGCATATTAGCCCGGTGACCAGGACTATCGATCCAGGCTTGCACAACGGCTTCAGGTGTACTTTGTCCGGCGGCAATATTTTCACCTGCTGTAGTGTAGTTGTAGCCCTCATCTCGAATCCGATCGAATGCAGAGGACCCGTCTAGTCCGTCATGGCTAAAGAAATCCTGGAGGGCCATGTCTTCTGAATGCCCTTGGGCGGCCGCCGCAAGCTGTGCGTTGAGTACCAGTGGTGCCACACTATTGGTTGCGCGAAATTGGTTCGTAAGCTGTAAAACGTCGTTGAGAAATTCTGCGTTTGTCATAGTTCCTATTGGTTGAGTGTTACCCGCAGATCCACCCGTTGTTCCATTACCCGAATCTGTGCTGCTATCCGTGCCCCCTGAATCCGTGCCGCCTGAATCCGTGCCCCCTGGCGAACTCCCTCCGGAATCGGCACTGCCTCCCGTTGAACCTCCAGAACTGCTGCTTCCTGGGTTACTACTGCCTGTCGTACCGTCGCTGGTTGCACCCGCTCCACTGACCACCGGGTTACCAATTGGGTAGGTTCCATCCGCTTGGAGGGAACCTAATTGAGGGTCAACGGTGGTTTCAATGGATGCCGTCGCGTTGTAGTCATTCCAGTTATTTGTCGCTTTGGGAGGGTATTGGTAGTTGCCGCCCAAATCTGTCAATTCACGGTTTGTATGCTGCTGGATACCCCAGTTGTTGGTGCCGTTATCTGCCGTGTTGTAGGAGAAAATCGTGTTTTTCACCCGCACGGTGTCGTCGCCGCTGGCGCTAATGCCTCCGCCAACCCAGCCCGCGTGGTTCTCGGCAATGGTGGAATTTTCAATGGTTGCAGGGCCGTAAAGGGCCATGCCGCCGCCTATTTTATTTGACGCCGTGCCATCGACCCGGTTGCCTGAAAAGGTGCTGTGGGTGATGGTCGTGGGGGCGTCCATCATCCACAATCCGCCCCCCTGCCCAGATGCCGTGTTGTTTACGAACTGGGTGTCCCAAATGGTGAACCCCTGGTTCAGGCCATTGTTCATCTGCACTACTGCACCCCCATTGCCGCCATTGCCGCCATTGGGCAGCGGCATCACTTCGTTATGGCGAAACAGGCTGCCTTCAATCACTACCCGATCTTGGGTGCCGGTATAAAGGTATGCTGCGCCGCCTTCTCCCCGACCCTGGTTACCTTCAAAGGTACTGTTGCGAATGGTGATAGTACCAGAGGTGCTATCACTGCCTGAACTGGCCCGATCGGTATAAATCGCGCCGCCATAGCCCCGCAGAAATGGATTGGCGTTACCCGTGTCATATATGGCGGCAGTGGTGCGGTTGTTGAGAAACTCTGAATTCTCGATGGTCAGCTTGCCCTGGAGGCTGTTGATGGCAGCTCCATTGATGCCCTGGTTGTTGATAAAGCGACTGTCTTGCACCGTCAGCACACCGGGACTGGCAAAGGCGATCGCCCCTGCCCCTCGTTCGTCATTCCCGGCGATCGCCCGATTGCCATCAAAGGTGCTGCTTATCACCGTCAGATTCGTCTCGTAGGCGTTGTAAATCGCCCCGCCCCCTCTATCAGCGGTGTTGTTGGCGAACGTAACATTCTCAACCGTAGCGCTACCTCGATGGGTCACATAAATGGCTCCACCCCGTTCCTGGGTATAGCCATCCGCCACAGACACATTTTTAAGAGTCAGGCTAGCAGGAAAATCCTGGTTAGAATTAACGTAAAACACGCGGGTGACATTGCTGCCGCTGAGGGTCAACCCCGCTGCATTACTGCCATCAATGGTGATGAATTTGCCGGGGCTAACCTCCAATTGCTGAGAGAGGCGAATGGTCTGCCCGGCAAGGGTGTTGTCGAAGGCAATAGTGTCGCCGCTTTGGGCATTGGCGATCGCCTCTCTCAGCGATCCGGCACCGCCATCAACGGTTGTAGTGACGATAAAAGTCGGCATATTTAGAGCGTTTCCTCAAAATTCCAGCGATTGATTGATCGAAGGTAAATGCAACCTGAATCGCTATGTAGGAAACCTACATTTTTGAATGAGTTAGCCTACTGGCATCTATTTTTCTGTTAAGACAACAGCATGCGTTCGACAGCGTATTCCTCAAGGCGGGAAGTTTTCCCAAGGATAGAATTCAGGAGACAGGAGCCAGAAGCCAGCTCCCTCCTGAATTCTGACTCCTAGATTCTGGCTCCTTGCCCATCCAGGATTTCCTGGCTTAAATTACAAGCCCGTTCGACTAAGGTTTGGAATATTTTCCCAAGGGTATCCATCAGGATCATCCTGCTATTTATCCTCTATAGCGATAAGCTCGCTTCATTTGACTAAGCAAGCTATATCTACCTACTCATATGAAACTGGGATGCTCCCCACCCATCGTTATATCCTGTGGGCTTAAATTCTTATAGGTGTGGTCATTCTGCCCGCACTCATACAAAATCCAAACAACGATTTACATCAAATTTAAGTTCATTCATGCCTAGAGCTGCATGGGGAAAAGGAGCAATAAAAAGATGGATCTGGCTTACTCAAAACTCCAATATTTTATGAGAGAGCGTCATACAGAATCCCGCTTGAAAAGTAGGTCAGTAGGTCGGTGTTAATAAACTCAACGTAAAAACTAGGGGAGCACCCCTCCGGGGCGTTCCCCCGGTTTTTAGATTTTGAGATTATTTATATTGGGTTACTTAGGATGTCAATTCCTCAGAGGTTCCCTGATGCAAAATCACTGCCTCAAGCATCTTCTAGACTCTGATGGTAGGTGCTGTATCTAGATTTCTGGGCACGAGGAACAACACACAAAGCACCCAAGGACAACGAGTAGCAACCTGATTTCTCTAAAAACCAAGGATGAAATAAAACCAAATTTTAGTGGCGCAGCGCGGCGATGCCGTGTCGCGCCACTAAAATTAACTCAACTATTTAATTTTTGTTCCTAAGGTTTTCATTCCTAAAAGAATGTTTGAAAAGTATTTGATAACACGCTGGAACAATACTGATCCCCCTAAATCCCCCTTGAAAAGGAGGACTTTGAACGTGATTCCCCCCTTTTCAAGGAGGGCAAGGGGGGATCTGAAGTAGCACTGGGGACTTCTCAAACATCCTCTAAGACTGGTTCTTCTAGAATGCGTACCCTGGTAAACTTGAAACCATTTTTTGGAGGAGCTGTCTCTCTTTTAAAGCCTTTCTTTCTATCCAAATGTCCATCCTTATGATGAGGGGAACACTCCATCATGGTTGTCGGAAATAGAGAATACCCTAATCGAATAAGTACCTCGGCACACTTAAAACCAACTACAAAACCCTGCACTGCCCGCGCAGCAGGCAGCGCAGGGTTTATGGGTTTTAATTTAACTGTCACCACTTACTTACATATAGCGTTCCTGAGTGATTTGTGAAATGAAATGTAAAAGTTGGGGCGGGCGCAGCCCGCCCTAACTCTCACATTTCATTTAGGATTGCTATATTCTCTTAAAAAGCTGTTGCAATTTAATCCATCTAGACAGGGAAGACGAAAATCTATCCGTATTGTTCCTAAAACAGCCCTGAACTGCCTACCGTAAATATCTGTAATTTAAAGAAATTCAGGCCAAAGATTATAGGGCTGTGCGGGCGCTTTCAACACAAGTTTCTGTGCAGCGATACTGAACACCGCCAAACAACCAAACCTGAGTGTGCCCAGCCAGATTGCACACTGCTATGAGTAACATTGGATAGCATAACATTGAATAGTCATGAGGTCGGAGCATTCCACATTTGCAGATGGATTGATTCTGTTGCCAAGCTACTTATCTCTACACGACCTGGCAAAGTTCTCAAATTCACAACGCAAAAATAGGAGCTTGGGGCGCGCTGAGCGCGCCCCAAGCTCCTATTTTTGCGTGAAACTTACCAAGTCGTGTATCTCTAACAGCTTGGGTTGATTTGAGTATTCTGCAATAAGAGTCTTTAAGGGATCTGCGCTAAATAAAGTACCAGGAGAAGGGCGGCGGACTGCGCCCACTGCCCTTCTCCTGGTACTTTATTTTCTTGAAAATCCCTAAGGCAAAAGATATGAAAACCTTAGATTTCCTGGAGTCAGAAAAAATTCATCGAATCTTGACTAAGAGTTTAGGTAATTCTCAGGTCTTGTAGGGAATACTGAATAGTAGAAAATACAAATAGTAAGTTTGCCTGTTAGCTTGTCCCTCGACAACGAGGATTACAAACCTATCTGAAAATTCTGTCAAGAGCTTTTAATTCCAAGCATACCTGACGAAGCCTTCAGATAAGTGCTAAATGAAATTTAATTGTGCTGATACAATGCGGCATCGCCGTCTCCCATTGGCACGGTAAAGTTCAAACTACACTGCCACAGGCTACAATCTGATTTTTTGGATGGGAAGAATCCTTTGCTAAACGCAGGGGTCTCTCCGGTTCAAAAATTAAGTTTATGAGTCGGCAAGATATCTTTAATCTTTGGTCTACGCCTCGAAATCATTAGGGGAGCATTCGAGTCTTGTTTGCTGGACAAGCTATGCTCCATTCAACGAAGCATATGGATCAAAAGCGAGTACGGTCTCTAAGGCAATACTTCTGAGTTCTTTCTAAAACGGGCCAGTAGCTAACGGTTCTGATATGCATCAAGTCTACAGTTATGTTCCAAACAATGGCATCTGCCTATGTTGAGCGAAGTTATTGGTAGCCGATACCGCATCACTCGTCACTTAGGGGGAGGTGGTTTCGGGCAAACATATCTGGCTGAGGATCAGCATCTTCCAGGTAAACCGCAGTGTGTGGTAAAAAAACTGCTGCCGCGAGTGAATGATTCGAAATCCTTCGAGGTGGCGCGTCGCCTGTTTGATCGAGAGGCTGAAGTCCTGTATGCCCTGGGCAACCATAACCAGATTCCTCAGCTCTTTGCCCACTTCGAGGAAAACCGAGAATTTTACCTCGTTCAGCAGTATGTTGAGGGAACGGTTCTCAGTAGGGAGCTAAAGTCTGGGCGGGCGTTTGATGAAGCGGAAGTTATGGAACTATTGAGTCAAATTTTGTCGATCCTTTCGTTCGTCCACGGTCAAAACGTCATTCATCGAGATATCAAACCCTCGAATCTGATCCGGCGGAATAGCGATCAGGCAATTGTCATGATTGACTTTGGGGGGGTGAAGCAGTTTGGGATTGAGCCAATTGCTTCAGAAGCCAGTACAGTAACCGTTGCAATTGGCTCATCCGGCTATATGCCTAACGAGCAACTGGCTGGCAAGCCCCGTCTTAGCAGTGACATTTATGCAGTAGGCATGGTCGGTATTCAAACATTAACGGGGTGCTCTCCGTCCCATTTGCCTGAAGATTTGAGAACCGGGGAAATTCTATGGCGCGATCGCGCTCCCCATGTCAGTGATGCCTTTGCAGATGTCTTGGACAAAATGACACGCTATGACTATCGACAGCGTTATCAGTCAACGACGGAAGTTTTAAGCGCATTGCGCGGACTGCCGGAGCAGGCCATATCGACCGCTACTATTGTTGAAATTAGCCGTCATCCGAATATCTCCACAACCACAACTAATGCCTCCTTGATTAGCCTCAGTCTCTCCGTTGAAGAGACATCACCAACGTCTTCATCAGAACCTGTAGATAATCCATTCAAGTTTGACCCGCCTAGCTTACCGTCATGGACTTCCCAGTCATCCTGTGAAGAAATTAACGGACATCTTGCTTGGTACGAGCGAGGTGACGAACTATTTCAGCAGGAGCGGTTCCGAAAAGCGGCTGAAAGCTACGGTAAGGTGCTGAAAGTCACGCCGACGGATGCTGTCGTCTGGTTTAAGCTGGCCATGGCCCTGGAAAATTGCCAGCAGTATCAAGAAGCAGTGGATGCTTACACACAGGTCATTCAGTTAAATTCTGAGGATTATCTAGCATGGTATCGTCGCGGGAAGACCCTGGAGCATCTGCACCGCTTTGAAGATGCTATTGAATCCTATGATTACGTCATTCAGCTTCAGCCAGAGAACTACTGGGCATGGCACGATCAAGGACGAGTTTTTGAATCATTGAAACACTACGAAAAGGCTCTTGAAGCCTATGACCGGGCTGTTCAAATTAAGGCAGATTTCCAGTTGGCGATTGATACCCGCAGGCGACTGCTTCAGCAAATGAAACAAGTTGACCGCCTTTACCATCTTCAGCACTATGACGATGCTATCGCCTCGTGCGATCGCCTGATTCAAGACAATCCGGATGACCATCTAGCATGGCTGATGCGGGGGATGGCATTAGAAAACTCAGGCCATTATAAAGACGCGATTAAGTCTTACAATCGAGTTCTAAAACTACAGCCGACGGATCACTTGGCATGGTTTAAGCGAGGGGCATTGTTAGAGAAATTGGGAATGTATAGCGAAGCCGCCAAATCCTATTATCGTGTCACTAAGCTACAGCCTGATAATTGCTGGGCTTGGAATGACCAGGGGCGCGTTTTAGAAACCGTTCACGATTATGAACGGGCACTAGAAGCTTACGAACGTGCGATTAGGCTCCGCTCCGATTTTGATTCAGCAGTTGAGGGCCGTAAGCGCGTTATTCGACAGCTTCAACGATCTAAAGGAATGCCAGGGGGAGCTTCGGAAGGGCGATCGCCAAATTCAGATGGGTTATGTTCAGCCACCCCAACACGGCCTTAGGAGCAGACGCAGTGCATCCGCCCCAAATCCCTATTTTTGCGCTGTGAATTTGAGAACTTTGCCAGGTCGTGTTGGTTGAGTCGTTTTGTTGCCCAATGTTCCGCTAAAATCACGGATACACCCAGAAACTTGCCTACGTCCAGAGAATGATAGCGGTGTGCAGCTGCGTCATATGAAGTCAGCAGTTATGGAGTCAGCAGTATGGAGCGCAGAGTAACCTGTACTACTAGGCTCAGCCCCAGCGCACAGCGCTGTCAGGAACATCGATACCATCGCGAGGGATTGCTTTGGCAAAACGATTTCAGCACCGACGACATTTGCGCTCTCGGCAAACAAATACAGGCACTGTTGTAAAGTCTAAATGGCGGCTGATCTGGCTGTTTGGATTGCTGGTGCTTTGGCTTGTGTGTACTGGAAGCACGTCTTTTCAACCTCTTGCCTATCGCCTTGAACACTATCCCCAGTGGAATACGAAGCCTCCAGTTGAGTTTGTCAAGGGAGATTTGGTTTATCTGCCCTGGTTTGAGGGGACATGGCAGGTTGAGGCAACCCTGATGGAAATGGCAGCCCCCTTATCGCCCGATGTGATAACACCAGGGTTTGAAAGCAATCGAGATTACTTAAACGAAGCTGTTACTTTTCAGGCTCGTTTTTCCCGGCAGGTTCCAACGAGTGATGATGCATTATGGAACACCTGGGCGTCCTTTCTCCGACCCCTACAAGCGTCACCAGAAGATTCTGGTGACGCACCTGTTGTTGCCGATCGCGCCTTCAATGGTCTGAATCTGGCTCGCGCTTACTTAAACCAGGCTGAACAGGGTATGGGCGATCGCCTCGTCCTTAATGTAAAGGTAGACCCCCAAGACCCTAATCGCCAGATTACGATGATGCAGGGCGATCGCCAACTCATTTCCACGGTAACAGGACGGCGCACTGAATCCAGTGACCCTCATCGACTCATCACCACCGAAGTTTTTCAGCAGGTATTTCGCGGTATTCCCCAGCCTTACCTCAATGAGGTGGAAACTACTACAGACTATCGCTACGCACCAGAAGACCCAACCCCCATTACGGCTGATCAGATCACTGCGGTCTATCTATCACCCCAAGACCCCGATTATTTCAAGGCGGGCGATCGCCCTGTTGCCCTTTACCGCTATCGCCTTCGCTTTTATCCCCAGGATTAATCCATTCCAAGTCCCTCACTCTTTCATCACACGACTTGGCAAAGTTCTCAAATTCACAACGCAAAAATAGGGGTTTGCCAATCCAAAATCGAAAATCCAAAATCCAAAATTGGTACAAGGCGTGTAAAGTCTAA
>CAYXJG010000198.1:0-9743 GCA_964465285.1 uncultured bacterium
GAAATAGCGTTCAAGAAATAGCGTTCAATGATGACAGGAAGGCGCAGCATCCTAGGTGCATCCCACAGTTGCAAATTCATGGCCCACCCTGTAGGAAGAACAAAGCTTTACATCCCTAAACCCCTGCTTCGCACGCCCTCCGGTCTACTCCCAAAAAGGGCTACTGTGTACACACATCTCGGCTCGGATCCAAAACTCTGCGAGATCCCCCTCAATCCCCCTTAAAAAGGGGGACTTCCGATCCGGTTCCCTCCTTTTTAAGGAGGGTTAGGGAGGATCAAGCCCAGCATTAGCTAGGCCAGATAACTTATGTGTACTTAGTAGCCCTGCTTGGGAGAGGGATTTAGGGTGAGGGCTTACGAAAGTGTGATGCACCCTAGCATCTTCGCATTGCCCCATCTACCCAGCCATATCAGATATTGCTAGAGATATGTACGGGCTTAGAAATCGGCTCAGACTATTAATTTTCGTTCCAAAGGAATCAGGATTAAACTCAATTCATCTTCGCGCAGGTCACACTATGGTTTACCCCACTTACCCTCAGGGAACAACTCGGCTTCGTCATAAGCTGGAGGTAATGGCGATCGCCCTGATTGCCCTGGTTGGCATTCCCGCAGCCATACCCGATGCGGTAGCACAGCAAAGCCAGCAGACCGGACAGCCCATCACCCTCCTCTCTGATGTGCAAGAAGCCAACGCTATTACCGGGGTTGTAACTGCACGGGGAAATGTTCAAATCTTTTATCCCGCTCAAAACATGCAGGCGACATCTGCCCAAGCCCAGTACTACAGTCGGGAAGGCCGTATTGTGTTGAGCGGCGATGTGTTCGTACTCCAGGATGGCAACAGCATTCAAGGAGAACAAGTTGTATACCTGGTAAACGAGGGCCGCTTTGAAGCCATGCCTGATGAGGGAGAGCAGGTGCAGTCTGTGTATCTGCTGCCGGAGAGTGAACCGACGACTCAGCCCGTCACAGTTCCTCCTGAAGACTACAATCCCAAGCCTGAATTTAAGGAGCCGATCAGCCCCTAGAGTTACACGCGCTACGTAGGTCTCCCTGCATAGGTGGTGAGCTTTGTCCGACGCCTGATGCGCTGACATTCTATCTAGAGGATGCTGTGATAGCGGAGGCTTTGATACAATCGGGTGCAGTTCTATTTCTCTGTTGGTAAAAGAAACGCCTGTGAAGATTGCCCTGGAAAACATTCGCAAACATTACGGCAAGCGTATGGTCGTGAATCGGGTAAGCCTCTCGGTTCTGCAAGGGGAAGTCGTAGGACTGCTAGGGCCAAACGGAGCAGGCAAGACGACAACCTTCTACATTGCCACAGGGTTGCTAGAGCCTGATGGTGGCAAGGTCTGGTTTGACACCCATGATGTGACAAGCATGCCAATCCACGAACGGGCACGGCTAGGGCTAGGGTATCTTGCCCAGGAAGCCAGCGTTTTCCGCAACTTGAGTGTCAGCGATAATCTCTTGCTGGTGATGCAGCAAACCCATGTGCCCCGGTCAGAACATGGCGATCGCCTCCGCAGCTTGTTGAAGGAGTTTCGCCTGGAAACGGTGGCAAATACCCCTGGCGGGCAAGTCTCTGGAGGAGAACGCCGCCGCACCGAATTAGCACGAGCCCTGGCAGTTGGTATCAACGGTCCCACCTTTCTATTGCTCGATGAGCCATTTACAGGGGTTGACCCAATTGCGGTGTCCGAAATTCAAGATATTCTGTTGAAGCTCTGTGAAGAGCGAAATGTCGGCATTTTGATTACGGATCATAATGTCCGAGAAACCCTGGCAATTACCGACCGGGCGTACATCATGAGAGACGGCGAAATTCTCGCCGGGGGCAGTGCTGAAGAGCTATACAGTAATCCCCTGGTGCGGCAACACTACTTGGGGAAAAATTTCCAGCCCTAGTTTCTTGCCCTATTCTGGCCTTCTTCTGATTGTTCTAAATTTCTGATTGCTATGGCATCTGGCATCACACGACCCGTTAAGACCGATTTCTCTATATTTGACTGGGTTCCTCGCATCTCAGTGATGGATCGCTACATTGCGACGGAATTAGTCTTCCCTTTCCTCTTTGGGGTAGGTGCATTTTCGTCCTTGGGGGTCTCCGTTGGGGCTCTGTTCGAACTCATTCGCCGGGTTTCAGAGTATGGGCTGCCCCTATCAGCCGCATTTCGGGTACTTTTCTTCAAACTGCCCGAATTTATTTCCTATTCCTTCCCCATGTCGGTGCTATTAGCAACGCTGATGACCTTCAGCCGCCTGTCCAGTGACAGTGAAATGGTAGCGCTGAAAAGTTCTGGCATCAGCGTTTACCGAATCATGCTGCCCGTCATCTTCATGAGCTTAATAGCAACAGGATTGACGTTTGTGTTTAACGAGGCGATTGTTCCCGCTGCTAACTATCAGGCGTCTGCCGTTTTGGAAAATGTGCTGGGAGAGGAACGATGGCCCTCTTTTCAGCAGGAGAACATTTTGTACTGGGACTACGCCGACGAGGACGACGAAGAGCTGCGGCGGCTCTTCTATGCCCGGCGTTTTGATGGCGAGCGCATGTATGGCCTGACGGTATTGGACTTTTCCCGTCAGGGTTTGAGTCAAATTATTAGTGCCCAGTCTGCCGTTTGGAACCTGACCAATCAAACCTGGGATTTCTTTGATGGCACAGTATATCTAGTTTCAGAAAACGGCTCCTACAGCAACATTATTCGCTTTCAGGAGCAACAGGTTCAGATCCCGCGAACGCCTTTGGATATTGCTTCCAGTGAGCGCCAAGATCCCAACGAGATGAATTTGGCAGAGTCCTGGGAGCGGGTTCGGCTACTACAGCAGAAGGGAAGCCGTGAGCGGCTCCGTCGGCTGCTCATCCGAATTCATGAGAAGTATGCCCTGCCCTTTGCCTGTGCGGTGTTTGGCATCGTCGGCGCAGCGCTAGGCAGCCAACTGCAGCGTACAGGTCGAGCGACCAGTTTTGCCATCAGTATCCTGGTCATTTTTAGCTACTACCTGGTGTATTCCATTTGTAGTGCAATGGCCCATGCCGAAGTGCTGACGCCTGTGATTGGTGCTTGGTTGCCTAACATGTTCGGATTCATCATTGCAGGCTTTCTTCTCATTCGAGCGGCACGATAGATTCCGATTCACTGCCAGGTTTAGGAATGAGGGACTCGCGTTGGTCCTGATCCTTTAGGATTGAACACGACTTGGCAACGTTCTCAAATTCACAACGAAAAAATAGGGGTTTGGGGCGCGCTCAGCGTGCCCCAAACCCTCAGCAATTTTCATTTTAGGAAGCTTCGCGCCCTACAGGCGCTCACTTGTACAAATTTAGAGAGCAAAAAGGTCACCTCAGGCGACCTTTTTGCTCTCTAAACTTCCATAATGAGAGTTGCTGCCAAACCCCTATTTCTTCGTGAAACTTGCCAGTCGTGATTGAATGAGGTTGAAGAGAGGATGATCCTGTGTCTAATCGCACGTTAAATCTCACAGACGCACTTTACGACTACGTGCTCTCGGTCTCCCTGCGGGAATCTGACCTGATGCGCCAGCTTCGCCAGGAAACGGCTCAGCATCCCATGGGTCAGATGCAAATTGCTCCCGAGCAGGGACAGTTTATGGCGTTGTTAATTAAACTCATGGGAGTGAAAAAAGCACTGGAAGTCGGCGTCTTCACAGGGTATAGTGCGCTGTCGGTGGCGATCGCCCTCCCTGATGACGGCACCCTTGTCGCCTGTGATGTGAGTGAGGAGTATACGGCGATCGCCCGTCGCTATTGGGAAACGGCAGGGGTTGCCCACAAAATTGATCTCCATATCGCCCCGGCATTAGAGACCCTGGATCACCTGCTGGCTGACGGGCAGGCAAACACCTTTGACTTTGCCTTCATTGATGCCGATAAGTCCAGCTACGACGATTATTACGAGCGATCGCTCCAACTGTTACGCCCTGGGGGCTTAATTGTGCTGGATAACGTGCTGTGGTCAGGCAGCGTGGCAGATAAGCGGGACATCCATAAGCGGACGCAGGCGCTCCGATCCCTTAATCAAAAAATTCATCGGGACAATCGAGTGTTTCCCAGCCTGTTGCCTGTTGCCGATGGGTTAACCCTAGCGTTGAAGTACTGAGGGAACTGTTTTTCAAATTTTGATGAGACAGGGCAAGGATGCCCGTCGCGTTATCAAAATTGGACTTGGTTTAATTTAACCCTGGTTTCTAAAACGACTTGGCAACGTGCTCAAATTCACAACGAAAAAATAGGGATTTGGGGCGCACTCCACGCGCGCCAGACCCCTATTTTTTCATGAAACTTGCCAAGTCGTGTTCCTAAGGCGATGTCCGTCGGATGCTTGAACTAACGCTTAATGCAGTCACCGTGACCAAAATCAGTCCCATGCCGAAGATTTGTAAGCCTACCAAGCTTTCTTTGAGAATCAAAACGCTGAATAGCGACGCAGTGACAGGTTCGATCATTGCCACAATGGATGCCACGGCTGGCTCGGTGCCGTTTAGACCAGCAATATAAAGAGCGAACGATAGTCCCGCACCAAATACGCCCAATGCTGCGAATAGCGGCCAATCCGGCGTACTCAGAACGGCCACGGACTGATCGGTATCCCCCGGCCAGATAAGGATAATAGCCAATATCGCAAATGCGATTGTAAGGATCGCCTGCGGGCTGCCATGCGGTGCAGCATACTTGAAGCCGAAGATAAACACCGTGTAGGACAGCCCAGCAAGCAGCCCTGCCCCCGCTCCTATCGGCGTGACACCGCCTGCATCAACGTCGTAGATCTGGGTAAGCAACACGATGCCAAGCATGACCATGGCGATCGCAGACAACTTTAGTGCAGTGGGACGTTCGAGCTTCAGTGCGAAAGACACGAGGTAGACAAACACGGGCGCACAATACATCAGGGTAGCCGCAACCGCTACGCTCCCCTGGGAAATGCTTACAAAATAGAACGCGAAGTTGCCAGCTACGCCAAGACCGGCGATCGCTGACCAGAACCACAGTCGGCGACTGGCTAATCCACTACCGCTCGGGCGCAATACTAACCAGACGAGAACAAGCATTAGTCCGATGACGCCTCGATAGAGTGAAACCACAAAAGCATCCCATCCGTCAGCCATGAGAATGCCACCAATTCCACCCGATATTCCCCAGCAGAGCGCCGCCAGCATCACGTAAATCGTACTTGCTCCTGCCATTTGATCTCCTCGTTGCATCACAAAATCAGAAAGTTAAGGGACTCAGTAGCTTGGCACAATTAAAAATTAGATGTAAAACCATACGCTGCCCGCTGCGCACTCGGCGCGGAGTTTTACGGGTTTTATAATTAATTGTGCTTATCTACTTAGTCGTTTATCAAAGCACTACCCGCAATGGTCGCCTGACAAACCATCAGGGGGCTGCCAGGGTGTCATTTCGGGGTACCTTACAGCGATAAGTTGAAATTAATACCAGATCTCCATCTAAGTAACCCAGCATAAGTAACCTAAAAACCTAAAAACCGGGGGAGCGCCCCGGATGAGCGCTCCCCCGGTTTTTAAGTTGAGTTTATTAGTACCGACCTACTGATATGCCCGCGAAACTAAAACTGAGCCCAAAAGCGGCGCGCAGCACTTGCTACCTTTGACTCTCAGCACGCCTCTTGAGAAAGCATGAGATGTTCTTTTTGGGAACTTGCTGAACCAGACAGGAACTTCAAACGGCCCTGTAACAAACAGAACAGAATCTATGCAAATATAAGTGGAGCACAAGTAGTACCCTTGAAAACGAAGAGAGGACACATAGCTCTATGAATATTGGCGATCGCGTGCGAGTATCCGAATCCGTTATCGTCTATCATCATCCCAGTAGCCGCAATAAAGCTTATGACCTAAAGGGCCATGAAGGTGAAGTCATTGGCATTGCCAGCGAGTGGCAAGGAAAAGCAATTAGCGCAAATTTTCCGATTGTTGTCAAATTTGAGAAACGATTTAAGGCACATCTTCGCTCAGATGAGTTAGAGCCAATTAACGTTTAAGAACCTGGAGCCACTGCTCCGACACCTGGAAAATGTTGCAGTTGAAGAGTTCTTTGCCCACAGATTTGTCAAGATGTCACGGCACCGCTCCACTCAAGCTAGATGACATTTGACCTTGAAACCCCAAAAAGGTTTTGAGTAGGTTCTTGAGAGCGACGGTTGCTATGCCTGTAGAAGTAAATTCCTATGCCAAAGGTAGCGCGGTAGGAAGATGTGCTTACCGGTATCCTCTGAAATGATCGAGAGTAGCAATAGGCACGTGCCTTGAGTGGGGTTGTTAAGCCATGAGATCCACAAATAAATGTTAATCAACGAAAGGGGCGATCGCACCAACGCTTGAGCTGCTGACCTATTGCGTATAGCTGCAAAAAAATTGGAGGTTATCCATGGTGGATCGCGCTGCTAGAGACACATATGATCGCAAGATTGTTCCTGCTGAAACCGCTGCCCGCAAAGAGCGTGAAGGGCAAGACTACAAGCATACTCCCGACGCACCTGAGCAGGATGTCGAATCTGATCTGGATACGACATCAGGATTTACGGTAGACCAGGAAGGCTTGGCTAATAACTTTGCTATTGAGCCAGAGATGTACTACGAAGAGCCAGGCGATTTGCAAGACAAGGAGCAACAAGAGACAGTCCAGCGGAAAGAAGAATTGAAGGAAATTAATACACCTGGTGGTAAAGGCCCAGGAATAGTATGAGCATCTATTAGATTCAACTAGATTCAACTAGATTCAACGTAACTGCTTAGGACTTGCAAGAAAATAAAGTACCAGGAGAGGGGCAGCGGGCTGTGCCCGCTGCCCCTCTCCTCCGGTATCTTTCTTAGCTGCAGTTCCCTGAGTTCTCACACGACTTGGCAAGTTTCACGAAGAAAGAGGGATTTGGGGCGCGCGGAGCGCGCCCCAAATCCCTATCTTTGCGTTGTGAATTTGAGAACGTTGCCAGGTCGTGTGTAGCCAGCAATTCTCATTTTGGGGCTTGTCATTTAAGCCGGGAAATCCTGGATGGGCAAGGAGCCAGAATCTAGGAGTCAGAATTTAGGAGGGAGCTGGCTTCTGGCTCTTGTCTCCTGGATTCTATCCTTGGGAAAACTTCCCGCCTTGAGGAATACGCTCATTTGGGGAAACTTCGCGCCCTACAGGCGCTCACTTGTCTATGTTTAAAAGGCAAAAAGGTCGCCTCAGGCGACCTTTTTGCCCCATTGAATTCCATACTGAGAATTGCTGCTCTGTAGCGCGTTGCCTTGTAGGTGCCGATGGCAGGCGTTATGCTTTAGACCTGTAGCGGTGTGCAATTGGTTCAGCACACCCAAATGTGTTGAGTGGCGGCGCAGAGCGCCGCCACTCAACAAACTGTACTTAATGCGCTTGCACAGCGCTATAAACATCATGACTTCGTCGGAGGACATTGAATTGGTTGCGTCGACTCCCATTGCATTGGTTACCGAAGAACAGCTTCAGGCGTTGCCCGATCACCATCGTCGCTGGTTTGAAGCAACAGGCTTTCGAGCCGAGGCAGGCACCTATTCCCTAGTACCGGGAACCGATGGAACACTCGCTCAAGTCTACATTGGGCGGCCCGATTCTTTGGATACCTGGACGCTTGGCAATCTGGCGACTAGCCTACCTCCCAATACTTATTATCTTGTAGACAAGTTAACGGCTGCCGAATCAACCAAGCTATGCCTTGGATGGAGCCTTGGACAGTACCAATTTAAGCGCTACAAGCACGATGGCGAAAAGCCACCCCGAGAGAAGTCCCAACCTGTCTTGAAAGCTCCCGATGATGCTGATCAAGAGTATATCGAGGCGGTGACAGAAGCCATGACCCTGGTACGCAATTTAGTGAATACGCCAGCAGGAGATATGGGGCCAAGCCATCTTGAGGAACAAGCACGGGCGATCGCCACTGCCTATGGGGCAACCATTCAAACGACCACTGGCAATGACCTGCTGGCGCAAAACTATCCCATGATTCACGCGGTCGGTCGGGCCAGCGATGATCCTCCCCGCTTGATTGATCTACGGTGGGGTGAGGAGACAGCCACCAAGATTACCCTGGTTGGTAAAGGGGTGTGTTTTGACTCTGGAGGACTAGACATCAAAAGTGCCACGGGCATGAGACTGATGAAAAAAGATATGGGCGGTGCCGCCCATGTGCTGGGCATTGCCACAATGGTGATGAAGTTGAAGCTACCTGTGCGACTGAGGGTCTTAATCCCGGCTGTGGAAAATAGCATCTCCGGCAATGCCATGCACCCCCTTGACGTGCTGAACACCCGAAAAGGTATCACTGTTGAAGTCGGCAACACAGACGCCGAAGGTCGGCTGGTTCTGGGAGATGCCCTGTGGGAAGCGAGTAGCGAGCAGCCCAAACTGCTGGTTGACTTTGCAACCTTAACGGGAGCTGCTCGGGTGGCATTGGGAACCGAACTGCCTGCCATGTTTTGTACCGATGGGGCGATCGCCGATACCCTCAGACAAACAGGCCAAGAACTCGACGATCCCCTTTGGCCTCTGCCACTCTATCCCCCCTATCGCTCCATGCTCGACAGCAAAGTTGCAGACATCTCAAACATCTCAAGTGGTTCCTATGGGGGAGCCATCACTGCCGCCCTTTTCCTCAAAGAATTTGTGGCTCCTGATATTCCCTGGATTCACATTGACGTCATGGCATGGAATCTTCGCTCTCTGCCCGGTCGTCCTGAAGGCGGCGAGGCGATGGGTATCCGCACCATCACCGAATTGATTCGTCAAACAGTCACACGCGTATAATGACAAGGGAAAAACGTGAATTCCTAGGCTTTTGACCAAGGGGCGAAGCATTTCCTCCATCATTTCGCTAAGATTTAAGAGAAGACCTTACAACACAGAACTTACAATACAGAACTTGCAACACGGAACTTACAGTAGATAATCCATGATCCCAACAGTTATTGAACAGTCAGGTCGAGGCGAGCGTGCCTTTGATATCTATTCACGGTTGCTCCGTGAACGCATTGTATTTCTGGGCCAGCAGGTTGACTCCGATGTGGCAAACCTCATCGTTGCTCAAATGCTGTTCCTGGAAGCAGAAGATCCAGAGAAAGACATTTACCTCTACATCAATTCCCCTGGTGGATCTGTGGTTGCAGGACTGGGTATTTTCGACACCATGAAGCACATTCGTCCAGATGTCTGCACAATTTGTGTTGGGCTGGCAGCCAGCATGGGTGCATTTCTACTGAGTGCCGGCGCAAAAGGCAAGCGTATGAGCCTGCCCAATTCTCGAATTATGATTCACCAGCCCTTGGGGGGTGCCCAAGGGCAGGCAGCCGATATTGAAATTCAGGCAAGAGAGATTTTATATCACAAAAAGCGACTCAACGATTGGCTGGCAGAGCACACTGGGCAGCCCATAGAGAGAATTCAAGAAGACACTGAGCGTGACTTTTTCATGTCTGCCCATGAGTCGGTAGAGTATGGGCTGATTGACCAGGTGATTGACCGAATGGCTGTTGGCAGTCGTCCTGAAGCCGTCAACACCTGAGAATCGACGACGTAGGGACTTCCAAAACCATTAAAAGCTCTAATGAGAGCAGCGGCGGGTACAGCTTGTCGCCACTTTTTCTGGGAACTTTTTTGACCGCAACATATAGCGGTATGCAACACGACTTGGCAAAGTTTTCAAATTCACAACGCAAGAATAAGGATTTGGGGCGCGC
>CAYXJG010000199.1:0-9658 GCA_964465285.1 uncultured bacterium
GCGCGCCCCAAATCCCTATTTTTGCCTGAAACTTGCCAAGTCGTGTAAACAGTCACATTGAATACAAAGTTTTCGCAAAGCGAGGCTTTCTTAAACAAGCCTTTACCTAGGGCTTGTATCTTATTTTGTGTCTTGTGCGTAAAGCTACAGATTGCCCATCTCCAGCGTTGAGTCCCATTCACGCATGATTTTGGTGTTACGTGGATGAGATTTGGAGAGAGGGCGATGCTTGTAGTGCCTCTGGATTTTTAGCTGTGCAAAGCTGTGCAACGGGCGATCGCCACCGAGTGAATTCGCTCACATTTTTGTGCGCCGATACAGATATAGGTCTGTATCGCTTCTGATATCCCATGATTATTCCGACGTTACTAAATTAACTGCATTTATGGCTATCGAACTCACACAGATTGGAACCTTTACTACGGGCGTCTTTGATGAAGGTGCGGCTGAAATTCCTGCGTATGACCCTGCCAGCCAGCGCTTGTATGTTGTCAATTCTGACGCCACGACTGTAGATGTGCTGGATCTGAGCGATCCGACGAATCCCACCAAAATTGACCAGATCGATGCCACCGAGTTTGGTGGCGGAGCCAACAGCGTCGCCGTGAACAAGGGCATCATCGCGGTTGCAATCGAAAACGACACGGTGACAGAACCTGGCAGCGTTGTTTTCTTTGACGCCGACCTTAAGATGATTGGGGAAGTGACTGTGGGTGCTCTGCCCGATATGCTCACCTTCACCCCCGACGGCTCGAAAGTGCTGGTGGCCAACGAGGGAGAACCCGATGATGGCGTTGATCCAGAAGGATCTGTCAGCATCATCGACGTGGCAAAGCTAACCGTGAAAACCGCTGATTTCACAGCATTTAACGCGAAGCAGGCCGAGCTAGAGGCCGCTGGACTACGCATCTTCCCTGGCAAGACGGTTTCCGAGGATGTGGAACCCGAATATATCGCCGTGTCTGAAGATGGCTCCACGGCCTATGTGGCGCTGCAAGAAGCCAATGCTCTGGCAGTAGTAGATGTAGACGATGCGACAGTTACCGACATTCTGCCCCTGGGTGTGAAGGATCACAGTCGTCCTGAAAATGGATTTGATGCGAGCGATCGCGACGATGGCATCAACATCCAGCCCTGGCCCGTGGTCGGTCTGTACATGCCCGACAGCATTGCTACCTATGAGGCCAATGGTCAGACCTTCATCGTTACCGCTAACGAAGGGGACGATCGTGGCGATGCCGACGATGCCGAAGACAACCCCCTGGGTGATGCCGTTCGCCTCAAGGATCTGGGCGATGTGAAAACCTTCGAGCGCGATGGTTTAGCGCTGGACGAGGATCTGCTGGCCGCTAACCCTGACATCGCAGAAGATGGGCAACTAGGTCGGCTAAACATCTCCACCATCGATGGCGACACCGACGGCGATGGCGACATCGACCAGATTCATGCCTACGGTAGCCGTTCCTTCTCCATCTTTGATACCTCCGGCAATCTGGTGTTCGACAGCGGGGACGACTTCGAGCAAATCACGGCGGAACGGTTTCCCGATGATTTCAACGCCAACAACGACGAGAACGACAGCTTCGAGAGCCGCAGCGACAACAAAGGGCCAGAACCCGAAGGTGTTGTGGTTGGCGAAGTCGGCGGCAAGACCTACGCCTTCGTTGGCCTGGAGCGCATCGGCGGCATTATGGTCTACGACATTACCAATCCTGACGAGTCCCAGTTTGTGCAGTACCTCAACAACCGTAACTTTGAGGTGGAAGCCCAACTAGAAGATGACAGCACCAACCCTGCTGTAGGCGATCTCGGCCCCGAGGGTCTGGCGTTCATCTCCGCTGAGGACAGCCCCACGAGCGATCCCCTGCTGGTGGTGTCAAACGAAGTCAGCGGTTCCACCACGGTCTACAACATCCAGAACATTGATGGTGATTCCGCCCTGCCTCTGGTAATCAATGAGGTTTTGGGTAGTACCACAGCAACCGATGTCGAGTTCATCGAACTCTTTGGTGAAGCTGGAACATCCCTGGCTAGCCTTAGCCTAGTAGTCATTGAAAGTGATGATCAATCCACGAACGGTAGCATTGATGCCCGATTCGATTTTGCCGCAGATGCCCAAATCGGCGACAACGGATTCTTCTTGGTTGGAAACGAACTCGTTTTCCCCACATATGGTGCTAGCCCTGATGCAACCATTGCTAACAACTTCGTCGAGAACAGCAGCTATACTATCGCGTTGGTTGAAACCAATAGCATTACAGGCTCAACCGTGACTGGTAGCGAAGTTGTTGTTGATGCGCTGGGTGTTACAGACGGTGAAACCCCTGATTTCTTCTTCTTTGATGCACCTGTTATCGGCCCAGATGGGCCTTTCTTGCCTGCGGGTGGATTCCGTCTTGAAGATGGGGTTGACACTGACACCGCCGCAGATTGGGGTTTCAGCAGCTTCTCCAATGACCCTGCTGTCAACACGCCAACTTCTGGCGGTACTGATGATGGCGGCGGTGATGTCACCGAAGCTGCAATTTACGAGATTCAGGGCGCTAGCCATGTTTCTAGCTTTGTTGACCAAGTTGTAAAAACTAGCGGTATTGTGACGGCAGTAGATGGCAATGGCTTCTACCTCCAAGATGCAGCGGGTGATGGCGACATCGCCACGTCTGACGCTATCTTTGTGTCTGGCTTTGTTGGCAGCATCACGGTTGGTGATGAGGTTGACGTAACTGGAACCGTTATTGAAGCTGATCCGTCTGGCGGCGGTGCAGACTTGGACATTACGACTTTGGTGGCGAGTGCGAGCACTGTTCTTTCCAGCGGTAATGCACTACCTGCGGCGGTCATCATTGGTGCATCGGGTCGTCAAGCTCCCACTGAAACCTTTGAGGACGACAACTTCACTAGCTTTGACCCTGAAACCGATGGCACTGATTTCTTTGAGTCCATTGAAGGGATGTTGGTGACGGTTGAAAATGCGGTAGCGGTTTCTAGTACCAGCGGGTTTGGGGAAATCTTTGCTGTTGCTAACCAGGGAGCCAATGCAACTGGCATTAGTGAGCGGGGCACACTAAACATCAGCCCTGATGATTTCAACCCTGAGAAAATCCAGATTGACACGGACTTCGACGTTTCCGGCTTTGAGAATCCCTTGGTTGACACTGGCGCTCAGTTAGGCAATGTCACAGGGGTTATTAGCTACGACTTCGGTAACTTCCAGGTGGTGCCCACTGAAGATTTCACCGCTCAGGTTGTTGCCAGCACCCTTGCGGCTGAATCCACTGAGTTAGAGGGGACTGCTGATCAACTCACGGTTGCCAGCTACAACGTTCTCAACCTAGACCCCATTGTTGAGGAGCAAGCCCTAACCAACAATGGTGAGGCCCGTAACGTAGATGATGACTTGGGTGATGGTCGTTTTGATGCGATCGCCCAACAAATTGTCAGCAACCTCAACTCTCCTGACATCATTGGTTTGCAGGAAGTTCAAGATAATACAGGTGGCGAAATTGTTGATGATGTCATCGCTGCTGATGTCACTTTACAGCTTCTGATCGATGCGATCGCCGCTGCGGGTGGCCCTACCTACGAGTTCATCGACAATACTTTCATTACTGATGAAGCCAGCGGTGGTCAGCCCGGTGGAAACATCCGCACCGCCTTCCTGTACAACCCTGCGCGTGTTGACGTGGTTGAAGGGTCTGTGCAAACCATCAGTGGCCAAGGAGAAGGAGAAGCCTTTGAAGGAGCGCGTCTGCCTCTCGTCGCCGACTTCACCTTCAACGGCGAGACCGTTACTGTTGTCAACAACCACTTCTCATCTAAAGGTGGCAGTGCGCCCATTATGGGTCTGGAGCAGCCCTTCGAGGCCCGTCAGGAAGACCTAAGCGTTAACGGTTCTTTGGATGAGCGTCAGCGCCAGTCTGCTGCCGTTCAAGGGTTCGTTGCTGGTGCATTAACAGAAGATACTGGCGCTAATATTGTTGTCCTAGGCGACTTGAACGAATTTGAATTCGTTTCTCCGGTCACAGGTCTTGAGGGTGTTGGTTTGACGAACTTGACCAACACACTACCTGAAAATGAGCGCTATACCTTCAACTTCCAAGGCAACTCTCAGTCTCTGGATCACATTTTGGTTAGCGATAGCCTGAATGCAGCGGCTGAGTTTGACATCGTTCATGTTAACTCTGAGTTTGCTAGAACAGATTCGACTGCAAGTGACCACGATCCATTAGTGGCTCGTTTGACCTTTGGCGATGACGGCATCGCCACTAACACGGCACCGACCCTAGAGATCAACAGCCTCAGCATTGTGGAAGGACAGCCCGTTACCTTGACCGGCAACGACCTCAGCGCCACCGATGCCGAAAGTGATGATGCGTCCCTCGTCTTCACCATCAGCAATGTGCAGAACGGCAGCTTCTCGGCTACCACCTTCACTCAGCAGGACATCATTGATGGCCTGGTGGTGTTCACCCCCGATGGCTCCGAGAATGCGCCCGCTTACGACGTCAGCGTTAGCGATGGCGACTTGAGCACTACTCCCACCGCCGCCGACATCAATTTCGGCACTACCCAGAACGACCAAATCATCATTGGCACTCCCGGTGCCGATATCATCACTCCAACGGGCGATGAGAGCTTTACGGTGCTGGCTGACGGCGGTCGTGATGTGATTGTGACCAATGGCGGCAATGACATCATCGTGGCAGGCGGTGATAAAGACACTATTACCACTGGGGCAGGGAGCGACATCATCCGCTATGTCGGCCCTTGGTACGATGAGCGTACCGACCGGGTGACCGACTTCGAGAAGGGAGCGGACAAGCTCGACCTGGCTGCCCTCTTCCCCAGCGACACCCACAGCAGCGATGCCCCCTTTGCCGACTATATCCGCCTGGTAGAAACCAATGGCGATACCAGTGTGGAAGGTAACTTCCGGGGCGACAGCCGACCCGGTTTCTTCCGTAAGTTGGTAGTACTGAAAGATGTCACTGGACTGACTGAGGGCGACTTCATCCTGACCGCTGACGGCACTGATCCGGGTGATCCTGGCGACCCCGGTGACCCCGGTGACCCCGGCGACCCCGGCGATCCGCTCTCCTTTGAGATTATCGGTAACGATGCCCGCAACGACCTGATTGCCCCCGATGGCAACAACTACACCCTGGTGGGTCTGGGCGATCGCGATAAACTCATTGGCAATACTGGAGATGACACCCTCATTGGTGGCGCAGACCGCGACTTCCTGACGGGCGGTGCAGGGAGCGATCGCTTCGTCTACGAAACCGTCAACGACGGCGACGATCGCATCCAGGACTTCCAGACAGGCGTCGATATCCTCGACTTCGCACCGCTATTCAACAACGATGCCAACTTCGGTGCGACCGCTGCTCAAGAGCGCTTCGACAACTACCTCGATGTCCGCGTGAAGGGCGAACGCACCATCGTTCGACTCGACCTAGCCGGGGACAACGGCGACAACTTCCAGCGCTTCACCGTGTTGGAGAATGCCGCCAACATCAGCATCGCCGACTTCAACCTAGGGTGATTTCGAAGCTAATCTGATACACATTTAACTTGCGTAGCTGAATTCCGCCAGCAGCGGGGTTCAGCCACAAAAACGCGCAAACTAGCCATGACTGTTTCCCAGCGTCTCCCTGGGAGTACAACTTGGCAAGTTTCACGCAAAAATAGGGGATTGGGGCGCGCTGAGCGCGCCCCAATCCCCTATTTTTGCGTTGTGAATTTGAGAACTTTGCCAGGTCGTGTGCTGAACCCAGGCGCAGGGCGCTTAAGTTTTGCCAATCCCCCTTGCAATGGATGGAGATTATGCTTAACTGATGGGCATACCGCTACACCCAGGGAGGCTAGGACAATGATGTTGAAAGGCTTGACGCTGCGGGAATTACTATCGTTAATGCCCATGATGTCGAAACACAGGGATGCGTTGGGCAACCATGCTGCATTGGATGCACTTGCATTGAACGCCTCTGTAACAGGGTTATGCACCAACTCCCATGCCTGCGAACCGGGAAACCTCTTCATCGGGATGCCAGGGACCCGAGTAGATGGCGGGGACTTTTGGCCCAGTGCCTTCGCCGCCGGGGCGATCGCCGCTCTCATCTCCCCCGCTGCCTTTGAGAAAACTCGCACCAATCCCAGCCGCGATTCCGCCTGCCTGATTCCCATCCCAGACATGCCTCAGGCTTGTGCCGAAGCTGCTGCCGCCTTTTTCGATTTCCCTGCACGAAAGCTCGACCTGGTTGGGGTGACAGGAACCAACGGCAAAACCACTACGACCCACCTGATTGAGTATCTGCTGAACCATGCTCAGCGGAAAACTGGGCTGTTTGGTACTCTCTATACCCGCTGGCCAGGGTGCCAGGAAACAGCGCTGCACACAACCCCCTTCGCCGTGGAACTCCATCGCCAGTTAGCAAAAGCGGTGGAAGCAGGCTGTGAGTTGGGAGTCATGGAAGTCAGTTCCCATGCCCTTGCCCAGAAGCGAGTCGCGGGCTGTGCCTTCAAGACGACCGTATTCACCAACTTGACCCAGGATCACCTGGACTTTCACAAGGACATTGATGATTACTTTGCAGCGAAAGCCCTCCTGTTTCAGCCTGGATATTGCCAAGGCCATGCTGTGGTGAATGGGGATGATCCCTATGGCAAACAGCTGATGGAGATGCTTAAGGCGGATACCGATAGACCAGCGATGTGGTCATACAGTGCGGCGGGCGATCGCACCGCTGATATCTACCCCACGGATTTAACCTATCAGGCCAATGGCGTGCAGGGCATGCTGCATACCCCGGCAGGCTCCCAGCCCTTTACATCTCCTCTGGTCGGTCAGTTCAATCTGGCCAACCTGCTGGCGGCGGTAGGGGCCGTACTCTCCCTGGGCATTTCCCTGGACACCATCGTAGCGGGACTGCCCCACTTCTCCGGGGTGCCGGGCCGCATGGAAAAAATTCAGGTGAGTTCTGACCAGGACATCAGCGTGATTGTGGACTATGCCCACACCCCCGATGGGTTGGAGAACTTGCTGAACGCTGCCCGTCCCTTTATTCCAGAACGCATGATTTGCGTATTTGGCTGCGGGGGCGATCGCGATCGCACCAAACGGCCCCAGATGGGGGCGATCGCCGCCCGCCTTGCCGACTATTCCATTGTTACCTCCGACAATCCCCGCACGGAAGACCCCCAGCGGATTCTGGATGATATTGTGGCGGGCATCCCCCAGGGAACACACATGACCGTGGTGGGCGATCGCGCCGACGCCATCCGGCAAGCCATTCTAGAAGCCCGACCGGGAGATGGCGTCATCATCGCAGGCAAAGGCCATGAAGACTATCAAATTCTGGGCACCGAAAAAATTCACTTCGACGACCGGGAACAAGCGCACCAAGCGTTGCAGCTACGGTTTTCTTAAGGTGAATGGCGTGGTCGAGGGGTGGTGTTTGAGTTTATCCGCAGATGACGCATTGGAGGGGATGAGCAACGGATGGCTCCAAAACCCAAAACCCAAAATCCAAAATTGACTAGAACCGTCGGTTGAGCTGAAACGTTTCTCCCTCAGAAAGGGTTCGGATTTCGTCAGTGAGATCTGTCCAGGGGTAGAGTTGCCCCTCCTGATAGGTGCGGCTCATGACGACGTAAATGGAGGTTTGGTCGGTACCGATGCAGGCGGCGAGGACGGTCTGCCAGGAGGGTGCGCTCAATTCGTCTACCACATGCCAGTGTCCGTCGTGCCACTCGAAGGTGCGGGAAAACCGGAAAGGAGTGGCTGTTTTTCCGGTAATCAGAACTTTTTGCAGGAGTGTGCGGATGAGGTTTGGGAAAAAGCGCCCAACCGTGAGCATCACCACCCGCAAAATCATCAGGTTCAGGGGAGTCATCTGCTTTTGCTTTGCCCAGCCCAAGGAACCCCGAATGGCGATCGCCCCTTCCTCAACTGAGCTATCATCGTGCCCGACCAAATGGCCGACTGCGTTTTTTACCTTGCGCCCTGATTTGACCAGGAGGGACATCTGCGTATCGGAGACCACGAGGCGATCGCTCCGAAACAGCTTAAACACGCCCCCTTTGTTCAGCGCCAGATAGAGCTCCACGGGAATCCCCTCATCATCCTGCCGACGGTCGATGAGGATGCGGGCTTCAGGGAGCCAGACGCGCCCCAGGGGACGGGGTTTCGTGGGTGGGCGATCGCCCACAAAGTCCCGCCATGCCAGCAGATAGTTCCAGGTATGGTGGCCGATGATGTGGTCGTCGGCATAGCAGGCTCCCTTGCCGTTGGCGAGTCCTGTCAGAAATTGGTCGTTGATGCTGAGGGCGTCGGGAAACCAGCGGCCTGCCAGTTCAAATCCGTGGGGGAAGAAGTTGTAAGTGTTGCGACTGGTGTATTCCCCGCCGTAGGACCCGTCTGGGTGAATGAACTGTTCCGCAAGCACAATGGCTCGGGCAATCGCATCTTTCAGGCGGTTACTGGGACGCAGGGTGTAAAGCCGCGCCAGGCAGGAGAGGGTGAGGGTGTGGTAGCCCGGATCGCAGCCTTCGTATTCCTGGAACCAGCCTTCAGGGTTTTGCCAGGCGAACACCCGCTCCAATCGTTCCTCCCGTGCTGCATCCCAGCGATCGCTGTGGATCAGCCGCCCCATCAGTTCCAGGCAAAGCACAATCAGCGCCTGGTGGTTGGTCAATCGCCCACTCTCATGGTGATGGGCAAGCCAGTCCGCCCGCTTCACGAAAAAGGCGATCGCCTCATCATCTTTCAGGTTGAGTAACTGATAGCTGTCGATGCAGGCGAGCAGGGAAAATGCAGCGGCCCCCCCGGCTCTTTCAAAGGGGAAATAATCATCACAGGAGCCATCGGCATGGGCACTGCGAGCCGCGTAGAGAATACCCGCTTTCACCCACTCTCGGAGATTGGGCTGCTCAAAAAATGGAGTGTTGGGAATAGGCAGCGTGTATGCCAATGCCAACGGCAACACAAATTCTTGGGCCATGCCGCTGGGGAAGTCGATGATTTTATATTGCCAAAAATTGCGGTCAAAGCAGCCATAGGTAGGGCTGTGGCGGTTGCGGTCTTGCAGGGTGAGGATGGTAGGGATTTGGGCGATCGCCGCCTGGGCAAACAGATCTCGATTCATCACACGCCACCCGTATTTGACCCACTCATCCTGCGCTTTCCATACTTATTTGCCGCCGTAATAAAAGGCGATTTCCTTATCCTTCAGGGGGGTAAATCCGGCGTCCAAAAGCTTTTGATTCAGTTCATCTTGGGCAATGTGTTTGGCTCCGATACGAACGATGCGCGATCGCATGGTATTGCTAACACCGCTGCGCTGACGGTTCGCTTCCAGCGCCATCACATCAGTATAGAGGGTGAGCTTTTCGGGGGGAATTGGGGAACCGTCTAGGTCAACGCCTTTGGCGATCGCCACATCAACAGCATCAGCCCCAGTGGTGGATTGAGATTCAGTCGTCATCGGTATTCACACAAGTCTACACAGCACACAAAGCACCCGCATTGTATATCAAAACAGGATATGAAATAGGGATTATGGCGCGACGCAAGCAACGCGATGCAAGCGATTAAGTACAGTGTCAGCAATTCTCATTTTAGGAAGCTTCGCGCCCTACAGGCGCTCACTTGTACAAA
>CAYXJG010000200.1:0-9650 GCA_964465285.1 uncultured bacterium
TCTGATAAACCCAGTCAGACCTTGAAGGCGTGAGATAAATGACAACCTGCTGCATCTGTTTTTGCGGAAATCGTCGATAGACCCTCAGACGATAGTCTGCCATTCTGAAGGCCATAGTAGCGTCTGGTTACGACTTGGCAAGTTTCACGCAAGAATAAGGGTTTGGGGCGCGCTCTGCGCGCCCCAAATCCTTATTCTTGCGCTGTGAATTTGAGAACTTTGCCAAGTAGCGTCTGGTTCCGTTTGAAACTCAATTTGCAGAACTATCTGATCTGAAGCTAGCAAAATCAGTGAGTCGGCTCGGATCGGCTCCAGGGATAATTCGGTAGGGCTGAGTTTGGTTATAGGAGAGTCTGACACTCAGCACCAGACTTCCCTGTTCAACAGTTACACGGCTTGGCAAAGTATCTATCCGGCTGAACCATCCGCAGGAGGGACAATTCCATAAAGTTCCTTCACAGACTGTCGTGACAGCACCACAAGAGTAAATACCCCCAGCAGGGTTCCCAAAGGAGTATTCAGACACTCAATACAGGCAACGACGAAGCTAAACCAGTATCCTTTTCGCTGTGCCAGGAAGCGCCCTGAAAAGATGAGGCAAACGGCAAGGGTCAGGCCTGCAACAATTACAATGCTGCCAATCATCATAAACAGCCACCCCATTAAAGCCGGCGGAGGGTTGCCGTTCTCATCCGGGAACACTTCAGGAGAGGTTAGAAAAGAGAACCCCAGCCCAACATGAATGAGAGGAATCATGGAAATTGCAACCATAATGCCTCCAAGGACGTAATGGAAGATTGAAAGCAACCTCAAATGTTCATAATCTCGATTATTAGAGGCAGTCATGATCATTTCCTTACCCTTTAGAATCAGCAACGCCGGATAATGATTATAGCCCTTAGGGCTATACCGGAGGAGAGAGACGGCTGCTTCATTGCAATGGGAGGTGCAATGTCGGCCAACACTGCAAAGCTGCATGATGAATGATGAGCCAGGGGAAGCCTGTTTCTCTTGCGATTTGGGCACAGTCTTCGTATTCGGGATGCACGTTAAGAACGGAGCCGTCTGGCGATCGCCGTGCCACCTTGAGCCGAACCACGCCAAATGGGGTATTCACGGACTTAATTTCACGATGAAGCACTGAGCGAGACTGTTCACGGCGGCGAATGCCCAAGGTTGTGGTTTCCTGAAATATCACCGATTCACAGGCTAACGCATCATCAGGGCGGCATATCACCGTGATCAAAAGACCCGGACGGCTTTTCTTCATCCCCACTGCTTGCGTAAACACATCGAGTGCTCCCACTCCCAGTAGAGCATCAAACAGGTAGCTGATGGCTTGGGGCACGAGATCATCCACCTGGGTTTCTAACACCGTTACCTCCTCGACCGATGGAAGCAGTTCATCGTCCTTTGCGGAGATGGTTGATTGACAGGTTGAGTTGCCCTCTGGATGAGACGGCATTGTGGGCATGGGCGCATTGTCATGCAACGATGTGTGAGAACTGCTCTGATGGGGATGGCTGTCGTGGGGATGGCTGTCGTGGGGATGGCTGTCGTGGGGATGGCTGTCGTGGGGATGACCTTGACGCTGATTCAAGGGGTTTTGCATCTCGGTGCCCAACCAGAGGCGGAGGGCATTCGGAATAGGAAGGTCGTGGGAGCCTGCCCCTAACCCGACGCGATGAAGCTGCATGGGGGGAGGAGTGCCGAACTGTTGGGCTAGGGTCGTGGCGATCGCCGCCCCCGTTGGCGTCACCAGTTCTCGGTCGATGCCGTTGCTGTAAACCGGAACCTGACGCATTTCCCAGAGCTTCAGCACCGCTGGCACCGGAACGGGCAATCTGCCATGGGCTGCTTTAATCATCCCACCACCGACCGGCAACGCTGAACACCATAAGGTTTGAATGCCCAGGTAATCCAGTCCAAGGCACGTGCCAACAATATCCACAATGGCATCCGTCGCTCCCACCTCATGAAACTGCACCTCCTCAGGGGGCACACCATGCACTGCCCCTTCTGCCTTCGCCAAGTTCTGAAAGATAGCTAAACTCCACGTCGTTGCTTGCGGTGGCAGCTCAGCGGCTTGGATTAGGGCCTGGATGTGGGGCAGGTGACGCTCCTGTCCTCCATGAGGGTGATCATGCGAATGCTCATGGGGGTACTTGTGGATATGAGCATAGGAAGTTTGATAGTCGGGACTTTTTTCTGTTAGGTGAACATGAACCTTCGTGGCCTGCTGACCATTTCGATGCACTGTTTCTGCCGCGAGAGTATATTCATCGGCGATGCCCAACTTTTGTAGCTGGTTATCAACATAGTCCAGAGGAACACCCGCATCAACAAGTGCGCCCAGACACATATCGCCAGCAATTCCTGTCGGACAATCCAGGTAAGCAGTAGTCAGCATAAGATATCAGTAGTCCCAGAGGGAAATTTTGAACACTCGACCGAGTGATTGAATCGGTACTCAAGACTATTGTCGCATCAGTCCTCCGGGCAATATCAATGGCAGCAATTCTCATTTTGGGAAACTTCGCGCCCTATAGGCGCTCACTTGTCTATGTTTAAGGGGCAAAAAGGTCGCCTAAGGCGACCTTTTTGCCCCATTGAATTCCATACTGAGAATTGCAATATCAATGGCATGTGAGGTGACAAGATGGCAACAATTTACCAACTTCATCCGGATAATCCTCAACCCCATCGAATTGGGGAGATAAGGGAAGCCCTACACAATGGGGCTGTCATGTTGTACCCCACGGATACAGTTTATGCGATTGGATGTGACCTCAATGTTAAATCGGCAGTGGCACGGGTTCGGCAGATTAAGCAATATGCCAACGATAAGCCCCTAACTTTTATGTGTTCTTCGTTATCAAACATTTCATACTATGCATACGTCACAGATTCGGCCTATCGAGTTATTAAGCGGCTCATTCCAGGCCCATTTACATTTCTCTTGCCCGCAACCAAACTAGTGCCTCGTCTTGTAATGGCTCCTAAGCGAAAAACGATAGGGATTCGAGTGCCTGACAACGCCATCTGTATGGCTCTGATTGAGGCGACTGGCAATCCTATTGTCTCAACCTCTGCAACCACCCCGTTTACTCCTGTGGATACCCGCGTGTCTCAGGCTGAGCTATTTGACCAATTTGATCACTTAGTAGACATCATCATTGACGATGATCAGCCTGTTGGCCATCAATACTCCACCATCATCGATATGACGAGCAACATTCCGACCATCGTCCGTAAAGGGCTGGCATGGGATGAAGCGGCAAATTGGGCTGAAATAGCGACCATTGAGGCAGTTCTGTAGCGGTTGTGGAGAAGCTAAGCGACAGGGACTAAATTATTTGAACCCAATGTTAGTAGGGCGGGTATGGCACTGCCGCACCACCTCACTAAGGTCGGATTCGAGTAGTCGGGCACAATTATTGACACGTTGTTCTGGAGACACCCCCCGCCAGAGTATGCACCCAGGACAGTTATCTGTCATTACATTCTGCATTGGCAACTCAATGGAGTCCTTGATCTGAAGTAGCGTCAATCCAAAGTAGGGTACTGGGTCGTTCATGCACTGTTTAGCATGGGTCATTTAGCAAGTGAGTTATTCATGGACAAAGACCTAGTAGATGCTTAGGAGCAAAGATTCAGATAAAATCCAAATTTTTTTGGGGCGCAGCGATGCCGCACCGCCCCAAAAAATCTGGTTCAAGTTATTTAATTCTCATTCTTTAATCGAAGGGATACGTGACTTTTTCGCAACTGTCTTTACTAAGGTCTCGGCTCATGATGCCTGCCCTTGATGTTCGTGGTCGGGTTTTTTCGCTCAAAACCTACGACAATCGGTGTTTACATCAATAATTTTCTCTGGATAACGACCCTATCTCTTAAGCCATGTTCGGAAAGCTACTTACGAGAGTGACACATGCAATAGGCTGTGCTCGATCGTTCTTTCATACAGTCAAGGTGTGGATTGCTGAATAGACGGGATGGCTGAGGCCACAGCCAGCGTTGTCTTTTCACCGTCGTGCATCACCAAGAAAGGGGCAAATCATGAATGTTGATCCATTGAAGCCCATCTATATTCAGAATCAGGACAATATGGGCGTATCAGAACGGGCAAACCCCATGCTTCGGAACGACCTGACCAATAATCAGGCTACACAGGAGCATCCTGCCGAACAGTCTGCCAACCATGTCAGATTAGTGAATTACATCATCGCTGCATTCAGCGCCGATATTCCGTCTATTTCGTCCAGCGTTCGGCGTGTTGCCGATCGGCTGGCGAAGGAAGTCGAGCGTATTTGCGAAAAGAGCGATCGCATCCAAACGTCGGGAGATATTGAGCAGTGGCAGCATACATTAGCCCAGCATCGGGTTAAAAAATGCCTGACCTACTATTGCCTTGGCTCACAGCGGGGCCGAGTAGAACTCCACAGTAATCTAAGCGCAATGGTCTATCGGCACATCGCCCCTAGCCGTTCTCATCTTGGGTTTCAGGCGCGATACAACCTGATTGAAGATTTTTTGCAGGGGTTTTACATTGAGGTGCTCAAAAACTTCCGCAAAGAAAATGAATTACCCCAGGACTATCGCCCCCGAACTCGTATCGAACTGTCCGAATATATGGCCTTTACTGAACAATATGCGAAGCGGCGCATTTCTCTTCCGGGCCGGAGAAATCAACAATTGGTGGTGCTACGGGCGCAGGCATTTTCCCATCGGCAACCCATCGAAACGTCGATGGACATTGAGCTGGCAGTTGAATCGGCAAAAACTGAAGACGCTCAACTTCACAACCGATCGCCCATGGTGCAGCAAGTTCGTGAGCAGTTGGTTGCTGATGCGGTTGACCCTGCCGATTCGGTGCTGCGCGATCGCGTCATTAACGAGCTGATTCAATACCTGAGTGACCAGGGGCAAGACGACTGTGTTAACTATCTCACGCTCAAGCTTGAGGATTTATCGGCCCCTGAAATCGACGATATTCTGAACCTCACGCCACGCCAGCGCGATTATCTCCAGCAACGGTTTAAGTACCACGTAGAGAAATTTGCCTGCTCTCACAACTGGCAGATTGTTCATCAGTGGCTAGGGGCTGACTTGGATCAAAACTTGGGAATGCCAATGAATGAGTGGAATGATTTTCTCCGGCAGCTTTCCCCCATTCAGCGACAACTTCTGGAGCTGAAAGGCGAGCAATATCAAAACCGAGAGGAAACGGCTCTGTCGGATCGAGAGATTGCCAAAATGCTCAACTGCACGCCCAAGCAAGTCAAACGCAATTGGGATCGGCTGCTGCATCAAGCGTGGAAATTCCGCAATACCCAACCGGAAGCCCGCAATGGCTAGAAAATAGTAATTGCCCACCCGAACATGAATGGCGGGCTAATTAATGTGACCAAATACGACTTGGCAAGTTTCACGCAAGAATAAGAGTTTGGGGCGCGCTAAGCGCGCCCCAAACTCTTATTTTTTCGTTGCGAATTTGAGAACTTTGCCAAGTCGTATTGATGACCTGGCAGAGTATAGATGGGATTTGGGATAAGACCTCGAATGCGGTTGCCTAGCTGCTCCAAAATCACCACAAATCAGAGTTGGATGATATACTAGTCTTAAGCAAACTCATAACGACTTCGTATTAGAGTCCTATGATATCGCTGCCTATAGCGGTGTGCAATTGGTTCAACACACTGTACTTAATGCGCTTGCACAGCGCTATATTTCGATAGCATTCAGTTATCCACACTCTTAAGGAGATATTCACTATGGTTGCAACTCCATCCCGAACGCCCCAACGCTTCTATCCAACTCGCATTGATCTATCCTCAGATGTGCGATCGCAGGTTGTCAGCATCCTAAATCAATCCCTAGCGGCGACGCTTGACCTCAAAACCCAAACCAAACAAGCCCACTGGAACGTTAAGGGCATCAACTTCTACCAACTCCACGAACTCTTTGACGAAATAGCGGGAGAGCTGGAAGAGTACGTTGATATGGTGGCTGAGCGGGTGACTGCCCTTGGGGGTACTGCTCTGGGAACGGCTCGCATTGCCGCAGCAGAGTCTATTCTGCCGGAATATCCGATGGATGCAGTTGAAGGCGTGGAGCATGTCCTTGCGCTAGCTGAGCGTTTCTCTGCCTACGGCAAGCACGTGCGTGACGCCATCGACCGGACAGATGAGTTGGGCGATGCCGACACGGCTGACCTGTACACTGAAATTTCCCGCACAATTGATAAGCGCCTCTGGTTTTTGGAAGCGCATCTCGTCAAAAAGTCTGACGTGAAGTAGCCGCTAGAACACGGTCAACAAGCCAGGGCATCCCACAACGATACCCTGGCTTGAAGCATGTTTTGCCAAGTCTTGACCCCCATTTTTGAATTGAGGGAATCTTCTCCCAGTTTGGGAGAAGGGGAGCCGAACTATTTCAACGTTATGACTTGGCAAAGTTCTCAAATTCACAACGCAAAGATAAGGATTTGGGGTGAGGGTCAGCCCAGGTTTTGAGGCGGACTGAGTAGTTACGTTTTTAGGTTGTTTATATTGGATTGCTTATAGCGCTTTGCAGGCGTATTAAGTACAGCACAGGTGAGGGGCGGCGCTCCGCGCCGCCCCTCACCTGTGCTTAATCAACTTGCATACCGCTATAAGTATCCAATTAGAAGCAAATCGCTGCCGACGGGATGCCAGGATAGCTCCATGAGCGGAATTGCGTCGGTCATTTTTGCAAATCCCAAGTCGCCCACGGGCGATGGGGCTGATGCCCCCCCGATGATTTTGGGGGCAATGAACGCCCAGACTTTTTGGATAGACTTTTGGGCGATCGCCCGCGCTGCCAGCGTTCCCCCGCATTCCCACAGAACAGACAGGCAATCATGGCGATAGAGCTGCGCCATCACGGTATCGGGGGTCAGCTCGTCGAGTTCAATCACCCGCACCCCCTTCTGGCGCAAATGGTTCTGCATTGCAGGATAGTGCCCCTGCTCTGTAAAAACCAGGGTAGGGGCGATATCGGTATGCCAGAGCTGAGCCTCATAGGGTAAGTCTAGAGTGCGGCTCATCACAACTCGCAGAGGCTGGCGATCGCCCACGCCGTGGGTTGTCAGTAGTGGATTGTCGCGCCGCACCGTATTCCCCCCAACAATCACTGCATCGCAGAGCGATCGCAGCCTGTGAACTTCGGCGCGGGCATCAGGACTGGTGACCCAGGCGCTATGCCCTGTTTCTGTGGCAATCTTGCCATCGAGCGTCATCGCATATTTCAAAATCCCGAAGGGACGCTGATACAGCACCCGATGCACAAACGCCTCATTCAACTTCTGGCAGGCAAACTCTTCAACACCGACCACAACCTTAATGCCAGCCGCCTGCAACCGCGCAATGCCGCTGCCCGCTACTTTGGGATTAGGATCAACCATGCCCACAACCACTGTTGACACTCCAGCCTCAACTAGCGCCTCAGAACAGGGTGGCGTTCGTCCATAGTGGTTGCAGGGTTCTAGATTAACGTAAACCGTTGCGCCTTGAGCAGCATCGCCAGCATCCCGAAGCGCGAATACTTCTGCATGAGGTTCACCCGCTTTGGGATGATACCCTTCGCCAACCACCTGCCCATTCTTGACCACCACCGCCCCTACAAGAGGATTAGGGGCTGTTTTTCCCGATGCAGTCTGTGCTAAGTCAATACAGCGCCGCATCATTTGCTGATCCAATTCACTGAAATCTTGAGGCATTACATCCTGAGTCATGACCTAAGCGAGTTATGCGACCAAATCGGGGTAAATGTCTCGAATTACAGGGTGGACAATTTTGTAGTCTTGGATATTCATACCTAGAGCAAACCCCGGATCATCATCAAAGGCCTTCAGTCCACGATTGGCAAGCTTCATCACATAGGGAAATGTGCTGTTGTTAAGTGCCTGGGTAGCCGTCCAGGGAACAGCACCCGGCATATTGGGTACACCGTAGTGAACCACGCCATACTCTTCGTAGGTTGGATTCGAGTGGGAAGTGGGGCGGAGAGTTTCTACGCAGCCTCCTTGATCAACTGCGACATCAACAATGACAGAACCAGGCGTCATCTGTTCCACAAGGGCACGGTTGACCAGCACTGGAGGCTTGCGGCCCGGCACCAGAACAGCGCCGACAACCAAATCTGCTTCGGGCACCCCTGCCTCAATCTGCGCTGCGCTGCTGTAGAGCAATTCCACTTGAGAGCCAAACAAAGTTTCTAGATAGGCGAGTCGGTCTACATTGATGTCAAAAATCTGGACTCGGGCACCCATGCCCACAGCAACGCGGGCGGCTTCAGTGCCCACGATGCCGCCTCCCAGAATGACGACTTGACCCGGACGCACCCCAGGAACTCCGCTGAGCAGTACCCCTCTGCCCCCTTGCTGGCGCTCTAGAAACCGTGCGCCAAACTGTACTGAGAGTCTGCCTGCGATGATGCTCATCGGGGTGAGCAGTGGAAAGACAGATTGGTTGGGACGTTCAACCGTTTCGTAGGCGATCGCCGTCACCCCCGATTCCAGCAACCGCTCCGTTAACGGACGTCCTGCGGCCAGGTGCAAATAGGTGAAGAGAATTTGCTCTGGCTTGATGAGCGGGTACTCCTGGGGAAGGGGCTCTTTGACTTTCACCACCATTTCTTGATCCCAGGCCGTTTCGGCATCCGATACGATGGTGGCTCCGACCGTTTCATAGTCTTCATCGGCAAATCCTGCCCCCAGCCCTGCCTGCTGCTCCACAAAGACCTGGTGTCCGCTGTCGATTAACCCCCGTACGCTGTCAGGACTTAATCCGACCCGAAATTCCTTGTCTTTGATTTCCTTTGGAACACCAATGTTCATACCCAACCCTCATGATTTGCTGTCACGGTCAGCCGCCTGTCTTAGGATCAAGGATTAAATAACATCCAATTTTAGTGGAGCGGCATCGCTATACCAACACACTCTGGTTCAAATTATTTAATTCTCCTTTCTTACAGAGCATAAGCCCCCCATTATTGTGACGCCTCTGCCTTATTTGTGGGGTGTACTCTTGCTACTAAAGAGGAAAAAAGATACTCAAGAATTAAGAATCACACGGAAAAGCTATACTACACCAGAAAAGGCAATGATTTTATGTGGTCCGTTTACATCCTTCGCTGCCGCGATAATTCTTTGTATACAGGTATCTCAACGGATGTTGCAAAGCGCATTTCGGTACACCTGTCGGGTAGCGCCAACGGTTCTAAGTATGTGCGATCGCGCCACCCCGTTGAATTAGTCTATCAGGCTGAAATCGGGTCAAAAGCTGAAGCTTGCCGCGTTGAGGTGTTGATTAAGAAATTGTCCAAGCGTCAAAAGGAAGCCCTTGTTGCCGGAATGGCATCATTGGTCGAGCTTGGCGTTATTCATGAACCGCTGTAATAGAGTCCAACAGAGGCAAGACGGGATCTTTAGGTTCATGCGTCTTGATTCATGTATACCTTGCCAGATCATAAACTCAGCTTTTGAATTAGGGGAATCCTGGGCGCAGCGCAGGATTTCCCCAACTCAAGAATTAAAATTATAGCCTGTGGCAGTATGCACGACTTGGCAAGCTTCACGAAAAAATAGGGGGTTAGGGCGTGCTCCGCGCGCCCTAACCCTTCATTCC
>CAYXJG010000201.1:0-9590 GCA_964465285.1 uncultured bacterium
GGCGCAGCCCGCCCCACCTCTCACATTTCATTTCACAAATCACTTAGGAACGCTACATGTCGATGCTTATTGCTGTGCCCGTTTACTCGGCGCTTTGCCAATAAGCATTTGTTGATATCAGTACAGCAGCGAAAAATAACAAACCGCGTTGAGCCTTGGAGAAACACCCATGAAGCCATTGAAGCGATTGCAAAGTCCTTTGAAAAAGATGGGCAGCCACGTTTTGGCTGTTGCATTAGGGGTCATCATTACCCTGGTGGGCATGTATCAGCTTCCCCCCCTGTTTTTACCGAAATCATTGGCAACCAATGAGGTGCGCTCCCCCGCCGCTGAAATAAATCCGGCTATGAATACTGTGATTGCCCAAATCCCGACGCCATCTAACGCTCAAAACTTTGTGGCAGCAGCTGTTGACCGGGTTGGGCCAGCGGTTGTACGGCTGGACACAGAGCGAGTCGTCACCCGTGAGTTTGCTCCCAACCCCTTCTTCAACGACCCCTTCTTCCGGCAGTTTTTTGGGGATCAGTTTTCCCCCCAGTATCCCCAGCAGCAACAGTTTCGGCAGCGTGGACAAGGGTCAGGGTTTATTGTCGATGCCTCTGGCATTGTGTTAACCAATGCCCACGTGGTCAATAGTGCCGACACTGTCACGGTTATTCTGCGCGATGGACGGACGTTTCAGGGGGAAGTGAAAGGGGTGGACGACACTCTCGACTTGGCCGTGGTGAAGATAGACGGGGACAACCTGCCCATTGCTCCATTGGGTAGTTCTGACCGGGTGAAAGTGGGGGATTGGGCGATCGCCGTGGGAAACCCCCTTGGCTTGGACAACACCGTGACGCTGGGCATCATTAGCACCCTTAATCGCTCCAGCTCCCAGGTTGGTATTCCTGACAAGCGCATCGATTTCATTCAAACGGACGCTGCCATCAACCCTGGCAACTCTGGTGGCCCGCTGCTGAATGAGCGAGGTGAAGTTATTGGCATCAATACTGCCATTCGTGCGGATGCAGAGGGCATTGGCTTTGCCATTCCCATCGACACAGCCAAGGAAATTCAGGATCGACTAGCCCAGGGCGAATCGATTCCCCACCCCTTTATTGGTATCCGTATGGCGACAATCACTCCCGATATCGCTAAAGATATTAACAGCGATCCCAATTCCCTTTTTGAAGTGCCTGAAATCAATGGCGTTTTAGTGGTTGAAGTTGTCCCGAATAGTCCTGCGGCGTCTGGGGGGATTCGGCGCGGCGATGTGATTATGCAGATTGAAGGGGAGTCGGTAGCTTCTGCGGATCAGGTGCAGCGCATCGTTGAGAGCAGTGAAATTGGTCAACCCCTGGCGTTTACGGTTCGCCGGGGTGACCGAACTCAGCAACTCAATGTCCGTCCAGGGGAACTTCAAGACATGATGCCGGGCTAAGCAGTAGTATGCCGTGATGGCCTTCATGCTGAGACGCACAGAGCTGATGCCCGCGCCATGAAACCACCCTCATTTAATGCGCGCACGGCAGCTTCATGGTTGTGTACTCGGAACTGGGCACCGAGCCGCACGCACTGGCGCTGGTGATTGGCAGTGATCATGGCGATGACAGGAATTTTTCCGTGGCCAGACTCGTCCTGGTGCGATCGCAAAATATTTCGCAACCGATGCTGCTGGGCGATGTCGCTGGCAATCTGAGGGTCAAGCTCCACCATCACCATCTGCACCTCTTCCACGGGTTCCGCATCGTCCAGGATAATTTGGGTGCGATCGTCCCGGCTGCGGTCAATCTTGCCCCAAATCATCAGCCGCTTGTCTTGCTGAATAAACTGACCAATGCGGGCAAAGGTCTTGGGAAACACGACCCCTTCGACTTTTCCGGTGAGGTCTTCCATTTCCACAATCGCCATCGGATCGCCCTTTTTGGTCACAATCGGCTTCACCATCGTCAACATGGCGATCGCGCTCAGGGTCACGTTATCGGGGTGTTCGTCCAGACTCCCTAGGCTAATGGGTGCAAGAATGCGAGAGGCTTTCTGTACGGATTTTAGGGGATGGTCAGAAATGTAGAAGCCCAGTAGTTCCTTCTCTAGGCGCAGCTTTTCCTGGGGCGGAAAATCCTCGACGGGTGGAGCTTTCGGAACCGACTCAAAGCCACCGAGAGCCCCATTCCCATTCTGATTCTCACCGCCTCCCATCATCATGTCGAACAGGTTGCCCTGCCCAATCTCCCGGTCTTTCGCTCGGGACTGTGCCCACTCCAGCACTAGGTCCAGGTCGTGTATCAGTTGATTGCGGTTAGATTCAAGGGCATCAAAGGCTCCTGACTGAATCAGCGCTTCCAGCGCCCTGCGGTTCACCACGCGGGAATCGATGCGATCGCACAGATCCGCCAAAGACTCGAACGGCCCGTCCTTTTGCCGTGATTCAATAATGCGTTCAATGGCCCCATCTCCTACATTCCGCACTGCCGACATGCCAAATAGAATGCTCTTGCCCTGGGGCGTAAAGTCAAAGCCCGATCGATTAATGTCTGGTGGCAGCACCTCAATACCCATGCCGATACAGTTGGCGATGTGCATCTGCACCTTGTCCTGGTCGCCGCTGTTAGCGGAGAGCAAGGCTGCCATGTATTCGACAGAATAATTCGCTTTCAGGTATGCGGTCTGATAAGTCACGTAGGCATACGCCATCGAATGAGATTTATTGAAGCAATATTCGGCGAACTTAATCATCTGCTCGAATAACTCTTCAGCTAGTTTGGGACTAACCTTATTTTTTCTCGCCCCCTCGATGAAAATGCCCCGGTGCTTCTCCATCTCCTTGATTTTCTTTTTACTCATCGCCCGCCGCAACAAGTCCGCAGAACCGAGAGAGTAGCCCGCCATGTCCTGGGCGATTTTCATGATCTGCTCCTGGAAGACCATGATGCCGTAGGTTTCCTTGAGGATGGGCTGGAGGATTTCGTGGGCGTAGTCGATCTGCTCGCGTCCGTGCTTGCGGTTGATGAATTTGGGAATCAGCCCTGCATCCAGCGGCCCCGGACGGTAGAGGGCGAGGACGGAGGAAATGTCGTCGAGTCCTGACGGTTTCAAATCCCGCACGATCTGGCGCATCCCTGACGATTCCAACTGGAAGATGCCGCCCAGTTCCCCCTTCGCCAGCAAGCCAAACGCTTTGGGGTCATTCACCGGAATCTGGTCGGGGTCGATGGTTTTACCGTGGGTTTCCTTCACCAGATCAATGGTTTTCTGGATCATGGTGAGGTTTTTCAGCCCCAGGAAGTCCATCTTTAGTAGCCCCATGGCTTCCACGTCTTCCATGTAGTACTGGGTGATGACCGCGCCATCGTTATTGCGCTGGAGGGGCACCACTTCATCTAGGGGGTCTTTCGAGATCACAACGCCCGCCGCATGAACCCCGTAGGTTTTGTTCGTCCCTTCAATGCGGATTGCCATGTCAATCCAGCGACGATAGGTGACGGTGGTGCCAGGGACGGTTTCGCCGCTGTCGTATTTTTCCTTGAATTCAGGAGCGGGCGTATCGTCTGAAATCATGACCTTGAGCTTGGCAGGTTTGCCTCGGGCAACGGGAATCAGCTTTGCCATCTTGTCGGACTCGCCATAGGGAACATCCAGCACCCGTGCCACGTCCTTCAGCACTGCTTTGGAGGTCATGCGGTTGAAGGTGATGATTTGCGCCACCCGCTCCTTGCCGTACTTTTCGGTGACGTAGTGGATGACCTCGTCCCGTCGTTCGATGCAGAAGTCCGTGTCAATATCTGGCATGGAGTTCCGTTCGGGGTTGAGGAAGCGCTCGAACAGCAGGCCGTGATGCACCGGGTCGATATTGGTAATGCCCATCGCATAGGCAACCAGGGAACCTGCTGCCGACCCCCGCCCCGGCCCCACCGGGATGTGATTTTCCCGCGCAAACCGGATGTAGTCCCACACCACCAGGAAGTAAGTGGGGAAGCCCATCTGAATCATCATGTTGATCTCGTATTCGAGGCGATCGCAATACCCCTGATCCACCTCTTCATAACTGGATACCCGTAACCGCTTCACCAGTCCCTCTCGCGCTACGTGTGCCATGTAGTCTTCTGCGCCGTTGAACTCGGGAGGTATGGGAAAGTCGGGAATGCGGGGTTGCCCGAGGAGTCCGTCGTAGCCCTCAATTTTGTTGGCGACTTCGAGGGTGTTGGCGATCGCCTCATCAATCACGTCCTGGGGCAGATGGTCGCGGAACAGCTTTCGCATTTCATCGGCAGACTTGAGGTACTCCGTTCCGGTGTAGCGAAGTCGCTTATCTTCTGTGAGCAATTTCCCAGTCTGGATGCAGAGCAGCGCATCGTGGGCTTCCACATCGTTGCAGGAAATGTAGTGAGAATCATTAGTGCAGATAATTTTGATGTCCAGTTCTCGCGCGATCTTAATAATCTCAGGATTGACGATGCGCTCTTCCTTCAGCCCGTGGTCTTGAATCTCCAGGTAATAGTCATCTCCTAGCACATCTTTGTACCACTGGGCTACTCGCCGCGCTACATCGGGGCGCTTCTGGAGAATGGCTTGGGGAATCTCGCCCCCCAGACAGGCACTCGTCATGATCAGCCCTTCGTGGTGGTGCTCAATCAGTTCCTTATTGACGCAGGGACGCGCAAAGATGCCTTTGCCCTGCATTCCCTCCAGGTGAGAAATGGTGGTGAGCTTCACCAGATTCTTGTAGCCCTCCACATTCTTCGCCAGCACTACTTGGTGGTAGCGGGGACGACGCTGGTTCTGGGTGATGTCGCCATTGATGATATACATCTCATTGCCGATGATAGGCTGCACAGATCTGTTTTTGCAGACCTTGATCAACTCAATAGCACCGTACATCACCCCGTGATCCGTAAGGGCGATCGCAGGCATCCCCAACGCTTCTGCTTGCGCCACCAGATCGGGCAACTGGCTCGCGCCATCCAGAAGGCTATAGTCACTGTGAATATGTAGGCCAACAAACGACATAAGACTCAAACCACGCACACGATTTGAGTAAAGGGTAACCGATCATCTGGCGCAATAGCCAGTTTTATTTGAATTTGACACGCTACATATAGTGATGTGTCAACGATGGCAGCGTCAGATAGATTCCTCTCACCAAGAGCTCAGGATGCCAAGAGCTCAGGATGCTAAGACCTTAGGATGCCAAGACCCTAGAGTGCTAAGACCCTAGAGTGCCAAGACCCTAGAGTGCCAAGACCTTAGAATACTCAACTCTGGTCAGGACGCCCCCTAAGGGAAGCTTCCGACAAACATCAACCAAGAACAAGTGTATCATTTTATGTCACTTCACTCCAGAAGGTTGCAGAGTTTGGATAAACACGTTGCTGCCTGACCCCTTGGCACTACAATCAAGCATATGTATTCATCAGGAAATCTACGACAACTCGGTCGGGTTGCTGGTGTTTGTGGCATGATAATAATGTGGATGCATATTTTGACCATTCACGACTGACAATTTATACCGCTAGGGTATTAAGGAGCGAGTACTATGGCACTTCGACTTGGGGACACCGTCCCAAACTTTACACAGAAGACCTCTGAAGGCGAGATTGATTTTTATAGCTGGGCTGGAAGTAGCTGGGTTGTCTTGTTCTCCCACCCCGCAGACTATACCCCTGTTTGCACCACCGAACTTGGTGAAGTGGCTAAGCTGAAGCCTGAGTTTGATAAGCGTGGGGCTAAGGTTATCGCGCTGAGTGTAGACGGGGTTGACTCTCACAATGGCTGGATTGGCGACATTAATGAAACCCAAGCCACCAGTATCAATTACCCCATCATTGCGGATGAAGATAAAAAAGTGTCTGAGCTGTACGACATGATTCATCCCAACTCCAATCCGTCGCTGACGGTTCGGACAGTCTTCGTCATTGATCCCAATAAGAAGCTCCGGCTGACGATTACCTATCCCCCCAGCACAGGTCGAAATTTTGAGGAAATTTTGCGGGTTATCGACTCCTTACAGCTCACCGATAACTACAGCGTGGCAACGCCTGTGAACTGGAAAGACGGAGAAGACTGTGTCATTGTCCCATCTGTCAAAGATCCTGAGGAACTGAAGCAGAAGTTTCCGAAAGGCTACACCGAGGTGAAATCCTACTTGCGCATGACTCCCCAGCCTAACAAGTGATGTAAGCACCGTGGCACAATCAAAAAACCGAACATAACCCCCTGCGCTGTCCACGTAGCGGAAGCGCGGGGGGTGTGGATGTTACCGGTAATTGTGCTCACCTACTTTTTGTGTCTTATACTAAGTCCATTCTGTCTAACTTCTGAAAAGCCAGAAGGCAGCGCGCTTCGCGCGCTGCCTTTTGATTTGGTTCTGGTTTCGGGGGTATATAGATGGGATTTGGTGCTATTGATGACGCACAAAAAATGAAAACTCTCCGAGGGAGAGGCGGCAGACGCAGTCCACCGCTCCTCCCTTGGGGAGGTTTTTTACCGCAGATCCCCTGGGTACCACGTACCATTACACTGGTACGAGTGAGCGGTTATCTAATGCTGCTTACTCTATGCAGCAGCAATCCACACTCGGTTTCAACCAAGGAGTATGCAGGAATCTGTTCTCGGAAAAATCATTGGCGTCATTATTGCGGTCATCCTCGGTTCGGGCGGGGTGATTGGCCTCTTCTACCTGGCAAATTATGGAGTGGGGCTGCTGCCCCCCAAGTGGCGATCGCGCCTGCTCCCGTGGGTCTATATCGGGCCTGCTCTGGCGGTGTTAATGGCATACCTGATTCTGCCGACGCTCAACACCATTTACCTGAGTTTTTTAGATGCGCGATCGCAGAACTTCGTCGGGCTAGACAACTATATCTATGCTTTTACCAATAAGGACATGCTGATCGCCTTTCGCAACAACATCCTCTGGCTGGTGCTGGTGACAGGGGTGAGCGTCAGCGTGGGGCTGGTGCTAGCGGTGCTGATGGACAAGGTGCGCTACGAACCCATCGTCAAGTCCCTCATTTTTCTACCGATGGCGATTTCCTTTGTGGGCGCCAGCGTCATTTGGCGGTTTATGTATGCGTTCCGTCCTGAGGGGGCTGACCAGATTGGTCTGCTGAATGCCATTGTCACTAGCCTGGGCTATGAGCCTGTGGGATGGCTGGTGGAGCGGTCGATTAACAACTTCGCCCTGATTGCTATCATGATCTGGCTGCAAACGGGATTTTGCATGGTGCTGCTCTCTGCGGCGGTGAAGGGTATCCCCAAGGATGTGATTGAGGCAGCGCGGATTGATGGGGCGAACGAGTTTCAGATTTTCTGGCGCATCACCATTCCCATGATCAGCTCTACCATTCTCGTGGTAGCGACGACGGTGGTAATTTTGGTGCTGAAGGTGTTTGACATTGTGTTTGTGATGACCGCAGGAAACCAGGGGACAGAAGTTGTCGCCAGCCGCATGATCAAGGAAATGTTCAACTTCCGCAACTTTGGTCATGGTAGTGCGATCGCCGTGATTCTTCTCCTCGCGGTGATTCCGGTGATGATCAGCAATATTCGTCGCTTCCGTCAACAGGAGTCGATTCGCTAAGGAAAGAGAATTAAATAAATTGAACCAAATTTTGGTGGAGCGACGTGGCGATGCCGCGCCGTTCCACCAAAATTCGATGTTATTTAATCTTTGTTCCTGAGCGTCGATTTATCTAACATGACTTGGCAAAGTTCTCAAATTCACAACGAAGAAATAGAGGTTTGGGACGCGCTGAGCGCGCCCCAAACCTCTATTTCTTCTGGAAACTTGCCAAGTCGTGTATCTAAACTATCGATCTATCTAATCAATCTATCTAAACTGTTGATCTCTAAACTGTTGATCTATTTAGCATACTGTTGATCTATTTAGCATAAAGACATGAGTACTCAAACCCTCCTTCCCAAGCCCCAGCGGGATCAGCGAAGACGCCAGCGGTGGACGCAGCGGGTGCAGGAGTTTATCGCCAAGACCCCCGTTCACCTCTCGATTCTGGCGATCGCCCTCATCTGGACGCTGCCCACAGTGGGATTGTTAATCAGCTCTATCCGGCAGCGGGACGATATTTTGCAAACGGGCTGGTGGACTGTCTTCCTGCATCCCTTCGACTTCACCCAGTATTCCCTCCAGAACTATGGCACGGTGCTTGCGGCGGAGGGCATGGGACAGGCGTTTTTGAACAGCCTCGCCATCTCCATTCCCGCCACAGTGATTCCCATTGCGATCGCCGCCTATGCCGCCTATGCCTTTTCCTGGATGCACTTTCCGGGACGGCAACTGTTGTTTATGGTGGTGGTGGGCTTGCTGGTGGTGCCCTTGCAGATGACGCTGATTCCCATCCTGCGGGTGTACAACATGCTGGGCCTATCGGGGACGTTCCTCGGCGTCTGGCTCGCCCATGCGGGCTATGGGATGCCGTTGGGCATCTACCTGCTCCGCAACTACATCGGCAATTTGCCCAGGGATTTGATTGAGGCGGCAGCGGTGGATGGGGCGTCCCACCTGGCCACCTTCACGCGGCTGATTGTGCCGCTGTCTATGCCGGCGATCGCCTCCTTTGCGGTGTTCCAGTTTCTCTGGGTATGGAATGACTTGCTGGTGGCGCTGGTGTACCTGGGGGGAACCCCCGACGTGGCTCCTGTCACCCTGCGGCTTACCAACATGGTCGGCTCACGGGGACAGGACTGGCATATTCTGACGGCAGGGGCATTCATCACCATGACGGTGCCGCTGCTGGTGTTCTTCGCCCTCCAGCGATATTTCGTGCGGGGCATTCTGGCGGGATCGGTCAAGGGGTAGCAAATTTCGTGCTAATGCAAAACCAGCAAAAATAAAGGAAGTCACGCTGAGCATGACTTCCCTAACCTCTACTGGCTAAAACCTGATGCAGATGGCTATATTCACGGCCTAGCAAAGTTCTCAAATTCACAACGCAAAAATATTCACAACGCAGAAACAGGAACTTGGGGCAAGCTCTGCGCGCCCCAAACTCCTATCTTTGTGTGAAACTTGCCGAGTCGTGCATATTCTGAACCCAGGCCAGCATCAATCGAAAAAGGTCTGATGATTACTCGACACTGGATACAGGCCACTCACCAAAGCAGAACGTAAAGAACTGCAGAACCGCTTTCGGACTACAGAACTTGCTCCACCTCAGCAATTTCGGGAATTGACTCGCGCAGCTTGCGCTCGATGCCCATCCGCAGAGTCATGGTGGAGCTGGGGCAAGAACCGCACGCGCCCTGAAGACGAAGCCGCACGATAGGGCCATCCAGCTCAACAAGCTCTACGTTTCCCCCATCCGACATCAGGTAGGGGCGTAGTTCATCCAGTACTTTCTCGACATTATTGGTTGTCAGTTCCATTGTGCTAGGCATAGTTGACCCTCAAAAATATGTAACAGGTGTATATGGAGCAATGATTACGTAACCATCAGCTTACACAACAATCGGTTTACGCAACAACTATGTTGTTTTAGTCTATCCTATTGTGCCTTGAGTTGATCATGATGCGGGCGATCGCCCAGGACAGTGGCATCACTCCCCATAACTGTCCCCATAACTGTCCCCATAACTGTCCCCATAACTGTCCCCAT
>CAYXJG010000202.1:0-9561 GCA_964465285.1 uncultured bacterium
GTTAAATGTAGTTGGTCTAACGGTTTTCATCAGACAATTGCCAAGAATTTCCAATTTCACGTCATTTTCGCTCAGTCGCTTATCGGTGCGCTCAGCAGTATTGTGTAGGAGCTAGCCGATTGAGCACCTAACAGACAATCGGTTAATTCAAAAAGGAGAATGATTATGGCTCAAGCAACAGTTCAAAACGTCCCTGCAGCAACTGTCCCCCGTGAAGCAAATTGCACAGCCTGTCTAACCCGAAATTGTCCAATGCAGGGGGCGCTCGATTTTCCCGTTCGACTTTGCAATAGCTATCGGCAAGCAAACTGCTATTTCTGCAACAAAGCTGACTGCGCATTAAACGGTGCGGTAGATTCGCCCGTGATGGTGTGCGACCAGTTTGAACCTCTTGCTGTCGCTTAATCTCCACCTGAGACCCCTGTAGGAGAGGCGATCGCCGATCAGCCTCTATGGACTTGCTGTAGAAAAGTAGAGCCTCCGCTGAGCGAATGGCTCTACCTTTTTTATGGCCTACATTTTCGTAGACATACACGACTTGGCAAGTTTCACGCCAAACCCCTATTTTTGCATTGTGAATTTGAGAACTTTGCCAAGTCGTGAGACATAAACCCAATTCATGTTGGGAACTGGAGTTTTTCCCGGAGAGAACTCCAGTTCCCAACATAGACGAGGTGTAGTGTCAAGGTGAATAGTGTTGATGCGACGCGACGCTAGCGGTTTCCATACTGCTTTGAGCCAAACATGGTTTCCCAAGATGTTTCGTCCATCTTGGCATTGCTCTGCTTCTCTTTGAGCAGGGCTAGTCCCCGCTGAACGGCAGGGCGAGCATTGATGGTGTCAAACCAGCGCTTGACATTGGGATAGCCGTCGAAGCTGTGGCCCTGGGTTTCATGGGAAATTGTCCAGGGGAAAATGGCGATATCGGCGATGGTGTAGTCTTCTCCCGTGATGTACTCAGCTCGGGACAGTCGGTTGTCCAGCACCCCATAGAGCCGTCCTGCCTCATTCGTGTACCGATCAATGGCGTAGGGAATTTTTTCAGGGGCGTACTTGCGGAAGTGGTGGGCTTGCCCAAACATAGGGCCGATGCTGCCCATCTGGAACATAAGCCACGTCATCACCCTGTAGCGATCGCCCATAGCTGTGGGGTAAAACTGCCCAGTTTTTTCCCCCAAGTACATCAGAATCGCCCCTGACTCAAACAGGGAGATGGGCTGATCACCGGGCCCATTAGGGTCAACAATGGCAGGAATTTTGTTATTGGGACTAATCGTCAAAAAATCAGGGTCAAATTGGTCGCCCGCCATGATGTTAATAGGATGAACGGTGTAGGGCAGCCCCACTTCTTCTAGCATGATGCTAACTTTCCAACCGTTGGGCGTTGTCCAGTAGTAAAAATCAATAGGCTGAGTCATGGTGATGAATTCTTTCGGAGTAGACAGTAGCGATAGGCAGGTCGCGATGCAGATTACGACAGGCTAGGGGCGATCGCATCGGCACTATCCTCAGTCATCGCAGACTGATATGAAACATCCATAAGAGGGATATCTGTCAGCATAGGCTATACCTTGCCAGGCCATGAACTTAGTTTTCGAACCAGAGGAATTCTCTGCACAGAGCAGGATTACCTCAATTCACAGATCTTGATCCCAAATCAGCATTGTAAGCTAGGCATTTAGTCCAGAGCTAAAACTCCTGTTTACAAAGTGATTAAGCGGTCTCAAAAGCTGAGCCCCCCTGAGAAAAGATAGAGCCTGGAAAAAGTTGGGGCAGTCCCCCCAGGGATCGCCCGAATTTTTAAAATTGCTCGAATTTCTAAAATTGCCCGAATCTTAAAATTGATAGAGCACGATGATCGTCACGGATGACAACTTGGCAAAGTTCTCAAATCCATCTCAAAACCTTCATTCCTTCGTGAACGTATCGTGAACTTTGCCAAGTCGTGACAGCAATTCTCATTATGGAAATTTAGGGGGCAAAAAGGTTGCCTGAGGCGACCTTTTTGCCCCCCAAACCGATACAAGTGAGCGCCTATAGGGCGCGAAGTTTTCCAAAATGAGAATTGCTGAAGTCGTGACGGATGGGTTGTCAACAGTAAGCAGATGGGATAAGGAGAATAATAATGCGATGGTGTCTTCAGGTCTGTGTGGGATGGATTGCTACGATGCTGGCATCATGCCAATTGCCTAATCAAATACTGCTTGGGAGTGCGGGCGATCGCCCCCATTTTCTAGCCATCTCCGTCGCAGAGCATCCGCTCCCCCAAGCAGGGCACAACACCCTGCCACGTTTTCCAGACATTATTGCCAACGCCTCCACTATGACTCAACCTGTGCTGTATTTTGATTACGCCTCTGATTTTTCGGAAGGGGTTGCCGTTGTCCGCCAAGATGACCAGTTTCATCTGATTGATACGACTGGAGCCGTAATTCTCGACATCGACCCTTCCCTGGATGGCGTTTCTGGTTTTTCCGGCGAGCGAGCCCTGGTGAAAGTGCGCGATTTTTATGGCTATATGAACCGGGACGGTGAGATTGTCGTGGCTCCCCAATATCCCAGCGCCACGCCTTTTGCTGAGGGACTGGCGGCTGTCCGGACAGGTACGAAGTATGGCTACATTAACCCCGATGGTGAGATAATCATCGAACCCCAGTTTGACCTGGCGGTTGGCTTTTCAGAGGGCAAAGCGTCGGCACGGCTCGACGATAAATACGGCTACATCAATTCAACGGGAGAGTGGGCGATCGCCCCCCAGTATGAGGACAACGGCAAATTTTCAGAAGACCTGGCAGCGGTGCGCTTGGACAAGAAATGGGGTTACGTTAATAAAGCCGGGGAAGACGTGATTGCTAGAACTCTGGACGGAGCCTTCCCCTTCGCTGACGAACGAGCGCGAGTGCGTGTGGGTCAAAACTGGGGCTTCATTAATGGCACAGGAGACTTCATTGTTGAACCCACCTATAGCTTTGCATCAGACTTTTCTGAGGGACTGGCAGCGGTGATGGTCGGTACCAAATGGGGCTATGTAGACATCAACGGGGAAATGGCGATCGCTCCCCAATTTGACTATGCTGCTGAATTTTCCGAAGGGTTAGCTGCCGTTCAGGTTAACGGCCAATATGGCTTTATTGATGCTACGGGTACATGGGTGATTGAGCCAGCCTATAACAATGCAGGCAAGTTTTCTGAAGGTTTAGCCTGGATACAGGTCGGCACCCAGCGCAGCTATATTGATGCAGACGGTACATTAATCCAATCGGCTGGCCGCTAGCGGCTCATCCCCAGTTGGCATAGCCTTTGCAGGAAGCATCTGACCCGCACGACTTGGCAAGTTTCACACAAAGATAGGGGTTTCGCGCGCGGAGCGCGCGCCAAACCCCTATCTTTGTGTTGTGAATTTGAGAACTTTGCCAAGTTGTGTGACCCGGTAGACGTTGCCTAATGGGTGTGGCACGTGTGGCGTGCCACGCCCACCAGGTGACGATTCGTCGGTAGCTTGGAGCCTTACCAGTTCAGCAAAGTTCTGTCGATAGAAGCACGAGATGCAGCATGGGGAGAGGCGTGATGACGAGAGTCGTCTTCACAGTTCTCCGCACCATAGAGAATCGTATGGCCGCCATTGCCCTTAAATTCGATACACCACGGCCTAGACAGTAGATAGTAGGTGAGCGACGTTGTAATAACCGTAGTGATGGCCGCCAGGACGGTCAAAACGATAAATTGATAAAGATTTGCACCCGAAGACATCGGCTCAGTTCATTAACGAAACAACCACAGAGAAAACACACGAACAGACGAAGAAGCACAGGAGAACATCGAAAGGACTGAGAACAGAATAGTTTTAGCTCTCAGTCCTTAACATGCCCATATATTTTTACATAGCCGCAGAATTTATGGGTGCATCCCATTTTTGCTGGGTGGGCGGGCGCAGCCCGCCCACCCAGCAAAACAAAATTTACGACTTAGCAAGTTTCACTAAATAATAAGGGTTTGGCGCGCGCGGAGCGCGCGCCAAACCCTTATTCTTGCGTTATGAATTTGAGAACTTTGCCAAGTCGTGCAAAATTAATCAATTTGTAAAAGTGAGATGCTCCCAGCTCCATAAGTTGAATCAGTCGGATCGTCAATCCATCACGAGATGATTTAAGCTATCAAAGAGTCTTTTGGCTCTGCTCTATGCTGCCACAGCCTACAATTTTAATTTTTGAATTGGGGAGATCCTGCGCTGCGCCCAGGATCTCCCCAATTCAAAAGTCAAGTTTATGACCTGGCAGGGTATATTTTCTTCGTTATCTATACATTGGTTCGTCGTGGATAAACGTTTCTCTATTCTGTCTGTTCTTGCCTCTGTCGGCCTCTGGGCCATGCCCCAACCCGCTATGGGTCAGGCGCTTCTACCCCATGTCCTTGACCTTGATCCGGCTCGGATGGAGCAGCAGGGCTTATTTTTGGCTCAGGAAGCCGTGCAGCTTGCTCAGTTTCAGCAATTTGAGTTGGCACTAACCCGCGCTTCATTGGCCTCTCAGCTCGCGCCCGAATCGCCTCAAGTATGGCTATTGCTGGGACGACTCTATCTGCAAATGGAAGCGTATGACCAGTCCCTCAGTGCCATTCAGAAGGCTCGCGAACTTGATCCTGAAGATCCAGCTGCCTTGTTCGACCTGGGGTCTGTTTATTTTCGGCTCGGCGAATTTGAAAAAGCTGCAGAATTCTTAAAAGAAGGGCTTGAATTTGCGCCTAATGTTCCTGGAGCGTTGTTTGACCTGGGCAACACTTACTACATGCTAGGGCGCTATGACGACGCCATTGAGGAGTATGAGAAGGCTGCCGACATTGATGAAACCTTCTGGCCTGCGGTAAACAATATTGGTCTCGCCCTGTATGAACGGGGCGATGTTGATGATGCGATTGACCAGTGGCAAGCCGCAGCAGACATTACCGAAGAGCAGGAAGCTGAGCCACTGCTGGCGATCGCCGTTGCCCTATTTGTCCAAGGAAAACAGTCTGAAGCCATCGCCGAAGGGAAAACTGCCCTGGAGCTAGACAGCCGCTATGCCAATTTAGACTTCTTGGAAGAAAACCTGTGGGGCGATCGCCTGCTGGCTGATACCCAGCAGTTTTTGACTCTGCCGACTATTCAGGAAACCCTCGCCCAGTTCTCTTCACCCCCGGTGAACTAAATCTTGTCGCTCGACTCACCCAGAAAAGGTAGGAACAAAGCCCCTGCCCTTTCTGGGTTATTCTGCATGATGCTGCGCGCTCAGGTTAAACCCTTGCTTTCAGAAAAGCTCTGCTCTGTGCAGCTTTCCTGCTAGAGGTTCGATAAAACGGGTTTAGTATCAGCCGTTTTCAACGTATCCCTGTAGGTTTTCAGGCTCATACTGACGGAGAATCGGGATGGCTCGGTTCACCTGGGCCTCGTTTCCCTGAAAGATGATGATGTACTTTCCCGCATTTAGTCGATTACGATAGGCGATCGCATCGCCACTGCCAACTGTCCATCCCGTAATGCGCCCAACAACATAAGCGCCCATCAGCCCTGCAGCAGATCCAAGAACGCCACCGATCAGGTGATTGCCAATTTCTCCTGCCCAGGCAAATGTCTGGAGTCCAGATAGAATGCTGAATCCGGCACCCGCAACGAACCCAAATGGAACGACCCAGTAGGCGAGCTGCGTCGATTGCTTATCTGCTGCATCATCAGGGTTAATCAGGCCAAATTCATCAGCGCTTTTATATCCTCTGCCTAAAAGGGAAACTTGATTCATTGGAAATGACTCTCGTTCGAGAGACGAATAGGCCGCCTCTGCCTGCACGCGATTTGACAGTACAGCGACGAGATAATTGACAGGGGGAGTCGTGGTCGGAGTAGAGCCTGTAGTCATTAGATGCTAAAGTTTCACAACAAAATTTAATACATTGCTATTCTAAGAAAAAAATGACTCAACCGCGTCTACCCACAGCTCCACATTTGCCCACTTTCCTACCTATCCCTTCACTCCTCAACTCGGTTAACCGTTGCCAACACCTGCACCTTCCTCAGCTTCCGCGCCAACCGCTTCGCCTGGTGCTCGTAGAGCGGGTGGGGCAGCGTTCCCGGCAAATTCTGCATAAGATGATGGGCCATTTCGATGGGGCAGCCAGCAATGAGAGCTGTTTCCGATGCTCCATCAAAGGCTGCACCAGGCATCAATAGTTTTTCCACGGCAATGTACCACTGACGCGGGGCCATTTCACCCTTCTCGATGCATTTTACCCCCTCAATAGTGGCGAGTATAACCAGGCGATCGCCCTCATGTAGCCGCACGTCATCCGTCGGCATCATGGTTTCAGAGCGGTTTCCCTCCCGCTGATAAATCAGTGGAACCACCCCATAGCCATAGGCAATCTCCGCTAGCAGCAGCCCGTTGAGCGTGTCTCCAACTTCGATGCGATATTCCGTCGCCAGCACCGTTTGAGGATTGAGACGAAAGAGTCCCAGGACATTCTCACCAAATGCTGCAGCAACGAAAGCTTCGGCAGACAAGGCAGAGGCGCATAATACCTGGGCATAGGGAAAAAGCTGGGCAACGCGATCGCTAAACCGCTGGTCATAGGTTCGAATCACCATGCGACTCTTGGGATTGGTATCATGCACCATCAGCCCCAGTTCCAGATTTTGCCACTCATCCCCGGTGACTGCTACTACGCTCTGCGCTGTCTCCAGGTTCACCTGCTCCAATGCCGCATTGAAGTTTCCTGTTACCAGTGGAATGTGAGGCATGGTGTCTTGGTTGGGCAAAGATTCGACAATCCCGACAAGAGGATGTTTCATCTGCTGGAGCAAATTAACGACCCGACGCCCAACGCGCCCTAATCCGATGATGACGACATGGTTTTTAGTCGGAACCGGAGGCCGTTTTTCCAAAAATTGCAGCCGCAGAGTCAACAGTTTTTCCGTCAGCAGGGCATATAGTACGCCGACAAAGGCGGTGCCTGCCAGCGTTAGGAGAAGTCCAAAAAATCTGAGCCACCCTGGAATGGGAGCATCAAACCCAAAATCGTCAAAGCGATCGCCATACCCCCCCAGCAGCAGCACAACCGTTGCAAAGAAAGCATCGACCAGAGAAATTCCCTGATAGAACAGCCGTAAAAACAGCGTGCCGCTGGAGAGCAACACCATCACTGTCGCGCCACAGATGAGCGCGACCCGCTGAATCTGATGCTGAGGAGTCGTGTTGCTCCAGATATCTTTTACCATGCGAACCGGGTTGAGCTGCACCAACCAACGGCTGCACCAGTCTTGCCAGGATGGAGAGTCCGTCCCAAATAAATCCGCCCGCTGGAGTGCCAGCATCGACGGAGGCGTCACTTCAATCGTGATTAAAATGTCTCCCGCCTGAATGGTTTCCTGGGGTTCCCATCGATGAAACTGCCTGAACCGCATGGTCGGAGGGTGTCCCGGCAGCCGCAGGCGGTTCGGCACATGGGCGAGCACCCGGCGAGTTCGCGTGTGCAGCTCATATACCTTGCGGACATTGCACCAACTGTGATGCGGATCGATAACATGCTGAATCACCTGGAAAAGCTGGTCATGGTAGTTGAAAAAGCCCAGCACATTTTCGTCAATCGCTGCCAGAGCAAAAGCCGGGGCAGAGAGATGGGCCGGCTCGAAGGCAATGAAATCGCCAAGCTGCTGATTTAGTAGATGATTCAGGCTATATTTTGCAGACCGGGCAACTAGACGCCCATGGGGATTTAGAAGCCGTGCTGCAAAAGCGGCTTCTAAATTGGCTCGCTCGTCATCGGTGACCAGTAGAATAGCGCGGCAGTGCTCGATGCCTGCTTTTTGTAACAGTTCGGACTGCCGACAATCCCCCTTCCACAAATGCTCTAACAGCTGAGGCACAATTGGCAATTCCCACTCATCGGGAATGGTTTGCTCAATGGCGCTGACCATGACGCCAAATTGCTTCAGCATCACCACGCAGTGCTGCCCGAGGCTGCCCAGGCCGCAAACTAATACAAAATCCCGTTCCGACTCAAACGGATCATCAGCTTCAATTTTTTCGTGAGAAGCCATTTTAGGAAAATTTGAAATTAGTCAAATTATAGCGGTGTGCAAATTGGTTAAGCACACCCGAATTTGTTGAGTGGCGGCGTAGAGCGCCGCCACTCAACAAACTGTGCTTAATGCGCTTGCACAGCGATATATATTCTTGCAGAGGTGATGATTCTTGCAGAGGTGATGAGTTAATCTCTACCCTAATGGCGAAACCCGTTTTAGGAGCAAGGATTAAATAAAATCCAATTTTAGTGAAGCGGTGCGGCATCGCCGCGCCGCTTCACTAAAATTTGGTTCAAACTATTTAATTCTCGTTCCTTAGGGGTCTTTGAAGATTTTTACGCGTCTTGGCCGCATGATGGTCAGTTCCCGGTCGGAACATTCGGAACTTTTAGTGAACCAACGGGGTCATGGTGTCAGAAAAGTAGCCCGCCTATGGATTCATCTATGCGCTAATCGCTATGGTTTTTACAGGGCTTACGCAAGTCCTATTGTTCAGGTTGTCAGGATGATGCTGAGTTGCGCTGAAATGCTGTCGGGCTAAGCTAAGCAGGCAACTCAGCTACGCACTAAATATGAAAAACTTGCATCATTTCTGACCTTAAGGAACAGAAATTAAATACCATCCAACTTGCGATTTCATATTTTACTTAAAACCAAGAATTTTACTTAAAACCAGGAGATGTTTGAATGAACATGCGTCGTGTTTTGGCGATCGCCACTTTCTCTGCACTCATTAGCCCTTTCAACATTCAGTCACCTGCCGTAGCTGAGGTATTCAGTCAGGATGGCATAGTGGTGAGTCAGGCTGATTTGCTGCCCAACTTTGTGGTCAACCGCGCCAAAAACTATGCTCGCCAATCGTTGTGAGGTTATTTGACTTAGAAGACAACTTCCTGGGCTACAGCGAGTTTGAGCTGCTGGACGACTACTCTGTAGTCAGCTTGATTGTGTCGGATGACCCGTGGGGCGATCGCCTGGTGCGAACGGTGGTTGGTCGGGATCGTGACCGCAATGGTCGCATTGATGCAGGCATGCAAACCTACGACTACTTTACCCGCATCACCCGCATTTCTAATCGCTATGAATCCGCTCAGGTAACGTTCCTGCAAGATACCAGCACCATTGATACTGACAAGTTCGTGGTTGCGGGATTACCCCGGCCCTCGCGCACGTGTATGTATCCCCGTTCCTTTGAGCAGGGCAGTTTTGCTCTAGTGAACTATACCTTCTATGCCTTCAGCTCGAACCTAGCTCCTGCACTCCTCTCAATACCTGGAGACCTGACCCGGATTACTACCGTGTCCTCCCGCAGCCGCGTCACCACCTATGAGGTAACTAACCTGATTCTGAACTATGAGGATGTCGGATATTCTGATTATGTACTGGTGAGAACCTGCGATCTGGGGTGCATTGATTGGGATGGTGACGACGATGATTGGGACGACGATGACAATTGGGATGACGATTAGGGACTTGCAAGAAAATAAAGTACCCGGAAAAGAGCAGCGGGC